>NZ_CBTK010000255.1 GCF_000531125.1 Candidatus Contendobacter odensis Run_B_J11 | reverse complement strand
GCCAGTGTCGTTGGCCAGTACATTGATGGAAACCGGCGTTCCCGCTGCGGTGCTGGCGGTGTCGTTCACTGCGTTTATTGATGAAATGCCTACACCCGTTAAAGCTGCAGTTAGAGTCTGGATACAAGGAGCAGACAGGCATGTATCAACCACAGCGCTGAGAGTCCCTGTTTGTGTTCCAAGCGTTCCTGGAGAAAATGTCAAACTGATAGTACAAGATGACAATGGAAGCAGAAATTGAGGGCAACTGGTCGAGGAAAAACTGCTTGTCGCAGTAATGCTGTTGACTGCAATTGGGAATTGGGGATCAGGATTGGTTAAAGTCACTGTTTGTGGCGGACTGGTGGTGCCGACAGGAACGGATCCAAAGTTAAGCTGAGTAGGCGATAGCGTAGGTGATGTTGGGAGAGTCTGCGCCCTCAACTCAATTCCCCAATCCGGTAAAAGCATTAACCAAAGACTAATTAACGCCAGTGTTGCTGCTTTCGCCCAAAGCTGATCTAATTGCCAAATTTTCATGGTGATACTGCCTTTATCGCGGGTTTTGCCCATCGGTCGCATCTAACCGCAACCGCTCCCGTTCATCAAAGTGCTACCGTAAGGGGCTACTTTCCCCGATCAAGGTAAACGCCGCCCAAAACACCGGATGCGCCATGTTCGGCTGCTCCAGCAGCGCCAGTTGCGCTCGCCGTAACGCTTCCGCCCGCCCCATACTGGGTGATTTCTGGTACGCATCAAAGGTATGGGTGGTCAGAAAGACGGTAGGCTCCGAAACCACATACCAGTGTGAAGCCAGCAGTGCGCGGGTGCCCGCGTAAAAAAACGCCGTGGCCAACCCGGACAATCCCTCACCGCGCAGGCGACCGCCTCCCGCTCCCGCTGTGTTGCAGGCCGACAGCAGCACCCATTCGGCATCCAGTTTCAAGCGGGCAATAGCGCTGGCGCCGAGCAACCCATAATCGGCGCCATTGGCTCCCGTTCCCGGAGTCAGCGCCAACGCTGGTTCCGTCAGGCAGTCCAGTTCCCCCGGCAACAGGGCGTGGGTGGCAAAGGCGATGATGCGGTAATTCTGTAGCTTGCTGGCCTCCACGGTAGCAACCGTAGCTTGACGACCCAGTACGACGGCTTGCCCCGGATTGGCACCCAGAGTACGAGCCAGCGTGCGCAGTTCGGTCGCGGTTTCCGGGAGTCGTGGCAATTGTCCGAGGGCTTTGGCATTGAGCTGACAATCCTGGACGAGCTGATCAACCCCGGCGACAGTGCCATTACCGCGCAATACGCCAGATTGATCCGAAAACTCCGGATCGCCAAAGCCAATAAAGGGTAGCCGAGCCTGCGAAGATCCGGCCACTTGGCGGAACTGCTCCAGGGCAACCACCGAAGGCAATAAACTGAGCGCCATGTCGCGCACCAGCCAGGCGGCCTGCCGATTATTACCGGGTTCCGCCGGGGCCTGCCGCACCAGCAGCGCGGGCGGCAGACTGAGCAATGCCCCGGCGGGCACTACGATCAGATGGTCGACCCCGACCAGCGCCGGTTCCAAAGACCCCAGCAGTTGCTGGTACAGTTGGTGAGCGAGGGCCAGATCAAAATCGGGCAGTTTACCGGAACTGGCGTCCACCCCCGCCCGCAGCCGTCCAACCTCGGCGGTCAATTGCCGGGCCGGCAGTTGCACTGCAGCGCCGCGCACGGTGCCGTCCGCCTTGATCAGAAATACCCAAGTCTCTTTTTCACCGGGCAGCACCCGCAACAGCGCCTCGCTCGGCCGCAACAACTTCGCGACCTCAGCAACGCTTAGAGGCGTTGGCGTGATCAGGCGGCCATAGCGTGGAAATCGCGCTTGCAACTGTTGCTCCTGCCGCTGATATTCCACCGCCGCCGTGCGCAGTTTTGCTTTTAGCGCTTCCTCCCGACTCGCATCCCGCGCCAGGAAGGGCTTGCTTTGTTCCAGACCCAATTCATATTGAGCATCCTGTCTGGCTTTCAAGGCGTCTTGCAGCGCCCGTGCGGTTTCCCGCACGGCGGGGTCGGTTTCAGCGAGGCGGGCGGCTACTTGAGTGACGGCCCGCCCCGCCGCTGGGGTCTGGCCTAATTGCGAAACCGCGAACGCTTCATCGAGCAGGGCTGTTTTGGCGCTGCCGGCAGTGCTATCGGCGAGTTGGAACAGCAATTCAAGGTAATCCTCAATATCTTCCGTCTTCAGAGCCGCCAGCGCCGCCTGATCGTTCAACAGGATTCTTCGCGTCTCGCGCCAAAGATTCAGGGCGCGCTCGGGCTGACCGGCTGCACGTTCGATCTTGGCTTGAGTCATCAGCGCTTCGGCCAGCGCCCGGCCCTCGCCGAACAGGGCGCGCTTCAGTTCGACCGCCGCCTGGGCCTGGGCACGGGCTTTCTCAAATGACTGCTGGCGGCGGTAGACCTCCGCCAAGCGCTGCTGGCTTTCACCCACCCAGTGATAATCACCGCCCCGCACGGTATCGAAAATCCTGAGCGCTTGCAGGTAAGCCGCTTCCGCTTCCGTCAGCTTGTCCAGCTCGACATAGACATCCCCGACGCCAACCAGCGAATGGGCGATCCGGGGATTTGTTTCTCCCTGCCGGGAACTCGCCGCCGCCGCTTGGCTTAATTCCCAGGACTGTTGCGCGTCCTGTTCAGCCCGCGCCCGATCCCCCCGATCCAATTCATACCAGGCTCGATAGACCAGAAATTCCGGCCAATCGGAGACATCCGGCGACGCTTTCACCAGCGGTTCGGCGCGCTGAAACATGGCGTCCGCCGCGCCGGGTTGCAACCGGCTGAGTTCGCGGGCCATCCGTGCCACCAGATAACCACCGCCAGGATTATTGGCTCCCTTAATGCGCTCGTGAATCTCCAGCGCCCGTTGCGCCAGCTCCAATGCGCGCTGGTGGTTCTTCGCCGAGTTATACAGGGTGCTCAGCTCGTCCAACGCGGTGAACTGCCCCATGTCCTCCAGACCGATGAACCGACCTTCTGGCGCTACCGACTGTTCAGCCAGCGCAATTAATTGCGACCGACTGCCGGGGACTATTTCCTGCGCTGTACCCCGCAGGGAGGTTTGGACAAAGCTCTCGAACAAGGGCGCCAGATGAGCCGGTCCCCAGAGTACGAAGGCGCGATTGTTGACGCCGGCTGCAATCAGCAGGTAGGGAAAACCACCGTTATAACTGGTGCAACGGCGCGAATACGCCGGTTGATCTTTCAGAATGCGAGTGAGTTCCTGATCGCTGCAATTTGCCTCCGCTTGCACCGTTTTGGCTAAATCACCCTGGTTGAAGAAGGTCTGTTCCCAGCCTGACGCAGGACGCGGGAGATCGCCGCGCCAGACCAGGCCGGCGGCGCGCTCCCAGCCCGGACAGCGGATTTCGAACTGTTCCAGACCTCGGCTGCCCCCAGCTTTGTAAAACTCACAGGCGACATCGCCCAACGCCTTGGCATCTTCAGGTAAGGCAATCCGGGTTCCTACGGGCAACCTTTCGGGCGCTACCGTTGAATTTCCTCCAGTGGCGCATCCCCACAGCACCCATACGCTGATCAGCAGCACCACAACGCTGCGTCGACATCCATCCTGAGTCATAAAATCCCCCTCCTCATCGACAGGTTCTTTTATTCGGTTCGCTGAAGCGGTTATCGCTCGGAGTCGCTATCACTGGATACGGACGTTACCGCCGCTTATGGCTTGGTAGTTGGCGTATCCACGCGGATAAACTCGCTCCGGCGATTTAACTCGCGACCTGCTTCGGTGGTATTGGAGGCTACGGGATAATCCTCCCCATAACCTCTGGCGCTTAACCGATTCGGGGCAATCCCGTGTTCTACCAGATAATCTCGCACCGCCTGAGCCCGCTGCTGGGATAATAATAGATTATGTTCGTCAGAGCCGACGGTATCGGTATGACCAGCGATTATCAGCACCGCATCGGCAAGCGCCGTGCTTTTCAAAGCGCTCAAGTATTCGTTCAGAAGCTTATAGGCGTCACTGCGGATGCGTGCCGAGTTCGGATCAAAATGGATCAAGGCCGCGACCTTGGGCCGATCCCGAATCAGCGTGGAGTAATCCAGCCTTTCCAAGGTATCCGCCGTCGGAGAGGGGGTAGGGTCACTGGCGATGGGGGAGGGGGTAGGGTCGCTGACGATGCCGGCCGGACCCCGCAATTTTCCCACGTCCGGGCTGCCGGGACTGGGCGATCCCCGCAGCCGCAAGCCCGGTTGCCCATTGCCTGGAGCACTCAAGGCACGCTCGATCTCCGCAGCAGTTTCGGGACCCGGCGGTGCCGCTAACCCGGCGGTACTCCACGCCAGCCCCATCACCAAACCTGCGATCCAGCCATAAGAAGCCTGTTGACTGCACTGCAAAATTTTCACTGGACTGCACCTCCTCACTCATCTCTCGATGCTTTGGTTTTTCAAACGGCTTCGTGAACTTATAGGGGTTCCACCTGAGCGCTTGAGAAACCGAAACGGTCAGAACCCGTTGGTTAACAAAACCAACGGGAATACGTTCATCAGCAACACAACCGGCCAAGGCGTATTATTATGAACTCACCAAAGCGACCGGGAACGCACGGCTTCACTGCCATTCCGCCACCTTGCAAGGTAATTATCCATGCGCAAGCTGAAGAATATCGTCATTGCCTTTCTCGTCGTCGCGGCCCTGATGGGCGGCGGTGCCATGGGCTATCTGTGGTATAGCACCAAACAACAGGTTGACCAGATCGTGGCGACGGCTAAGCCCTTCGCCGAAATCAGCTATGGCGGTATTGCCGTCTCACCGGCGGGATCGGTCGGGGTTAACCAACTACGGATTATGCCCAACTTCGTCAACGACGCTGTCTCGATTGGTGCCATCAAACTCAATGCTCCGAACCTGCTGGCTCTGCTCAAAATCCGCTGGCAGTTAAGCCAGGGCCAGTTGCCCAGGGCGCTCTCGATCTCGTTTCAGGATGTTGAACTGCCGCTGCACGGCGGCATTCTCGGCGATGCGCCGGCTTCGGCTACTAAACCCTCACCGCTGGACCATCTAAACGCGCTGGGCTGCGGGCCGGTCACCGCCTTTGGTGGTGCTGAGTTGCAGGAAATGGGCTATAACCACTTTGTCGGCAACGCAGAGGTCGGTTATCGGCTCGACACGGTCCATAACCTGCTGGAATGGCGGATCGACAGCAACACCCGCGACTGGATGACCCTGAATCTGGATATCGGCTTTGCCATGCCCGCGCCGCCCACAACCTTGATGGATCTAACGGCGTTAGCGACGCCCAAACTGGCCAAGTTCACCCTCGTGATCCGCGACGACGGCTTCAACTCGCGTAGAAACAGCTACTGCGCCGCCAAAGCGGGTAAGCCAATCAATGATTACCTCGCCGATCATGTGCGGTTAGTGATCGAACGCCTGCGTGCCAACGGCATCAATCCCGGACCGGGGATCATCGCGGCCTACCAGCTTTATCTGCGTGAAGGCGGTGAACTCACCCTCGCGGCTACCCCCGCCGCCGCTATCAATCCCGCTGAATTGCCGGACTACAAACCCGCTGATGTCATCAAATTGCTGGGACTCACGCTGAAGGTGAATAACACCGCGATCACGGATCTCACTGTGGATTGGGACGCCACCAAAGTCGCCAGGGCATTGGGCGTCGAACCCGAACCGGTGGCGGAGGACACTCCCTCACCGGTGGTTCTCGAGAAACCGGTCATCATCCAAAAATCCTTTCACCCGATACCGGTCGGCGACCTTGGTCAGCACATCGGCAAGATTGCCAAGCTGAAAACCAACACCGGCGTGAATTATCGGGGGCAAGTGGACGCTATTGTCGAAGGCATCATCAGGATCACCCTGCGTAAATCCGGCGGCAGCGTGACACTCTCGCTGCGCGCCAGCGAAATCACCGCAGCGGAGGTGCTGTACTGAACTTCAACTGCGCACCAGTTGAATCAGCAGTAGCACGAACAGCACCACTAGACCCAGCGGGATCAAGGCTGCCGGCCAGTCTTTTTTGGCAGTGCGGCTGCGCTCAATCGCCGCTTTGATGCCGGGCCGGAACCACAGGATGACCAGCAGTGCCGCCAATCCGCCCAGCAGGATTTCCCACCATGCCGCTGTTTCCATCGCTGCCTCCGCTGATTGAGTTGTTGTCGGTTTGACCAATCAATCCTTGCTACGCCCGCCGCTGGGCTGAAACGCCGACTGCGGAAACGGTGTCACGTTGTCACCGCCTTCCACCGGACGCACCTTACTGACCCCTTCGCGCTCCACTTCGTCAATCCGCACGATAGAGTGCAAGGGAACAAAGGTCCGTTTCACCCCGGCGAATTCGTTTTGCAATTTCTCTTCGGCTGGGTTGATCAGGACGCTGGAACGCTCACCGAAGATCAATTCCTCGACTTCGATGAATCCGTACAGTTCGCCCTGATAAATTTCACGGGCATAAAGTTCGTAGAGCTTGCCCTGATTGACGAACAGGACCCGGTAAATGCTTTTGGTGATTTTGGACATTGATGGTCAGACCACGGTCGAAGATAAGGCAATCTAACCGTGATCGACGCAACGGGCAAATTCCATCAACCGAAAAACCGGCTGGAAACCCAGTATTCACTTCCATAAAGCCAGCTCTTACAAGCCAGCACCGCCAAGGTCCGGCTATATCGGTACTCATTTTAACAAGTTGACAAGGATCCTCTTATGAGTACGCCCCTAACCGTTGATCTGCGCCAGACCGTCTGCACCAATCCCGCCACCGGCGCGATTATTGGCTATTCGCAGATAAATACCCCCGAAGAAGCTCGTGATGCCCTCCGCCGCGCCCGCGCCGCGCAACCGGCCTGGTCAGCGCTCCCATTGACCGAGCGGCAACGCTACATTGCCCGCATCCGCGACTATCTGGTCGATCACGCCGACGCGGTCAGCGACACCATCTCCAAGGATGTGGGCAAGACCCGGGTTGAGGCGCTGGCGACTGAAGTACTCACCAGTGCGCTGGCGACGGATTACTACTGCAAAAATGCCAAGCGCTTTCTCAAACCGCGCAAACTGCGCAACGGCTCACTGCTGTTCCTGAACAAGCGCAGCCGGATTTACCGCAAGCCTTTTGGCGTAATCGGCATCATTGCGCCGTGGAACTATCCGCTCGGTATTCCGATGCACGAGATCATCCCGGCGTTGTTGGCGGGTAACACGGTGATCTTCAAGACTGCCCCGGAAACCCAAATGGTCGGGCGCACGATTGAGGCGATGATCCAGGCTGCCGGATTGCCGGACGATGTGTTCACCCATCTCAATCTGCCCGGCGCGCTCATTGGTCAGATTTTGCTGGAACCCGAACATCATGTGGATAAGCTGTTTTTCACCGGTTCGGTGCCGGTCGGCAAAATCCTGATGGCCCAGGCTGCGGAAAGCCTGGTTCCGGTATCGCTGGAACTGGGCGGCAATGACGCGATGCTGGTGTGCCCGGACGCGAATCTGGAACGGGCGGTCAATGGTGCGATGTGGGCCGGCTTGCAGAACAGCGGCCAATCCTGCGGCGGAGTCGAGCGCATCTACGTTCACCGGGAGATTTACCAGCCGTTTATGCAACGGCTCAAGCAACGGGTCGAAACTCTGCGGCAGGGGCCGGATACCCAGCACAATGTGGATATTGGCGCGATGTGTACCGAGCGCCAGATTAAAACCATTCAGCGCCAGGTAGACAATGCGTTAGCCAGGGGCGCAACCGTTCTGGCTCAAGTCCCGATTGATCCCACCCATGCCCAAGCCAACTTCTATCCGGTCACTATTTTGATCAACGTGGATCACACCATGGAATTGATGCGCGAAGAGACCTTCGGGCCAGTGTTGGGGGTCATGCAGGTGACCGATATGGAACAGGCGATTCAACTGGCCAACGATTCCAGTCTTGGCCTGACCGGATCGGTGTGGTCGGGCAACACTCGCACGGCGGTGGAATTAGGGCGGCGGATTCATGCCGGGGTGATCACGATTAACGATCATCTGCTGACCCACGGCATGGCTGAAACCCCGTGGGGCGGTTTCAAGCAATCCGGCATTGGCCGCAGCCATGGCGAACTCGGCTTCGATGAGATGACCCAGCCGCAGGTGGTCACCACCGAACTGTTGCCCTTCGCTAAACGCAACCTGTTCTGGCATCCCTACGACGCTAAACTGTATGCAGGTTTGAAAGGCGCGCTGCATCTGTTGCACGGGCGCACTCTGGGCGAGCGCTGGCGCGGTCTGCTGGATTTTGCGGCGCTGATTCCGAGAATGTTCAAGAGCTAATCTACTGAGGTTGTCATGTCTTCACCCACCTTTGATACCACTCTGTTACATGAATACGCCTCCAATCAGTCGATCCAGCGGGGCCGGGAGTATTTTCAGGAGGGCGCGGTCGGTGCGTTGGTGTTGCGCGGTCATCAGTTGCAGGCGGATGTCGCGGGCAGTCAACCCCGGCCCTATCGGGTGGAGATTGAATTCAATGCCGAGGATGTTGCTGAAGCCTGTTGCTCCTGTCCCTATAATTACGGCGGCTGGTGCAAGCACATCATCGCCGTTCTGTTGACCTATGCGGAACAGCCGGATCAGGTGGAAGTCCGTTCGCCGCTGATCCAACGGCTCGCCGCCTTGGAGCGCGCGCAACTGCAAAGCTTGGTGCTGGAACTGGTCGAAAGAGTGCCGCGTTTGGTGGATTTGGTCGAAACCGCACTGACATTATTGGAACGGGCGCCAGACACCCTGGCATCCAATTCCAGGTCGGTCAATCACGCCACCACCGGCACAACGCCACGTCCACCTGTCCCGGTCAATATCCGGGCGCTTCGCCAACAGACGCATAACCTGCTGCGTTCGCAGAGCGGCCACTGGGATAACGGCTACGACAATGAAGAAGATGTCGTCAGCCCCGATCTGATGGAACTGGTGGAACAGTCCCGGCCCTTTCTGGATGCCGGTGATGGCCGCGCCGCTCTGGATATTCTGGAAGCCGTGACCGACGAAGTTCGCAAGCGCTGGGACGTCCTTGAAGAAGTTGGGCTGCAACCCTACGATTTTGTTAATGAAATTACCTCGTTCTGGGTTGAAGCACTGCTTGATCCCGCTTTGAGCGCCGAGGAACGCCAGCGCTGGATACAAACGCTGGCCGCTTGGGAAGAAAGCTTTAACAGCGAGGGTTCCTACTTTATCGCAGCGGCGCAAGCAGCCGCTCAACAAGGTTGGGATGATCCAGCCCTGAACCGCATTCTTCAGGGAGAAACCGTTCCCGGTGGTCTGTGGGGCGACGAGCAGCCGCAGTATGCTGATAACATCACCCAAGCCCGGCTGCGGATTCTGGCGCGAACCGGTCAGGATGAGGCGTATCTGAATCTGTCCAGAGCCGAGAAGCATCACGATCTCTACGCTCTACACCTGCTGAAACTGGATCGGGTTCAGGAAGCGATAGCGGTCGGGCTGGAGCAACCGCTCGACCAGGGTGAACGGTTGGAACTCGCCCAAGCCCTGTATCAACGCGGCGAGATTGAGGCGGCGTTCCAGGTCGCCGAGCAGGGCTTGCAACAAAGCGATGCGGTGGCGATGAAAGATCCGCTGTTTTCGAGGGTTGCGGAGCAAATGGACGACTTTGATTTATGCGATTCGTACCCTCAAGGCGCACTGTCCGCCTGGGTGCGCGACCGGGCTATCGAACAAGGGCAGACCGAGCGAGCGCTGGCTGCCGGAATCATCGCCTTCCGTGAAATCCCCCGATCCACCGCTTATCGACAATTGGAAACTTTGGCCGGAGCGGGCTGGCCGGATCTCCAGCTGAAGCTGCTGGAATTTCTGCGCACCGCCACTTGTGCCAGCACCGAAACCAAGGTTGAAATTTTTCTACGCGAAACCCTGCTTGACGATGCCATCCAGGCGGTTGAGAGCCATTACACCGCGTCCGAAACGCTGGCACGGGTGATGGATGCCGCCATCAAGCAGCGGCCCGAATGGGTGATCGCCCAAGCGCGCCAGCAAGCAGAACCGATTATGGACGGCGGTCAATCCGCTCACTACGAAGACGCAGCCAAATGGCTACGTAAAGCCAAACAGGCGTATGAAGCGCTCGGCCAAAAAACGGAGTGGCGAACCTACCTCGGCGCGTTGTGTGAAAAACACCAGCGTAAATACAAGCTGATGCCGTTACTGAGAATGTTATGATTCGAGTCCTTTTCGATCTGTCCCACTTCTTTTGATCCACTTTTCAGAATCGCCCCAATGAACCAACTCTCTGTCACCCGCCAGTTGTTCGACGATGTTATGGTGCCCAATTACGCCCCGGCGGCGATCATTCCGGTGCGCGGCGAAGGTTCGCGGCTGTGGGATCAGGACGGACGAGACTACATTGACTTTGCGGGCGGCATCGCCGTCACTGGACTGGGTCATGCCCATCCGCGCCTGGTCGCAGCGCTGAATGAACAGGCGAAAAAACTCTGGCATGTCAGCAATGTGTTGACCAATGAACCCGCGCTCAACCTGGCTCGTCGGCTGTGCGAACTCACCTTCGCCGAACGGGTGTTTTTCGCCAATTCCGGAGCCGAGGCCAATGAAGCGGCGCTCAAGCTGGCGCGCAAGTATTCCGCCGATTATTTCGGCTCCGATAAGCGCGAAATCATCGCCTTCACTCCATCATTCCATGGCCGCACCCTGTTCACTGTCACCGTCGGCGGTCAACCCAAGTACACCGAGGGCTTCGAACCATTGCCGCAAGGTATCACCCATGTCCCGTTTAACGATCTGGCCGCCTTCGCCGCCGCGATCTCCGAACGGACATGTGCGGTGATTCTGGAGCCGGTGCTAGGTGAGAGTGGCGTGATCAGCGCTACGCCTGAATTTCTGCAAGGGGTACGCGAACTCTGCGACCAACATCGGGCACTGCTGATTTTTGACGAGGTGCAATGCGGCAACGGGCGCAGCGGTCATCTCTACGCCTACATGGCTTACGGCGTCACCCCGGATATCCTGACCACCGCCAAAGGACTGGGCGGCGGTTTTCCGATCAGCGCCATGCTCACTACCGCCGCAATCGCCCGAAGTCTCAGCGTCGGTAGCCACGGCACCACCTATGGCGGCAATCCATTGGGCTGCGCGGTGGCTGGCGCGGTGCTGGATATCATCAGCGACCCTGAACTGTTAGCCGGAGTGCGCCATAAACATGCGGTCTTCATGGCGGGATTGCACCGGATCAATCAGCGCTTCGGCGTGTTCCGGGAATTGCGCGGCAAGGGTTTATTGCTCGGCTGCGAGTTGACCGAGGCCTGGCACGGTCGCAGCCGCGATTTTATCAAGGCCGCTCTGGATCAGAGGTTATTGGTGCTGGTGGCCGGGCCGGACGTGATCCGACTCGCCCCGTCACTGATTATTCCCGATGATGTGATTGAGGACGGCTTGCAGCGCTTCGAGCAGGCGATTGCCCATTTAGTCTCCCAAACCACCCAGTAGGCAAGGAGCTGGCTCATGCAACGCGATAAAACCGAACCGGTGCAGGTGGAATGCCCACGCTGCCGCCATACCGAGATCATCTATATTCCGATTGAGACAATGCCGCGCTGCCCGGAATGTGGAACTGAAATGTTCATTAAGGAACTGCTCGACGAGGGTAAATCCACCTGAACGCCCCCGATCAGGCGGGCGTTCAGGTATTAAGCCGGAAATTATTTCTATATGATGACAGCCAGGCGTTAAACCGCCGGTTTGCTGTCACACCCATAAAAACCACCTCAAGGAAAATAATTCGTATGAAAAAATTTCTGATTGCGCTTGGCCTCGCCTTCAGCGTCCTGTTCACCCTGCTCAGCATCCCCGCCCACGCCGATGTGCTCAGCGACATCAAGAAACGTGGCGCGTTGCGGGTGTGTCTGGAGCCGGCTTACATGCCGTTTGAACTGACCAACAAGCGCGGCGAAATCGTCGGCTTCGACCCGGATTTGGCCACACTGATGGTCAAGGACCTGGGCGTCAAGCTGGAGCTGGTCAGCACCGCCTGGGATGGCATCATCCCTGCCCTGCTCACGGAGAAATGCGACCTGATCATGAGCGGGATGACAATTACTGAAGAACGCGCCCAGAAGATCGATTTTTCCAATCCGTATATGGTGATCGGGCAAACTGCGCTGCTGCGCAAGGATTTAGCCGACAAGGTCAAGTCCTATAAGGATTTGAACAATCCCAAGTACAAGATCACCTCGAAACTCGGCACCACCGGCGAAATCGCCGCCAAGAAATACCTGCCCAAGGCCAACTACAGTTCCTTCGAGACCGAGCAGGAAGGATTGATGGAAGTGGTCAACGGCAAGGCCGATGCCTTCATTTATGACTCGCCTTACAACGCGGTCGCTATCGGTCAGCGCGGCGAAGGGAAACTGGTGTTCCTCGATAAACCCTTTACCGACGAGCCGCTGGGCTGGGGGATGCGCAAGGGCAATCCTGAATTTATGAAGTGGCTCAACGGCTTTCTGGTCAAGGTCAAGAAGGATGGCTCTTACGAGAAGCTGTATCAGAAGTGGTTCAAAAATACCGATTGGCTGAAAGACGTGCAGTAGGCCCGCCGTGCCGCTAAAACGCCGCACTTGGCCTTGGCACCTGTTGCTCGCCGTCATCCTGATCGGGCTGACGGCGAGTTTGTGGATCGCCACCAAACGTATCAACTACGAGTGGCGCTGGGACCGGGTGCCGCAGTACTTCGCCTATCGGGCGGAACTGCCGCAGGATTCCCCGGTCGCCGGACGGATCAGCGCCATCACGCTTGCTGGAACGTCAAGCCACATTGTCATTGCGCCTGATAACGAGGGCACTCCGGTCACGGTGACGGTGGAAAAATCCAAAGTCGCAGTCGGTGATACCGTGGCGGAGGGCGATCCGGTTGGCGATGAGTTCGAGTGGCGGATTGGGCCGTTGACCCAAGGGTTATGGGTCACCATCTGGCTTTCCTTCATCTCCGGCCTGTTCGGGTTGTTCATTGGCCTGATTACCGGGCTGTGCCGCGTGTCCAGTAATCCCACGTTGCGCGGGCTGGCGATTTTCTATATCGAACTGATCCGTGGCACCCCGCTGCTGGTGCAAATTTTCATCTTCTACTTCTTCATCGGCACCGTGCTGAATCTGGATCGGACGGTTGCCGGCATCGGCGCACTGGCATTGTTTGTGGGCGCGTATATTGCCGAGATCATCCGCGCCGGCATTCAGTCGATTCACAAGGGGCAAACCGAAGCGGCACGGTCACTAGGGATGAACCCGTTCCAGACCATGGCCTACATCGTGCTGCCGCAAGCCTTCAAGCGGGTGTTGCCACCGCTGGCTGGACAGTTCATCAGCCTGATCAAGGATTCTTCGCTGGTATCGGTCATCGCCATCACCGATCTGACCAAGAGCGGGCGGGAGATCATTACCTCCAGTTTCGCCACTTTTGAAATCTGGTTCACCGTCGCCCTGCTGTATCTGCTGGTGACTTCGGTACTATCGCAACTGTTGTTCTGGCTGGAGCGGAGGTTTGCCCGCAGTGATTAAGGTCAAGAATCTGGTCAAGGTATTCACCGGGCGCGGTCAGACGGTGCGGGCGGTAGACGATGCGTCCACCGAAGTTGCCAAAGGTGAGGTGGTGGTAATTATCGGCCCGTCCGGCTCCGGCAAATCCACCTTTCTGCGCTGCCTGAACGGGCTGGAAGAATTTGACGACGGCCAAGTGGTTATTGACGGCATCGACATCGCCGGCAGCAAGACCAACCTCAATACAGTACGCCGTGAAGTCGGAATGGTGTTCCAGCACTTCAACCTGTTCCCGCACAAAACCGTACTGGAGAACGTCACTTTGGCGCAACGGGTGGTGCGCAAGCGCAAAGCCGCTGAAGCCGAAGATCGGGCGATGCAACTGCTCATCAAGGTGGGCATCGCCGAGAAAGCGCAGGAATACCCGTCGCGACTGTCCGGCGGGCAACAACAGCGGGTCGCCATCGCCCGCGCCTTGGCGATGGACCCCAAGATCATGCTGTTCGACGAACCCACCAGTGCGCTGGACCCGGAAATGGTTGGGGAGGTGCTGGATGTGATGAAGCAACTGGCCGGCGAAGGGATGACCATGGCGGTGGTCACCCACGAAATGGGTTTCGCCCGCGAAGTCGCCGACCGGGTGCTGTTCATGGATGCCGGGCGGATTCTGGAGGATTCACCACCTGAGCAATTCTTCACTGCCCCCAAAGAACCCAGGGCGCAGATGTTTCTCCGGCAAGTTCTGTGATTCCACGGTTTTTCCGCTGGGTGGAGTTCTTTCATCTGGTCCCCTTTCAAGTACTATCCATCAAAAACGATGCTCAGGGCGTGTGGTGGACAAACCTGTTGGACACTCCTTCACGCAACAAAGCCACCGCAGCCGCAGCCTGTGGCGAAACAACTACAGTTATTCGGTCGCCGGCCTGAAGAGCCATGCCCGGCTCGGCGACATGACTGTACATGCTGCGCTTAACCGTGATGATAAGGCAGCCAGCGGGCAACATTAAATTGCCGATGCGCCTGTTTTCAAAAGGCGCACCGTGTTGTACCAGTAGCTCCAGTAACAGGTTGCTTTCCAGTTTGGGAACATCCTGACTTCGCAGTAGATCACGCTCCAGTAACGCCTCATAAATGGGTTTATCGCCCAGCAAATCGGCGATGGCATAGGCGCAGAAACAAGCGACACACAACGGCAGCATCAGCGAGTAACTTTCGGTCATCTCGACGATCAAGACGATGCCCGTGAGCGGAGCGCGCACAATCGCCGTAAAGTAAGCGGCCATACCCACCACCGCGAACATGGTAGGCTCCGGCGCGGCAGAGGGGAAAAAGTGACCGGCAACTAATCCGGTCAGCAGGCCGATTTGCGCACCCAGCACCAAGAGCGGCGCAAAGATGCCTCCCGCCGCGCCCGTTCCGTAAGAAAACATCGTTAGGCCGAAACGCAGCGCGAAAAAAAGCAGCAAAAAACTGATAGTCCCCTGCCCTGCCAGCGTTTGTTCAACCAGGTAATGCCCGCTGCCCAACGCCTGGGGTAGAAACCACCCTACCCACCCCACGCCTGCGCCCACGATGGCTCCCGTCACCCCACGAGGCCAATGACCGGCGCGTGCGAACAAGCGCAGACTGGCCAGAAGCGCGCGGTTGAAAGCAACGCCTAACACTCCAGCGAGGAGTCCCAGCACCAGAAAAACAGGCAGACTTTCCAGCGACGCCAGCGGATGGTAGTCAACGTGAAACGCCGGTAGTTGCCCGGAAAGCAACCGGGCCACAACATCGGCGATGACACAGGCTACGAAAGTTGCGGTAAAGACTGTGGGTGAAAAATCGCGCTGCACTTCTTCCAGCACGAAGATCACCCCGGACAGCGGCGCGTTAAAAGCGGCGGCCAGACCGGCCCCAGCGCCCGCTGCAATCAGGGTTTGGCGTTCGCGTGCGGTGCTCTTAAACCACTGGCTGACCATCTGCCCGATCGCCCCACCCATTTGAATAGTCGGCCCTTCGCGCCCCAGCGCCAGCCCGCCCCCTATGCTGAATACGCCACTGCAAAATTTCACTAGGAGGATTCGCCGCCACGCCATGCGCCGCAACCGGTGCAACACCGCTTTAAGATGAGGAATGCCGCTGCCGGACGCTTCCGGCGCGAACCGCTGGACTAAAAACACGCCAATGCCACTCCCTAATGCACCGAATGCGATGGGAATCAGAAACCCCCAAGCAGGATAGGAATGGCCCAAGGCAATGAGGCTGTCACGCAATTTATCCGCCCCATCGAGAGCATAGCGAAAGGCTACGGCTAGTAAGCCCGCCAGCAATCCGACCAATGCCGCACGCGGAAACTGCCGCCGCCGCCGTTCATGCGCGCGGACAAAATCGCGCACCTCACTGGATACGACACTGGGCGTGATTTCGTTTTGCGTCTCATCAGACATTGCTGCTTCGGCATCTACTTTTTTTAAAGTAATATCTTTCTCTCCTCTCGAACACTTCAGTAGATATTATCAATAACTGATTTAACAGAAAAATTTTTGGTTCTTCGAGGGTTCTTGTGGAGCTAGGCAAAATACATTAACACCCGTTGCTTAAAGTTGGAAAAGTTGCGAAAACCGTAGCCCATGCGTTTCACTGTTTTTATGGAGTTGTTAATTCCCTCAATAATACTCGTCGTGAAGCGATGGGTAAAATAGTTCCTCCTGTAAATTTTCCTGTGATCGGAACTGTGGGGCAGGCAGATAAAATGAACATCACCTATTTAGATCAATTGGTTGGATTCAGTCAACGCCCTAGCCTGACGCTACCAACCCCCGCCATCACAGGAAAATTTACAGGACCAATTCTTACCGAGCAGACTCACAGTGGCAAGCTGTTGTAGTCCACTCATGCTGAACATCAGACTGTTTTCGACAAAAACCAACCCCCAACCAAGAAGGAGAAAGAAATGTCCAGTGTTGGTTATCACGAACCTATAGAGGAATTGTCCGATGAAACACGCGACATGCATCGAGCCATTGTGTCGCTGATGGAAGAGTTAGAAGCGGTCGATTGGTACAACCAACGAGCTGATGCATGTAAGAACCAAGAACTCAAGGCCATCCTCGAACACAATCGAGACGAGGAAAAAGAATATGCCTCCATGGTACTGGAGTGGATTCGGCGTAAAGATCCAAGGTTTTCCAAGGAACTCAAGGACTACCTGTTCACCGAAAAACCTATTGCGCATCAGTGAGGATCGCTAACCCTTCGTTACAGCGGATCGCCTTCGGCGACCGTTGAATGCAAACATTCAACGCGCCGGTGCCGTTCTCATTGGCCTTTGATTCGCGCTGGGCGGTTACACACCATGTTGGCCGCAGTTGCGCTCGTTCATCACACCAGTCAGGGGGCGCTCGAGCGCAGTCGCGCCCGCCCGAGCGCAAAGCGGGGACGACCCGTCAAATCCGCCCCAGCAACAGCAGCACGATGATCACGATCACCACCAACCCCAACCCGCCACTGGGCGCATAGCCCCAGTTTTGGCTGTGCGGCCAAGTCGGAATCGCGCCGATCAGCAGCACAATCAGAATGATTAACAGAATGGTTCCCAAGCTCATGATCTTCTCCTCGCAGTGGCGGGAAGTAAATCTACTTCGCTGGCACTGGAGCCGGAGCGGGAGCCGCAGGCGGCGTCACGATGACTGTGCTGCTATCGCCGGGCTTGCCGGTTTCGCCCTTGTTACCTTGATTACCGGTAGTGCCCTTGTTGCCTTGACTGCCGGTTGCACCTGGCGGACCTGCGGGTCCGGGCACAGCGACGGGTGTGGTGGGATTATTGACAACGGTAGGTCTGTCACAAGCGGCCAGACCCAGCGTGGCGAGCAGTGTGAGCATCAACATTGAATGGTTCATGGGGAATCCTTTGGAAGTTGAAAAACGTGATACGGAGAGCGGTAAGCCGTCTGCGGGCAACCCAGCACGGCTCGGCAGGTCGCACTCGGTATTTGAGCAGGGTAGGCGCGGACTATGGATAGTTCAGTGCGCTGGCGAACACAATGATAAACATCCATTTCGAGACCGTAGGCAGCAGTGGCGTGCGTACCGTGCGCTACCGAACAGACTGCCTCAGGGGCAAGCCCGCATCATGAGTTGATTGCACCGCAAAGGTGACACCAATGCCTCGCGCTCTACAACGTGGGGTTGTTCTCAAACACCATGACGGCAAGTCGCCAACACCTGCGGATTCATAGATGCCTGATGCTTGCTAACCATAACGACCTTCATGCTGATCACCGCAAGAACGCTGCGCAGTGGATAAGTAACCTAACCATCGTCGGTTGTCTGACGCTGGCTCTGTGTGGTTGCGCGGCGATAGCGCCTCAGCCTACCGCTCCGGTTGCCGTCGCTGTGCCGACTGCGTGGTCTACCGTCGTTATCGCTGCGCCGAACGGTTCATCCTCGTTGGTGCAGTGGTGGTCGCGCTTCAACGACCCACTGCTCAGCAACCTCGTGAGCCAAGCTTTGCAGGCCAATACCAGCATTAAGAGTGCTGAGGCTGTTCTACAACAGACCCGGGCACTGCGGGATGTCTCGGCGGCGGCGCTATTGCCGGTGGTCGGTAGTTCGGCATCGGCCCGGCGCAGCCAAGTTGGTAGCAACAGCGCCGTAAACAGCTTTGAAGCCGGCTTGGACGCGAGTTGGGAACTTGACCTCTTCGGCGCTAACCGGAGTGCGCTGGATGCCAGCGATGCCACGGTGCTGGCCAGTGCCGCGACTCTGGGTGACGTGCAGGTATCGATAGCGGCTGAGATCGCGCTCGACTACATCGCGCTGCGTGGTGCCCAGGTACTGTTGGCGATTGCCAATGACAATCTGTCCAGCCAACTGGAGACCTTGCAGATCGCCCAGTGGCGCTTACAGGCTGGCTTGGTCACTTCGCTGGAAGTGGAACAGGCGCGCACTGAGGCCGAGCAGACCCGCGCCCAGTTGCCGGTATTGCAAACCAGCATCGAGCAGAGCCGTTATGCCCTTGCGGTGCTGATTGGCCAGCCGCCGGCAGCCTTGTCGACGGTGCTGACCGCGTCCGGCCCGGTGCCGCAGACGGACGACAACTTGGCGCTGAGCCTACCCGCCGAGACCTTGCGTCAGCGACCCGATGTCCGGGCGGCGGAAGACCAGGTGACGGCGGCGATAGCCCGTGTGGCGCAGGCCGACGCAGCTCTCGCACCGAACTTTCAAATCGGTGGTTCGCTGGGGCTGAGCGCACTGACGCTGGGCGCGCTGACCCACGGTGCATCGGTCGTCAGTGTGCTGCTGGCCAGCGTGTCGCTGCCGGTGTTCGACGGTGGCGCTTTACGTGCCCAAGTGCGTGCCCAGCAGGCGGTGCTGGATCAGGCGTACATGGCCTATCAGGCCGCGGTGTTGACGGCACTCAAAGATGTGGAGGATGCGCTGGTCGCATTGCGTAATGACCGCGAACGGCTGTTGTACCTACAGCGCGCCGCCGAGGCCGCCGTTAATGCCGCGCTGCTGGCGCGCCAGCGCTACGGCAGTGGGCTGGTTGACTTCCAGACCGTACTCGACACCCAGCGCACTCAGCTCAACACTCAGTACAGTGTGGCTACCGCTCGCGCTACCTTGAGCGCCGACCATGTGCGCCTGTACAAGGCGCTGGGTGGCGGCTGGAATCCCAACGGCGGCGATGCAACAGCAGCCCTTACTGAATCCCGGACTTACCGACCATGAGCATCCCGATCCCTGCCACCATCATGCCGCCCCCCGAAACCGACCTTGCAACCTTGCTCGTTGAACCTGCATTGCCAGTCTGGTATCGCCGCCCGGCGTTGTGGGCCGGCGTGCTGCTGCTGGCACTGGCAGGCATCGGCTGGTGGTACTGGCAAGCACGTCAAACGGCCAGCGCAGCACCCAGTTACACCACCCAGGTGGTAGCACGCGGTAACTTGACGCTGACCGTCACTGCCAACGGTACCTTGCAGCCGACTCGCTCGGTCAACATTGGCAGCGAACTTTCGGGCACGGTGTTGAAGGTCTATGTCGACGTCAATGATCGGGTTAAGAAAGGCCAGGTGCTGGTTGAACTCGACACCGCCAAGTTACGTGACCAGATTCTGCGCTCGCGAGCGTCGCTGGCCGCAGCGAATGCGAAGGTCGCACAGACCGTTGCCACTGTGAAGGAAGCCAAGGCCAGCCTGGCGCGGCTCGAAGAGGTGGCGCGGCTGTCGGGCGGCAAGGTGCCGTCGAAAGCTGAACTCGATAGCGGCCGGGCGATGTTTGAACGGGCTGTCGCTGATGAGGCCAGCGCCCGCGCCAGCGTCAATGAAGCTGAAGCGGCGCTGTCCACTGACCAGATCAACCTTTCAAAGGCGTCGATCCGGGCGCCGTCCGATGGCGTGGTGCTAACCCGCACGGTAGACCCCGGCAACGCGGTCGCCGCGTCATTGCAAGCGGTGACGCTGTTCACCGTGGCTGAAGACCTGACGCAGTTGCGCTTGCAGGTCTACGTTGACGAGGCCGACGTGGGCGCGGTCAAGGTGGACCAAGAGGCCCGCTTCACCGTCAGTGCCTACCCGAATCGCCCGTACCCAGCCCGGATCACTCGTGTGGCTTATGGCTCTACCATCACCGATAACGTCGTCACTTACCTGACTTATCTGGATGTGGATAACACCGACTTGAGCCTGCGCCCCGGCATGACCGCCACCGCGACGATCACTGCGACCCAGCGTCAGGATGTGTTGCTGGTGCCCAATAGCGCCCTGCGCTTTACCCCGACCATTGCCGATACGGACCGGACCGCGAAGCAAAGTATCACCGCCAGCCTGATACCGCGCATGCCCGGCAGATCCCGCAAATCGGCCGCTGTCGGCGCCAGTACCGCTACCTCCAAGGAGGTATGGGTGCTGCCCGACGGGAGTGGCGCCGCTGCCGTATCGGTAGCGATCACGCCGGGCATCAGCGATGGCCGGATGACCGAAATCACCGGCGGCGATCTGCAAGTGGGGATGCAAGTGATCACCGACCAAAAAATGGCGGCGAAATGAGTGCGGCTGGGTTGCCCAACGCGGCGCCACTGATTCGCCTGCGTGGCGTGACCAAGGTGTACGGCGTTGGCCCAGTCGCGCTGACCGCCTTGACAGGCATTGACCTCGACATCAGCGCCGGTGAGTTTGTGGCGATCATGGGGCCGAGCGGTTCAGGCAAATCCACTGCAATGAACATTCTGGGCTGCCTGGACACCCCGACCGGCGGGCAATATCTGTTCAAGGGCGCTCACGTCGAAGCGCTGTCACGCGACCAGCGGGCGCGGCTGCGTCGGCGTTACCTGGGTTTCGTGTTTCAAGGCTTCAACTTACTGGCGCGCACCTCGGCCCAGGAAAACGTCGAATTGCCACTGCTGTATCGCGGCGAGAGTACGCCAGCGCGACATGCGGCAGCGGCTAAAGCCTTGCAGTCGGTCGGCTTGGACGGCTGGGAACATCACACTCCGGCCGAACTGTCCGGCGGCCAGCAGCAGCGGGTCGCCATTGCCCGCGCCATTGTCACCCAACCGGCGGTGCTGCTGGCCGACGAGCCGACCGGCAACCTCGATACCCAGCGCAGTCAGGAAATCATGGAACTGCTGTCACGGCTGAACGTGGAACACCGCATTACCGTGTTAATGGTGACTCACGAGCCGGACATGGCGGCCTATGCCCGGCGTCTGGTGCATTTTGTGGACGGTCACATTGACAGCGACGCCCCGAATTCGCACCCCATCGCTTTGGACTTGCCGGTGCATCCGGTGGAGAGTCGCTGATGCTGTTCAATACCCTCTTTCTTGCTCTGCGGTCGATCCGCCGCAACCTGCTGCGCTCGTTCCTGACCATTTTGGGCATCGTGATCGGCGTCAGCGCAGTGATTACGATGGTGACACTCGGCAACGGCGCAACCCAAGCGGTACAAATGCAGATCGCGGGTCTGGGCACCAACCTGCTGCTGATACGTCCCGGCCAACGCCACGGGCGGGGCGGCGGCGGTGGGTCGGTGCCGCAATTCACCGAGGCCGATGCGAATGCCATCCAGGCGCAAATCGGCGGCGTCGCCGCAGTGGCTCCCGAAGGTCGCGCCAGCCTCACCGTAGTCGCTAACGGCCGCAATTGGGCCACCAATATCTACGGCAGCAACAATGACTGGTTTGAGACCGGCAATTGGAAACTGGCCAGCGGTCGCTTGTTCGACGCCGACGAACAGCACGCCGGGGCGGCAGTGTGCATTATTGGAGAGACGGTGCGGCGCGAACTCTACAGCGGCACTGTCGGCCAGACCGGCCTGGGCGAGCCACTGCGGGTCAAGCAGTTCTCGTGTAACGTGATCGGCATCCTGGTCGCCAAGGGTCAAGGCGGGATGGGCGATCAGGACGACAGTGTGGTCGTGCCGCTGTACACCCTGCAACGCCGCGTCACCGGCAGCCGCAAGGTGAATACCTTGTTGGTGTCAATGGAGGACGGCAGCGACAGCACCCGGCTGAAAACCAGTTTGCGACAATTGCTGCGCGAGCGGCGCAAGCTGGCCGACAGCGACGATGACAACTTCAACATCTTCGATACCCAGCAGCTCGCTGAAACGCTGTCAGGCACGACGCAGGTGTTGACCACGTTGCTGGGCGCGGTGGCGGCGGTGAGTCTGCTGGTGGGTGGCATCGGCATCATGAATATCATGCTGGTCAGCGTCACCGAACGCACCCGCGAGATCGGTCTGCGTCTGGCGATTGGTGCGCTGGAGCGCGAGGTGCTGCTGCAATTCCTGATCGAAGCAGTGGCCTTGGCGGCGCTGGGCGGCATCATCGGCATTGGCATCGCGATGGGCGCATCCATCGTGCTAACCGGCTTGATGGATTTGCCCTATCGGTTCGATCCGACCATTAACCTGCTGTCCTTTGTGTTCTCAGCGGGTATCGGGGTGGTGTTCGGCTACTTCCCCGCCCGCCGCGCCGCGCAAATGGACCCGATTGAGGCGCTGCGGCACGAGTAAGGTTCTATTGTTGGCTCGGAAATCCGGTAAGTATGTTGGTTAGCGCACATACGCTTCCCTTGGGTGATGATAGCTTGAGCTTCGTGATACTTATGAAAACGTAGCAACCCACCCAAGGCAAGGAAATGAACAAGCAAGTTTTTTCGGCCAGTAGCGTTACCAAAATCCTCGACTTTTCCGCAACATCCGAAGTAGCCGACGCTATCGAATCCGCAGTATCACGCGGAATGATGACCACTTACGGTGATCTTGCCACCGGCGCCAGTTGGTGGCGCAATGCTGAAGGCTTCCTGTTTGCCACTCACGCGAAGGCCGTAGTCCCACAATCGCGCCGTGTTGAACTGATATGGGAAGAGGGTCTTGGCTATCTGGCTGCCGCCTAACAGACACTGGGTCTTTACTTTTTGACGCTGTAAATTACAGGTGAACTCAAAGAATTTAAGAGGACTTTTATATCCTTCGCGCCACCGTGAAGGTGGCGTGATACTCGGACTGCCTGAGTCCCCGAGAAGCGGCCGAAATTGCAATACGATAATTCAACGATGACTGACCACTGATAACGATATCCTCAGTTTTTGGACCGGTGCGCTGGCACCTTCTCCGTCGGCGAAGAGAAATAAGAAGCGATTCTAGTGTTCCGTCAAGATGAATTTGGTTTTTTTTAATAAAGCTATAGTGAAATAAAAAATCCGAAGCGGCGTGGTCGTTAATGAAAGCCAATAGTATTGCAGAAGACTTTCCTATCGTTTGTGTCGGCGGTTCAGCCGGTGGTCTCGATGCCTATACCCGGTTACTACGGCATCTGCCGGACGATATGGGTGTTGCTATCGTCATCGTCAATCACCTGAGAACCGTAGCCACTCTGCTCCACGAGATTCTCCCACGCTACACCAAGATGCCGGTTGAACTGATTACGGAAAAACTACTCATTCAGCCCAACCGTGTGTTTGTCATCCCGAGCCAACGTGATTTGCACGTTCTTGATGGAGAGTTTCATCTAAAGCCGATATCAAAACCGAGGGGATGGCCTGACGTGATTACGGTTTTTCTGCGTTCCCTAACCCAGCACTGGGACGGAAAACTGATCGCTGTCATTGTCTCTGGCTATGATGGCGATGGGGCAGCGGCGCTGTGCGGGATAAAAGAAGTGGGGGGCATTACTATCGCGCAGAAACTTGAAACAGCCAAGCAGCCCGATATGCCTGAAAGCGCAATAGCAAGCGGGTGTATCGATTTTATTCTTTCACCTGAGGATATCGCCCAAGAAATCATTCGAATTGCTCACGGGAATATCTAAGGCCGACTCGGCTATGCGTAGGCGCTCAACGCAATAGATGTTTTGCCACTGTGTGCGCTAGCGCACAGAACTGTGCATGGCACACGCCTACGCTTTCATGTACCGAATGCGACCTATCGAATCGTACCGGCGGCTTATTCGCGGATGTCTCGCAACCCTCAGTGCCACGCTTTGCCACTTCCATAAGGATTCCTCATGAACCGTTCGATGCTGATTTCGGCACTGCTCGCCGTGCTGAGTCTGGCCGCATTGTGACAAACCCACCGTGGTCAATGTTCCGTTGCGTAAACCATGGTCTTTTATTCCATAGCTCACTTCTTGCTTCAACGAGGTTGCCCAAGGGTACGGCTTGGTTTTCGCCACTCAAATTCCCCACGGGTGGGGAACTTTACGCTGATGAGGCGACCGCATGTTCCCCCAGGTCTCACGCCCTCTCTGCAAGCGTTACTTTCCGCCCAACTGGCGGTAGGTTCCTGAGAACGGCCAAGATTCTTAAATGAAAGCCCATGAAAGTCAATAAAGTTTTCAGTAGCTGTCAACCCTTTGATGGACGAACGGTTATTTTTGCCCGAGGCGTGGACGAGTGACCCGGCGCGCGGTCAGGCGGCGGACATTCCCGTGGCTCAGCGGGGCTTTCAGCGTAAAACCGACCTTGCGCGCCGGTACGAAAGGCCCGTTGCGGGTGGAAATTCTGCATCGGCGGGTGTGGCTGTGGGATGGCGAAGAAGCCCAGGCCCGGCCGTGGCATCTGATCGTGCGTCGGGAGATCGACACCCCGACTGAGTTCAAGTACAGCCTCAGCAACGCCCCAGACGACACGCCGGCGCCCCGCTTGGCGTTCATGTAAGGGCAACGCTACTGGATCGAACGCGCCTTGCAACAGGGCAAACAGGACGTCGGACTGGGCGACTACCAGGTCCGGGGCTGGCGGGGCTGGCACCCTCATCTGGCGCTGGTCATGAGGGCGATGCGGTTCGGATTGGAAGATCGTCGGCTTCACCAGCAGCCCCGACCGCTGTTAAGCAGTACCGACATTCGGGCGTTGCTCAACCACTTCCTTCCCCGCCGGGATACGACCTTGGAGGAGGCCCTCCGCCAGAGGGAGGTGCGCCACCGCAAACGGCAGGCGGCTATCGATTCCACCCACCGCAAACAGCAACTTAACGAATAGTGACATGTGTTCTGGCAAAGTAGAATTAGGATTGCTCCATAAACCCATTGGACGTGCATCCGTAAGCTGTAAGTTTCGCGGTTAAGTGATTCGCGAATAAAAAGGCGACTCGTTTGAATCACCTTTTTTGACGACCTGGACAGGGTTAATGCTTCACCTCCACCTAACTCCGTGGTTTGACAGCCCTCTGATTTGGCTTTATGGCTGGGTCAACCCGCGCCACCTTGGTGACCTCCCGCTTCTCCGCCTTGGCAGCCGCTTTGCCAGTCACTGACTTAGTTGCCGCAACAGCAGGTGCTTTGCCGGTCCTGGACACTGCTGGCTTGGTGGTCACTATCGTTTTCTGGGCGATAGTATTGTTTCTGACGGTTATCTTGGCGCGGGTGAACGGCGCTACGGGCTTGGTAGAAACCACTGATCTGGTGGAAACCACTGACTTGGCAACCGGAGGTTTGGCCGCTACTCGTGCCACGGTTGGCACTACGGCCGGCGTTTGTCGAACCAGAACCGGCAATGACTCTGATGGCATCGGCGGGGGCGGCGCCAGACCATAACGGGCAAAACCGTAATCCAGCAGGGTGCGGGCATCCTGCCACAACGTACCACTGTTGGGGCTATTAAGAATCGCTACGATCAACCGGACACCGCCGCGATCCACCTCGCCAACGAAGCAGCGCCGAGCCTTAAGGGTAAAACCGGTCTTGCCGCCACGTGCGCCCTCATAAGAGGCCAATAGCCGATTGTGATTGAGTACCGGCACCATCCGCCAGTCATCAAACGAACCTTGCCCTGACTCGATCCGCAGTGCCGCGCTGCGAGTACGCACGATATCCGCGAACATTGGGTGATTCATCGCCTGCCGGAAAATCAGCGCCAGATCGTAGGCTGTGGAGTAATGTTCATCGTTGGGTAAGCCGTGCGGGTTCATAAAATGACTATCGCGGGCGCCGATCTGCCCCGCCTTGGCATTCATCAACTCGGAGAACCCGTAAATCGAACCACCCGCTCCCTCAGCCAGGGTTTCAGCCGCATCGTTGCCTGACTTCAAAAGCAGACCGTATAACAGATCCTGCGTCGCAGCAGCCTCGCCTGCTCGTAACCCGACACGGCTTGGAGATACGCTGGCCGCCTGTGGGCTGACCGACAACCGTGTATTGGGATCAAGGTGTTCCAACGCCACCAGCGCAGTCAACACCTTGGTGGTGCTGGCTGGTGGCAAGCGCAAGTGGGGTTCCTTGGCAAACAGGATCTCACCCGTAGCTGGATTCATCAGCACCGCAGAGCGTGCGGCAATCCCGGGTTGCACAGACACTCCCTGCCCTCCCTGCCCTTCCTGCCCCAATACGGGTTTTACTCCTATCATCAGGATCGTGATCAGCATCCAGAATTGCGGACGCCCGTTGCGGAACACATCAAAAAAGAACTGTAAAGACATGTTGTTGACCTCATCGCCGTCTTGAGTGTAGGCCAATCCGCCCAGAGTGCGCAGCGGTGGCAACCCCGTAGTCTGATTCGCGCTGGAAAATGCGATCATTCATTTTGGGCGAAAATGATCCCATCGGCTAGGGTTCGTTACGGCAGAAATTGATGCTGTAACCCATCACTCACAACGCATGAACAATAATTCCCACACCTCGTGCCCCAAACGTCGGCCACGCTGTTCGAATTTGGTCAGCGGACGATCGGCAGGATGCGGTGTAAATCCCTGGTCTGGAGCCTTATTAACCCACCTTGGTGTAGCGTTCAGTAAATCCAGAATAGAACGAGCGTAGTCCTCGCAGTCAGTAGCAATGTGCAATTGTCCTGCTGATTTGAGTTTACGCGCCAACAGTGCGACGAAGGACGATTGAATGAGACGGCGTTTGTGATGTCGCGCCTTGGGCCAAGGGTCAGGAAAAAAAATCTGAATGCGGTCAATGGATTCATCCGGTAACCGCCGCTCCAGTACCTCCACAGCATCGGCACGCATGACCCGAAGATGGGTCAATCCCAATTTCTCGGCGCGCAACAGCAAATGCCCAATGCCGGGACGGTGGACTTCGATGCCCAGATAATTCACTTCTGGATCAGCGTTGGCCATGACCGCCAGCGACTCGCCATCGCCAAAACCGATTTCCACCACCAGCGGCGCCCGACGGCCAAATAATTCCACGATAGCCAATGGTGTGTTACCGGACTCGATCCCGAACCGCTCCCACAACTCGGTCAACGCCCTTTGCTGGGCACGGGTCATTCGACTCTCGCGTAAAACAAAACTGCGGATTCGCAGCGGCGAATCGGCGCCCACCTTCCATTCATCAACAATAGACATGATTCTCAATGAGCTTCTCGTAGTATTTCATCGAACCGGTCAAGAACACAGTCGGTGCAGCCAAGAATGTTCATGCATTGACTCATGTGATGACTGGATGTCTTAGGCCAATAGATCAAACTAAACAATGATTGAAACTATTGCGAATAGAAAAAAATGCTTTAGAATAGCTGTGTGGTCCTGATCACGGAACTTTTCCGAAACGATAACGACGGTAAATACATAACCATGAGCAATCCCCTTGAAGTGATCATCGAAGCCTCTTCCATCGAGCAACTCAAGGCGCTGATCAAGAGCGCTGAGGATGCAATCGAATTAAAAAAGGCGGGTGAAATCCAAGCCATCCGCGAGCAGATGGTACAGATGGCCAATCAGGTTGATATGACACCCGAAGGTATCCTTGCGTACTCTACTCGCAAAAAACGGTCTTCCGGTAAAGCGAAGTTCCGCAATCTGAATAGCCCATGGCAAACCTGGACTGGGCATGGCAAAAAACCAGGCTGGATGAAGCAAGCGCTTGAGAACGGCGCGGATATCGAAGCTTTTCGTATCCCTGAATGATCTTCACCTGTTTTATGCCCCTTGCCTGGAATCCACTTCTTGCAGGGGGCGCATTTTATCGTTAGGATTCTAGTCTAGCCAGCCCGCTGGGCTACCTGAAAGAATGAAGTTGCATCGCGGGTGTAGTTCAATGGTAGAACTTCAGCTTCCCAAGCTGATAGCGTGGGTTCGATTCCCATCACCCGCTCCAAAACACTAGGGTTACGTCATGGCGTAACCCTTTTTTATTGTTATCTTTTGGCTTCGTTGAAACTTGCCGGAATTATCCCGATGCCAGTTTGAGGTGGTAGCCGCACCCTGTTTCACACTCTCAGTGATGAGGAACCCGCCATGATTCATGTTGCAATCACCGGCGCAGCCGGTCGCATGGGCCGCTATTTAATCGATGCCTGCCATCAGACTGAGGGTATGCGCTGCACAGTGGCATCAGAACATCCCGATAGCCCATTAATGGGCGCCGATGCCGGCGAACTCGCCGGGATCGGGCGGTTAAGCCTGCCTATCACCGCTGACCTGGCGCCGCTGACCGACCGCTTCAATGTGCTGATCGACTTCACCCGTCCGGCGGCGACCCTTAATCATTTGCATATCTGTCAAGCCGCTGGTAAGGCCATGGTCATCGGCACGACTGGCCTCTCGGCTGAACAGAAAGCCGAAATCAGCCGTGCCGCGCAGCACATCCCTATTGTGTTCGCGCCAAATATGAGCGTTGGTGTCAATCTCTGCTTCAAGCTGCTGGATATGGCGGCGCGGGCGTTGGGCAACGGTGTGGATATCGAAATCATCGAAGCCCACCACCGGCATAAGATGGATGCGCCCTCCGGAACTGCGCTAGCGATGGGCCAAGTCATCGCTGAAGCGCTTGATCGAGACCTGAAAGACTGCGCTGTTTACGGGCGGCAAGGCATTACCGGCGAACGTGACCGCGCCACGATTGGTTTTTCCACGATCCGCGCCGGCGATATTGTGGGCGATCATACCGTGCTGTTTGCCGACTTGGGCGAGCGGATTGAAATCACCCACCGCGCCTCCAGCCGAATGACCTTTGCCAAGGGTGCGGTGCGCGCCGCTGGCTGGCTGGCTGGGCGTGATTCCGGTCTTTTTGACATGCAGGACGTCCTTGGCCTGCGCTGAATCTCTACCTGCCGCCCTCTTTGCCGCTAGAGCAGCGCGGCGTGATTTGGTAGACTCTGCGCTCATTTTGATCCACCCGTTTCGCAACCCCTTTCCCGGAGCGGCCTTCTCGCCGCTCTTTTATTGTGCGTGTCTGTTCTGGAGGCTCCCTTGAGGAAACCCGCGCTTCTGGCCCTGGAAGACGGTAGCGTGTTCCGGGGCGAATCCATCGGCACCGATGGTCATGCCCAGGGCGAAGTCGTTTTCAATACATCGATCACTGGCTATCAGGAGATCCTGACGGATCCGTCCTATTGCCAGCAGATCATCACCCTGACCTATCCGCATATCGGCAATGTCGGCACTAATCGGGGCGACGCGGAAGCAGCCCGTATCCACGCCAGCGGCCTGGTAGTGCGCGACTGCCCCCGCGTCGCCAGCAACTGGCGCAGCCAGCAACCGTTGGATCAGTATCTGCGCGAGTGCGGCGTAGTCGCTATTGCGGACATTGATACTCGGCGCTTGACCCGGTTGCTACGGGAAAAGGGTGCCCAGAATGGTTGCATCATGGCGGGTGAAGGTCTCGATACCGATTTGGCCTTGAAGCTGGCCCGTGTATTTCCCGGGCTGAAGGGCATGGATTTGGCGCAGGTGGTTAGCACCTCGACACCTTACGAGTGGTATGAAGGCGTCTGGCAACTGGACAGCAATGATTTCCCAGCCGTGCGCGATACCTGTTACCACGTTGTCGCCTACGATTATGGCGTGAAGCGCAACATTTTGCGGATGCTGGCTATGAGCGGTTGCCGAGTCACAGTCGCGCCGGCGCAGATGTCTGCCCAAGAAGTCATGGCGCTGCGACCTGACGGCGTGTTTCTATCCAATGGCCCCGGTGATCCCGAACCCTGCGACTATGCTATTGCCGCTATCCGCGAACTACTGGAGGCTAATATTCCGCTGTTCGGGATTTGTCTCGGCCACCAGCTACTGGGACTGGCCAGCGGCGCACACACCGTCAAGATGAAGTTCGGTCATCACGGCGGCAATCATCCGGTGCTGGATCTGGACAGCGGTCGGGTGATGATTAGCAGCCAGAACCACGGTTTCGCGGTGGACGAGTCCACCCTGCCGACTACGTTACGCACCACCCACCGCTCGCTGTTCGACGGTTCGCTGCAAGGCATCGCCCGCACTGACCGGCCTGCATTCAGTTTCCAGGGTCATCCTGAAGCCAGCCCTGGCCCGCATGACGTAGCGCCGCTATTCGACCGGTTCATCGCCCTCATGGCGGCACATGCCCCCCGTTCCTAGCGCCGCGCCCCTCATCATTTGCCAGGTAGAGCCATGCCCAAGCGTACCGATTTGCAAAGTATCCTGATTATCGGCGCCGGTCCCATCGTGATCGGCCAAGCCTGTGAGTTCGATTATTCAGGCACCCAGGCCTGCAAGGCGCTGCGGGAGGAGGGTTACCGGGTGATTCTGGTGAACTCCAATCCGGCCACGATTATGACCGACCCCGGCACGGCGGATGCCGTCTATATCGAGCCGATCCACTGGCGGACGGTTTCCCATATCATCGCCCGCGAGCGGCCCGACGCTGTATTACCGACCATGGGTGGACAGACGGCGCTGAACTGCGCGCTGGATCTGGTCCGCCATGGGGTGTTGGAACAGTACGGAGTAGAGATGATTGGCGCCTCGCCCGACGCTATTAATATGGCTGAAGATCGCGATCGGTTCCGCCGGGCCATGCACGAGATCGGTCTGAAAACCCCACGCTCGGTGATCGCGCACAGCCTGGAGGAAGCACTGGCGCAACATCACCAAATCGGCTTCCCGACCATCCTTCGCCCATCTTTCACCCTCGGCGGCAGCGGCGGCGGCATCGCCTATAATCGTGAAGAGCTGGTGGAAATCTTGGAGCGTGGTCTCGATTTGTCGCCGACCAGTGAAGTGCTGCTGGAAGAATCGGTGCTGGGCTGGAAGGAGTTTGAAATGGAGGTAGTGCGGGATCGCGCCGACAACTGCATCATCATCTGCTCCATTGAAAATCTCGACCCGATGGGGGTGCATACTGGCGATTCCATCACCATTGCCCCAGCACAAACCCTGACGGATAAGGAATATCAGATCATGCGCAACGCCTCACTGGCGGTACTGCGCAAGATCGGGGTCGAAACCGGCGGTTCCAATGTCCAGTTCGCGATCAACCCGGATAACGGGCAGATGGTGATCATCGAGATGAACCCACGGGTATCCCGTTCCTCGGCGCTGGCCTCCAAAGCCACCGGCTTCCCTATCGCCAAGGTGGCAGCCAAGCTGGCGGTCGGTTACACCCTCGACGAGTTAAAAAACGAGATCACCGGTGGCCGCACCCCGGCTTCGTTCGAGCCGAGCATTGACTACGTTGTTACCAAGATTCCGCGCTTTAACTTCGAGAAATTCCCGCAAGCCGATCCGCGCTTGACTACCCAGATGAAATCAGTCGGTGAGGTCATGGCGATTGGCCGCACCTTTCAGGAGTCCATGCAGAAAGCGTTGCGCGGGCTGGAAATCGGCGTTGATGGCTTTACTGAAGTCCTCGATCATCGGCGCTCGGATCCGCACACCATACTCAAGCAAGAATTGGGGGTGCCCGGTCCGCAACGGATTTGGTTCGTTGCCGAGGCGTTCCGACTAGGTTATTCGGTTGAGACCCTTTACGAACTGACTAAAATTGATCCCTGGTTTCTGGCTCAGATTGAGGAATTGGTCCAGATCGCCGGCGAAGCGCGTACTCAGGGTTTGGCCGCGCTGCATGATCGGGATCGGCTGTATGCGCTCAAACGCAAGGGCTTTTCCGACAGCCGGCTGGCAACCTTGACCGGCACCGCTGAGAACGAGATCCGCCAGTTGCGAAATGAGCTGGACATCCATCCAGTCTACAAGCGGGTGGATTCCTGCGCCGCCGAATTCGCCACTGGTACCGCTTACCTGTACTCGACTTACGAGGAGGAGTGCGAAGCCGAGCCGACCGACCGTGCCAAGATTATGGTGCTGGGCGGCGGTCCCAACCGCATCGGCCAAGGCATCGAATTTGACTACTGCTGCGTTCACGCCGCGCTCGCCCTGCACGAAGACGGCTACGAAACCATCATGGTTAACTGCAACCCGGAGACCGTCTCCACCGACTTCGACACCTCCGACCGCTTGTACTTCGAGCCGCTGACCTTGGAAGACGTGCTGGAAATCGTCCGCAAGGAACAGCCCCAGGGCGTGATCGTCCAGTACGGCGGTCAGACCCCGCTTAAACTCGCTCGTCCGTTGGAGACCAACGGTGTGCCGATCATCGGCACCAGCCCGGATGCGATTGATCAGGCTGAAGATCGCGAACGCTTCCAACAGATGATCCACCGGCTTGGTTTATTGCAGCCGCCGAACCGCACCGCCCGTGAACCCGAAGAAGCAGTGCGGCTGGCGCGGGAAATCGGCTATCCGCTGGTGGTTCGACCTTCCTATGTGCTCGGTGGGCGGGCGATGGAAATTGTGCACCAGGAAGAAGACTTGCGCCGCTACATGCGCGACGCGGTGCGAGTCTCCAACGACTCGCCGGTGCTGCTGGATCACTTTCTCAATAACGCGGTTGAGGTGGATGTGGACGCCCTCTGCGATGGCCGTGAAGTCATCATCGGCGGGATCATGGAGCACATCGAGGAAGCCGGTGTTCATTCCGGTGATTCAGCCTGCTCGCTGCCACCCTACTCGCTGAGTCCGGCAATTCAGGATCGGCTGCGCAACCAGGTGCGGGCCATGGCGTTGGAGCTGGGCGTGATCGGATTGATGAACACCCAGTTCGCCATTCAGGGCGACGATGTTTATGTGCTTGAAGTCAACCCCCGCGCCTCCCGCACCGTGCCCTATGTCTCGAAAGCCACCGGGCGACCGCTGGCCAAAATCGCTGCCCGCTGCATGGTGGGGCGCAGTCTGGCTGCGCAGGGCGTATCCGGCGAGGTGATTCCCGCCTATTATTCGGTCAAGGAAGCGGTGTTTCCCTTCGTCAAGTTCCCTGGGGTAGACCCACTGCTGGGGCCGGAAATGAAATCCACCGGAGAAGTGATGGGGGTCGGGCGCTCTTTCGGCGAGGCCTTCGCCAAAGCCCAGCTCGGCGCGGGCGATCAGTTGCCCCGCAGCGGCCAAGCCTTCCTGAGTGTGCGCGATGCCGATAAGGCAAAAGCAGTCGAGATTGCCCGTGAACTGGAACGACTGGGCTTCGGTCTGGTGGCGACCAAGGGCACCGCCTTGGCTCTGCGCAGCCACGGTCTCAATTGCGAAACCGTTCACAAAGTCGGCGAAGGCCGGCCACATATCGTGGATCTGATCAAGAACGACCAGATCGCGTTAATCGTCAATACTACCGAGGGCAAGCAAGCCATCGCGGATTCTTTTTCCATCCGCCGCGAGGCCTTGATGCACAAGGTCAGCTATACCACCACCCTCGCCGCCGCCCGGGCTACTTGCCAAGCCCTGCGCGAACTTGATAACGGAACCGTGAACTGCCTTCAGGATCTGCACCGGGAATTACACTCATGACTCAAAAAGTACCGATGACTGTGACTGGCGCGACCCGACTCCGCGCTGAACTGCTGGAACTCAAGACGGTGGCCCGCCCGCGCATTACCGCTGCGATTGCCGAGGCTCGCGCCCACGGCGATTTAAAGGAAAATGCCGAGTATCACGCTGCCCGCGAACAGCAAAGCTTCGCCGAGGGCCGGATCGCTGAGATCGAATCGAAACTGGCTCGCGCCCAGATTATTGACGTCACCACGCTGCCGGCCTCGGACAAAGTGGTATTTGGTTCCACCGTACTATTGCGGGCGGAAGACAGTGAGGAGGAGCGGCGCTACCAGATTGTCGGTGAGGACGAGGCCAACATCAAAGAAGGCAAGATTTCCTTCAGTTCACCGATTGCCCGGGCGCTGATTGGAAAATCTACCGATGATGTAGTTGATGTGCAAACGCCGGGTGGCATCAAGACCTACGAGATCAGGGACGTGCAATACCTCTAAACTCGGAGTCACCATGATCAAAATCTGTTTACTGTTTTTCTGCCGCCGAATGCGGGCGATCCTGCTGGCAAGTAGTTTCATACTGGCCATGCCTCCCGTCGTAGCCCAGGCGGCCGATTTGGCGGATACCGTTGATAAGGTGAAAGCCAGCATTGTCGCCATCGGTACGGTGCAACCTGCCCGGCGACCGGCGGCTAAATTCCAGGCCACCGGTTTTGTAGTCGCGCAGGGTCGCCACATCATCACCAACGCCCACGCCCTGCCGGATTTCCTCGACACTCAAAACAAGGAAACGCTGGCGGTATTCATCGGCCAGGGTAAAAAAGTCGAGTCGCGATTGGCGACCAAGGTTGCAACCGATCCCAGCCACGATCTGGCTGTATTGGAAATCGAAGGTGCGCCGCTGCCGCCACTGCGGCTGGGTGAATCGCAAAGCCTGCGTGAAGGGCAGAGCATCGCCTTCACCGGGTTCCCTATCGGCGTCGTACTGGGCCTGTTTCCAGTCACGCATACCGGCATCATTTCCGCCATCAGCCCAGTCGCCATTCCGGTTCCGGCAGCCGGGCAATTAGACGCCATAACGCTGAAGCGCCTGAAAGGCGAACCGTTTGAAGTGCTGCAACTGGATGCGACCGCCTATCCCGGCAATAGCGGCAGCCCTCTGTATGAACCGCACACCGGTCAAGTGATCGGCGTCATCAACAAGGTATTTGTGCAGGAAAGCAAGGAAACCCTGTTGGAGAGACCGAGCGGCATCACTTACGCAATTCCGATCCGCTATGCCCAGGCGCTGCTGAAACAGGTCAAGGGGTTGGCCCAGTGAAGATCCGTATCAAGGCTTGTCAAAGCGGGAGCGGAGTCTTTATACTTCGCATCCCGTTTAACGGGCGATTAGCTCAGCGGTAGAGCACTGCCTTCACACGGCAGGGGTCGCTGGTTCGAACCCAGCATCGCCCACCAGATTCCAATAAAAAAGCCGTTCATCGCGAACGGCTTTTTTATTTTTATTGCCCAGCGCGATCTGCACGCTAATCGTCAAATCTACTCTCCGCAACCGCAGTTTCCTTTAGCTTCTTTATCACATTCGATCATGGCGTAGGCCGAGTGGTTATGGATCGATTCAAAATTCTCCGATTCCACCGCATACGCTGTCACTCGATCATCCTGGTTCAGCTTGGCGGCAATATCGCGCACCATGTCCTCGACAAACTTGGGATTTTCGTAGGCCCGCTCCGTCACATATTTTTCGTCCGGCCGTTTGAGCAAACCATACAGCTCACAGGATGCTTCTTTTTCGACCAGATCAATCACATCCTCAATCCAGATAAAACCATGCACCCGCACATTAACCGTGACATGCGAGCGCTGATTATGCGCCCCGTATTTGGAAATTTTCTTCGAGCAGGGACACAGGCTGGTCACCGGCACTACCACCTTGAGATTCATGGTCGGCTGGCCGTCACGAATTTCGCCAATAAACGTCACCTCGTAATCCATCAGACTCCGCACCCCCGAAACCGGGGCGGCCTTATCCACGAAATAGGTGAAGCTCATCTCAATATGCCCGGCTTCCGCTTCCAATCGCCCGGTCATTTCTGCCAGCATCTCCTTGAAGGAATCCACTGAGATTTCCCGCCCCGGTACATTGAGAATCTCCACGAAGCGCGACATGTGCGTGCCCTTGAAGTTATGGGGCAGATTCACATACATGTTGAACATGGCGATGGTGTGCTGGTCGCCGCCGCTACGGTCGCGCACCCGGACCGGATGGCGGATATCCTTGATCCCCACTTTATTGATCGCCAGACGACGGGTATCGGCGCTGTTTTGCACATCGGGGATATGGACCACTGTAGACGTGGCCGCAGAACTCATCATCAATGGCTTCATTGCAATCCTCTCAGCGGCGCACACACGCCTTTCGTTTTAGACTCGATCCATTGGGCCACTTTAACGGGTCCCGAAGTGTCAATCGCCATGATTGGATGATTAATTTGCCGGTAAATTCCCGACACTTTTGCTCAAGTATCGGTCGGCACCGGCGCGGCGATGATCAGACGCCACTCCGCCAGTTGCCGCAGTACCCCTGCTGCGTCCAAGCCACATTCGGCCAGCAGTTCCCCACGTTCACCCTGCTCCACAAAGCGATCCGGCAAGCCAATATTGCGAACTGGTATGACAATGCCTCGCGCTGCCAGACATTCGTTCACCGCGCTGCCCGCACCACCGGCAATGACATTCTCCTCCAGCGTTACCAACCCGCGATGCGCAGCGGCTAGTTGCGCCACCAGCGCCTCGTCCAGTGGCTTGATGAAACGCATGTTCACTACCGTAGCATCCAACCGCTCCGCCACCTCCTCGGCGACTGCGACCATGCTGCCAAACGCCAGCAGCGCCAATCCGTTACCCCTACGCCGAATTTCAGCCTGACCGATGGGCAGTGCCCGCATCTCCCATTCCAACTTCACGCCCGATCCCTTGCCGCGCGGATAACGCACCGCCGCCGGTTGATTGAGCTGAAACCCGGTATAAAGCATTTGCCGGCATTCATTTTCGTCTGCCGGCGCCATAACGATCAGATTGGGAATGCAACGCAAATAGCTGTAATCGAAACTGCCGGCATGGGTCGGTCCATCCGGTCCCACCAGGCCGGCGCGATCAATGGCAAACAGCACCGGCAGGTTTTGCAGCGCGACATCGTGAATCAACTGATCGTAGGCGCGTTGCAGAAAGGTGGAATAAATCGCCACTACCGGTTTCAAGCCGTCGCAGGCCATGCCCGCAGCGAGGGTGACCGCGTGCTGTTCAGCGATGGCGACATCGAAATAGCGCTCCGGGAAGCGTTCAGCGAACTCCACCAGCCCGGAACCTTCACGCATCGCCGGAGTGATACCGATCAGCCGTTCGTCCTGCTCGGCCATATCGCACAGCCATTCGCCGAACACCTGGGTGTAGGTCGGCCCCCCGTCGGATTTGGCCGGCTTCAAACCCTGCGTCGGGTCGAACACGCCCACCCCGTGATAACCCACCGGCTCATCCTCCGCCAACGGATAACCTTTGCCCTTGCGGGTGACGACATGCAGCAGACGCGGCCCCTTGAGCGCCCGCAGGTTACGCAGCGTCTGTACCAAAGTGGGCAAATCGTGGCCGTCCACCGGCCCAAAATAGTTGAAACCCAATTCCTCGAACAGAGTACCGCCGGGCGCAAACATGCCCTTGACGTGTTCCTCAGCGCGGCGGGCCACTTCCAGCACCGGCGGCACATGGCTCAGCACTTTTTTGCCGCTTTCGCGCACCGTGGAGAAAAAGCGGCCCGACAGCAACTTGGTCAAGTGCGCCGACAGCGCACCGACATTGGGCGAAATGGACATATCGTTGTCGTTGAGGATGACCAGCAGGTCACTTTTCAAATGGCCGGCGTGGTTAAGCGCCTCGAACGCCATGCCAGCGGTCATCGCCCCGTCGCCGATCACCGCCACGATCTTGCGGTCGCTACCCGCTCGTTCGGCAGCAATCGCCATACCCAGCGCCGCACTGAGTGAGGTGCTGGAATGGCCGACCCCGAAGGTATCGTAGACACTCTCGCAACGCTTGGGAAAACCAGCGATACCTCGCTTGCGGCGCAGGGTGTCCATGCGAGTGCGACGACCGGTCAGAATCTTGTGCGGATAGGTCTGATGACCGACATCCCAGATCAGCCGATCATCGGGGGTATCAAAGATGTAATGCAGGGCGATGGTCAGTTCCACCGTACCCAGATTGGCGGAAAAGTGGCCGCCGGTCCTGGCCACGGTCTGGATGAGAAACTCGCGCAGTTCGTGCGCCAGTGCCGGCAGCCTTGCTTCCGGCAAACACCGCAAATCCAGGGGCGTATCGATCAGTTCCAGCAGCGGAAAGACAGGTCCGGTTATCATCGTGGGTAGGGAAGTCCGTGCCAGTTCGCGGGAGCGGTGGGATCAGAGGGGTAGTAAAACATTGACGCTCAGTATGCGCGTTCCACGATATAGGACGCGATCCAGCGCAGCGCTTCGGCCTTCGATCCGAGCGGTTGCAGGCTGGCCAACGCTTCCTGGTGCAACAGACGGGCATGTTCACGAGCGCCGTCCAGCCCCAGCAGTGCCGGGTAGGTGGGTTTGGCAAGCGCCCGGTCGGAACCCTGTGGCTTACCAAGCGTTGTGGTATCACCGATCACATCGAGGATGTCATCGCGGATTTGGAAGGCTAAACCAATACATTTGGCATAGTGATCCAGCCGCTCCAGCACTGCAGATTCAACGGTCGGCTGACTCAGCGCCCCCAGCAGTACGCTGGCACGAATCAGGGCACCAGTCTTGTGAATATGCATGTTCTCCAGTTCAGCCAACGTCAATTCCCGTCCAACCGCCGCCAGGTCAATCGCCTGCCCACCCACCATGCCACGGGAACCGGCCGCCTGCGCCAGCACCCCCAGCATCCGCAGCCGGATGACCGGATCTGCAATCAGGGTTGCGTCTTGTCCCAACACCTGAAACGCCAGCGCTTGCAGGGCGTCACCAGCCAAAATCGCCAGTGCTTCGCCGAAAGCCCGGTGACACGTCGGCTGACCATGGCGGAGATCATCGTTATCCATCGCCGGTAGATCGTCATGAATCAGCGAATAGGCATGGATGAATTCCACCGCGCAGGCGGAACCGTCCAGCGCATCGGGTAAGGCACCGACCGCAGCACCGGTCGCATAAACCAGTACCGGACGGATGCGCTTGCCGCCGCCCAGTACTGCGTAACGCATGGCTCGATGCAAATCGCTGGGATGAAGATCGGTGGATGGCAAACGCCGATCCAGCGCCTGATCAGCGCGGGTTTGATAGCTCCGGATCAGTTCCGCCGCCATATGCGTCAACCCGCCGCTGAGTCAAACGGCGTGGGTTCCAGTTGACCGTTGCGTTCGATCAACTGTTCCACTTTTTGCTCAGCTTGGCGCAGGGCACTCTGGCAGTTCCGCATCAGGGCGATGCCACGTTCAAAGTGTTGTAGAGCATCTTCCAAAGCCAGTTCGCCGTGTTCGAGTCGCCCGACCAAACTCTCCAGTTCCGCCAACGCCGCTTCAAAAGGAATCGGGGGATTTTTCTTGACCGTCATGCCTGCTAATCCGTTTCAGTAAGCGCCTACGTTACCTTGCAGTCGCCAAACGGTCAATTTCACACACTACCCACAGGGAACAGAAAAACGCGAAACGGCCATCGCTGGCCGTTGTTTAGCTTGCAATGCCCCGGGTTGACCGGGGATCACCGGGTATTCCACCCTCGCCAGAATTCAAGCGACTGGATCGGCAATCCGGGTAGCCGCAGCGGGAGCCTTGATGATACGAGCTTTTCTGGCCTTGGCGTCTGCTGCTGTCGCATCGGCCAGTTCCTGAATGTTCTGGCTCAATCGATCCATCTGCTCGAACAACTGCTGGATGTCCTCCCGGGTGGGAACGCCGAGCTGGCGCAGGGCGTGCGCCACTCGTGTCTGGAAGACTTGCTCCAGCTTGTTCCATGTACCGGTTGCTCTACCCCGAAGGGCTTCCACCTTGTTCTTCAAAACATCAACCCCGCTCTTCATCTGCGAAGCCTTTGCATCGGCGGCCTGCTTCATTTGCAAATCCACCGCCTGACCTTCCTGAACCAAAGCATCAAAAAACTTGCCGCCCTCTTGCTGTGACTTGGCGAAAGCTCCAAGACCTGCCAGCCAGATTTGACGCGCAAAGTCCCGAACATTATGAGTCAGTTGCTTTTCAAACAGTCCTGCTTTCATGGCTGGCGCCTCTTTGTGTCACTAATCGTTCTTGGTTAAAACATTAGCAAGTAAAATTAGAGCACGCATACTAACCTGACCGTTGTGAAACGGAACCGGCTTTGAGCCGGGCTTAGCGGGCTAGAAGCCAATGCTACGTTACAACCGCTTAATCGTTCCCATGGGTAAAGCGGACGATGCGACGACGATCCTGCTTGGTGGGGCGACCGGCAGTCGAGGGTGAAACGGGGGGTTGCAGACGGCGCTGTTCATTAATCTCCTCACGCCGCTGGCGGCTTTCAGCGGCCTCTTCATAAAGCAGAACCGCTTCCTTGGCAGGGCCACGCCGGCTACTCAAGCCTTTGACCATAACCACATATTCTTCAGTACCGCGCTGAATTCGCAGCATCTCGCCCAAACGAATGGCATGTGAGGGTTTGCTACGCTGGCCGCTCACATGAACTTTGCCACCGGTGACTGCCTCTACGGCCAAGGCGCGGGTCTTGAAAAAACGCGCCGCCCACAGCCACTGATCGAGCCGAACCCGAACCACCGAGTCGGCATCAACCGCTAGCCGGTCGTCACGCTGGGTAACCGCCATCCTAGCTGCGCCCCGACCGAGGTTCCTCATCCGGCAGGGTGATATTCAGTTCCAGAATTTCATAGCCGCCTTCACGATCCAGATGCACCTTGATCTGACTCTGATCCACCGGCACATACTTGCGGACTACCTCCAGTAACTCTTTCTTGAGCGCCGGTAGATAGTCAGGACCGCTGCCACGGCGCCCCCCCCGCTCGTGAGCCACAATGATTTGCAGCCGCTCCTTAGCCAGCGCAGCCGATTTATTGGTAGAGGTGCCAAAGAAGTTATCGAACAGACCCATGGTTCAACTCCCGCCAAACAAACGCTTCAGAAATCCCTTCTTCTGGCTGGTAATAAACCGATGCGGCAGATTTTTGCCCAGAAAGCGATCCACCAGATCGCCATAGGCGGCACCCGCGTCGCTGCCATCTTCCAGAATCACCGGGACACCGGCATTCGACGACTGCAAAACATTTTGCGATTCCGGGATCACTCCCAACAGCGGAATACCCAGAATCTCCAGTACATCCTCCACGCTGAGCATGTCACCACGATCAGCGCGCTCCGGGGCATAGCGGGCCAGAACCAGATGCTCTTTAACCGGCGGTTCACCCTGCTCAGCGCGACGCGAGCGGCTGGCCAGAATGCCGAGGATGCGGTCGGAATCACGCACCGACGACACCTCGGGATTGGTCACCACCAGCGCCTCGTCGGCGAAATACAACGCCATCAGCGCACCCCGCTCGATACCGGCCGGCGAGTCGCAGACGATATATTCAAAACTCTGTTTGAGATCGTTCAACACCCGTTCGACTCCTTCCTTGGTCAATGCTTCCTTGTCGCGGGTCTGCGAGGCCGGCAGGATGTAGAGACTCTCCACCCGCTTGTCACGAATCAACGCCTGATTGAGGTTGGCTTCACCATTGATAATATTGATAAAGTCATACACCACCCGCCGCTCACAACCCATGATCAGATCGAGATTGCGCAAGCCAACGTCGAAATCGATCACTACGGTCCGGTAGCCACGCTGGGCCAGTCCGGTGGCGAAGCTGGCGCTGGTAGTGGTTTTACCCACACCTCCCTTACCGGAGGTCACAACGATAACGGTTGCCAAGCGGTTATCCCACGAAGTTGTTATTGGACATTGGAAAGAATCCCGATCAACGGGTCAGGTGCTCGATGATCAGCCGATCTTCGACCAGGTGAATCTGCATGGCCTTACCGCGATCAGCCGGATCAATCTGTTCACTAATGCGATAGCGGCCCGCAATCGAAACCAGTTCGGCTTCCAGACTCTGGCAGAAAATCCGGGGTTCAACATCGCCCTTGACCCCCGCCAAGGCACGACCACGTAGCGCACCGTAGATGTGAATATTGCCGTCGGCGATAACCTCGGCACCGGCGCTGACCGTGCCCAGCACGATCAGATCACCGTCCGGTGCGTAAATCTGCTGGCCGGAGCGCACCGGATGGCTGAAGATCCGGCTGTGTACCGGCTCGACCCGTTCCGGTTTCCTGGTTGCGCCGGTGGCGCGACTTTCAGGTAACGTCGGCAAGCCGGCTTGGCGAGCGCTGGTTTGCAGTTCGGGGCTACCGTTGCGGATACCGACCGGCACCATACCATGCCTCCGCAACAGTTCGTACAGCCCGCTGAAATCTACTCCATCCGGCGAGTTCACTACCCCATCGAGATCAATCACCACCGGGGTATTGCTGAAAAAGCCGGGAGCCTGTTTGATCTTCTCCACCAGATGCCGTTCGATGGCAGCTCGGTCGGGATGAAACAGATGCAGCACGGTCAAGGTGAACAGGCTGCCCTTGAGCTCGAAAGGCGGGTTATCCTCGCCGGTAAAACGGGGAGATTGCAGCAACATGACGATACGGGAGACCTCGGGCTGAATGCTTGATTTTCCGCGCTATTCTACACATCAACCGTGACAGAGAAACATACTCGCGATCCGGGCGGCGAAAATGGAGAACCCTCAGTGGTCATGACCGTGCGTATGAACATGCGCATGAGCCTGTTCCTGCTCCGTCGCATCGCGCACCTCCAGCACCTCGACCTCGAAATGCAGGGTTTTGCCCGCCATCGGGTGATTGGCATCCAGCGTCACCGCCTGGTCGTTGACACCGACCACGGTGAAATTCATCACCCCGTGCTCGCCCTCACCCTGCACCTGCATCCCGACCTGGATATCCTCGCTGGGTGGGAACTGCTCACGCGGTACCTCGAACACAGCTTGGGGATTATATTCGCCGTAACCGTCGGCGGGCGCCACCTGAATCGCCGAACTGAAACCAGCCACGCAGCCTTCCAGTGCACTTTCCAAACCCGGAACGATGTTGCCGTAACCATGTAGATAACTAAACGATTCCTGCCCACGGCTGGTGTCAAGTAGAACGCCAAGATCGTCGGTGAGCGTGTAATGCAGAGAAACGACTCTGCCATGGGTTGCTTTCATGAGAACACCTAAAATTGGATTGAAACTGGCGTTACTATAGAACATCCCGCACCCATCTGCCAAAGACCACACGGGCGAGTGCGCTGCCACTTTCCTCAAATCGCTGGTCTCCTTGGCTGGAATCACTGTCATGCATCCACGCCTGATCGGTCAACTCCACAAGAAAGCTCCGGCCATGCCACCGATCCTCCCATCCCATGCCCCTCGAATTCTCATGGCATTGTGGCTGCTGGCCTGTCTGCTCTGGCTGGGTGGCTGCGCGACCCCGCCGGCCTCTTCACGCGATCCGCAGACCGCCGCTCGCCAGCGCATTGTTGGTACGGCTGAACGGATGGTCGGGACACCCTATGTATTAGGCGGCGAATCGCCGGACGGAGTGGATTGCAGCGGCCTGGTGCAATACGCCTACCGCCAGGCGGGCATCCGGGTACCGCGCACTACCATCGAACAATTCCAGGCCGGGCAATCCCAACGCCAGGTATTGCCGGGCGATTTGCTGTTCTTCCGCACTGATGCCAGTGGCAACATTTCTCATGTCGGCATCTACGCCGGCCAAGGCCAGATGATCCACGCCTCGTCCAGCAGCGGTCAGGTGCGCAAGGTCAGTCTGAACCAACGCTACTGGCAACAGCGGATGGTCGGGGGCGCAACCTTCCTGGGCATGGGGAATCCACCGGTCACCCGGCGCAGACCAGCGACCGACAGCCCGAATAGCTAAGCGCCGAACACGGCAATCGGAACTCCGGCGCCGAAGATCGCCAGCGTACCGGGGCGCATCACCGTCCACGGCTCGTTATCGGTCAGCGGCCGGGTCGCCACCACAGTCACGATATCGTTGGGCGTGGTTTCCGCCTCAAAATCCACGGTCATGTCGGCGTCCATCAACTGGGCCTTGCCAAAGGGTGCCCGGCGGGTCAGCCACGACAATTGGGTGCTGCAATGAGCGTACAGATAGCGGGCGTCGCTGAGCAGAAAATTACACACACCGCGCGGGTTCAGTTCCTGGGTTAGGGCGTGGACATGACGCCACAGTGCTTGTGGCCGGTGTGGAGCGTGGGGAAACTGCTCACGGATCCGGCCCAGCAGCCAGCAGAAAGCGTATTCGCTGTCAGTAGTGCCGATGGGCTGGTAAAAGTCCAGCGGCAGTCGTTTTACTCCGCGCAACTGGCCGTTATGGGCAAACACCCAATGCCGTCCCCACAGTTCACGATGGAAGGGGTGGGTGTTTTCCAGGCAAACCCGGCCGCGATTGGCGCGGCGGATGTGACTCACCACGATCCGGCTTTTGATGGCGTAGCGCTGTACCAGCCGGGCAATTTCCGACTCGGCGCTGGGGTTGGGGTCGTGAAACGTCCGGCAGCCGCGCCCCTCGTAAAAGGCGATGCCCCAGCCGTCCCGATGCGGCCCGGTTCGACCGCCGCGCTGCATCAGGCCGGTGAAGCTGAAGCAGATATCGGTAGGAACATTGGCGCTCATCCCGAGCAACTCGCACATCATCGAACTCCTGAATCAGCTCCAGCGCGATCCCACCGGCGACCGGCCAGGTTCAGCCAGACCTCGTGCCCGACGGATCGGTTCCAGAAACGGATTGGTGCGTAATTCCTGCTCCAGCGTAGTCAACGGACCGTGGCCGCTGCACACCATCAGTTTTCCCGGCAGCTCCAGCAACCGCCGCAGGCTGGCCTGCATCAACTCTGGATCGCTCAGGGGAAAGTCGGTGCGGCCAATGCTGCCGGCGAACAGGGTATCGCCGACGAAAATATAGCTATCGTCGTAGTAGCAGCCCTGGCCGGGCGTATGCCCCGGTGTAGACAGGAAATGGAACCGCATTGCACCGACCTCGATGATATCGCCATCGCGCACTTCCCGATCCACCCGTCCGCAGGGCCGGTCGAAATCGGCCATCCCGAACAGCAGCGACCCTTGTTGCGGTAGCGCGTCGAACATCGGCCGCTCCAGCGCCGGCAGATAGGTGAGCGCCTCGGGAAATTCCCGCTGCACATCCGTCAGTCCACCCGCGTGATCAAAATGGGCGTGAGTCAGCAGAATAGCTCGCAAGTCCGGGCGCGGTTCCATCTGCGCCAGCGCATTTGCGAGCTGGGAATCGTCGCCGGTATCCACCACCGCGAACACAGCGGTAGCGGGATCTTCGAGCAGATAGGCGTTGACCTGAAATGCGCCCAGCGTCAGGCAGTGGATATTCATGGTGGATACTCGATGATGTGATCTTCCAACCGTTTGGCGCGTCGTTCCGGCACGGCCCAGCCGCATACGCTCATCCCGTTACGCCGGGCCGAAGCTGGATCGCCGGTTCGCAGCGGGTGCCAATCCGGTAACGGCTGTGCTGCTGCCCGCAGCCGATACGCGCAGGTGCGGGGCAACCAGTTGACCTGCTGCACTTCGGCGGGCGTCAGTTGGACACAATCAGGGACAAAGCGGATGCGGTCGGCGTAACGACTGCAACGACCGGTGGTTAAATCCAGCAACCGGCAGGCAACATTGGTATGAAATAACTCGCCGGTGTCCTCGTCTTCCAGCTTGTGCAGGCAGCACTTGCCGCAGCCGTCGCACAGCGCTTCCCACTCAGCCAAAGTCAGGTCGGCCAAGGACCGCGTTTCCCAAAATAGAGATTCTGCGGTCATATGCGGGCAGGCGAAATCAGGATCGGCGGAGATACCATGGACACCCCCGCAACCGGATCAGGAATGGATATATTCACGCAGAGCCTGCGCTTCCTGGGCGGTTTCCTCCAGCTTGGCCTTCACCAGATCGCCGATGGAGACCACACCTACCAGCTTACCGTTCTCCACCACCGGCATGTGGCGAAATCGCTTGGCGGTCATGGTGGACAGAGTTTCGCTGACCGTATCGCCGGGCTGGCCGGTAGTGATATCGCAGGTCATGCAAGGCCGAATCGACATATTGGCAAAATCGGTTCTGCCCTCAGCGCACAGGCGCAGCACGTCGCGCTCAGTGAAGATACCCGCCGGCGACCCGTCGGCGTAAGGCACCATCACTGAACCGACTCGGCGTTCACTCATGGCGCGGATGGCGTCGGCAACGGTGGCTGTTGTCAGCACGGTGACCGGATCCCCCTTTTTGCTTTCCAACACTTCCTTCAGTCGCATCATGGATAGGCGCTCCTTAAAAATAATTATCGAAATGGGTGACCGCTAATAATCTAGCAAACTTGTCGGTTTTAGCTATAGCTTATGTTGAAGCGCGGTTTGGAATGGCTACATCGAGCCACGCCAAACCCCGCCCTTCAGTGTAGAGGTTTCAGCCGCTTATGGTCAGTAACAAGCCATTCAGGCGCTTAACGAAGCTGGCTGGATCTTCCAATTGCCCGCCTTCAGCCAATACCGCCTGCTCGAACAGCAAATGGGTCCAGTCGCCGAAGCGCCCGGTATCCGGTTCGTCTTTCAGGCGGGTGATCAGCGGGTGATGGGGGTTGAGTTCCAGATACGGCTTGCTCATCGGCACACTCTGACCGGCATCGCGCAACAACCGTTCCAGATGAGCGCTGAGTGCGTGTTCATCTACCACCAGACAGGCCGGCGAATCCGTCAACCGTGAGGAAATGCGCACTTCGTTGACCTTGTCGCCCAGCACGGTTTTGACCCGCGCCAGCAACTCCTTGAACTGATCCTCAGCCTGTTTCTGCTCCTGCTTTTCCTCCTCCGAGGCGATCTGGTCCAGATCCAGCGCGCCCTTGGCGACCGACTGGAGCGACTTGCTCTCGAACTCGTTCAGGTGCGACATCAGCCATTCGTCCACCCGGTCCGTCAATAGCAGCACTTCCAGCCCTTTCTTGCGGAAAATTTCCAGATGCGGGCTGTTTTTGGCGGCAGCGAAGCTGTCGGCGACGATGTAATAAATCTTGTCCTGCCCTTCCTTCATCCGCCCGAGGTAATCGCTCAGTGAAACCGTCTGTTCGGCGCTGTCGGTGTGGGTTGAAGCAAAGCGCAGCAGCTTGGCGATCTGGTCACGATTGCCGTAATCCTCCGCCGGCCCTTCCTTGAGCGCCCGCCCGAATTCTTTCCAGAACTTGGCATATTTCCCGGCGTCGTTCCCAGCCAAATCTTCCAGCAGGCTCAGCACCTTTTTCACCGAACCGGCGCGAATGCCGTCGACGACTTTGCTGCCTTGCAAAATCTCGCGGGAGATATTCAGTGGCAGATCATTAGAGTCAATCACCCCGCGCACGAAACGCAAATAGCGCGGCATCAAATGCTCCGCGTCATCCATGATAAACACCCGCTGCACATACAACTTGACCCCGTGGCTCTGCTCGCGATCCCACAAATCGAACGGTGCGCGGGCCGGGATAAACAGCAGCGAAGTGTATTCCAGCTTGCCTTCGACCCGGTTGTGGGTCCAGGCCAAGGGTTCTTCAAAATCATGGCTGACGTGCTTGTAGAACTCCTTATATTCCTCCTCCTTGATCTCCTGTTTGGGCCGCGCCCACAGCGCCGCCGCCTGGTTGATCCGCTCTTCTTCGATTTTCGGCGGAGCATCCTTGTCTTCACTGAACTTCTGCACCGGCATCATCACCGGCAAAGTAATGTGATCAGAATACTTGGTGATGATCGTGCGCAACTGCCACTCATTCAGCAGATCCGCGTCGTCTTCGCGCAGATGCAGAATCACCTCGGTGCCGCGGGCCGGCTTGTCTACCGTTTCCAGAGTGTATTCGCCCTCGCCATTGGATTCCCAACGCACCCCATGCTCCGGTCCCATCCCGGCGCGGCGGGTGAGTAGCACTACTTTATCGGCGACGACGAAGCTGGAATAAAAACCGACGCCGAACTGACCGATCAAATTGGCGTCTTTGGTCTGATCACCGCTCAGCTTTTGCATGAACTGGCGGGTGCCGGAGCGGGCAATGGTGCCGATGTTGTCAATCACCTCCTGCCGATCCATGCCGATTCCGTTGTCCGCGACGGTGATGGTGCGGGCGTCCTTGTCGAAGCTGACCCGGATTTGCAGATCGGGATCGCTCTCGTACAGCGCGTTGTCGGTCAGCGCCTCGAAGCGCAGTTTGTCGCAGGCATCGGAGGAGTTCGAGATCAGTTCGCGGAGGAAGACTTCTTTATGGGAATACAGTGAGTGGGCAACCAAACGCAGCAGTTGCTGCACCTCGGCCTGAAAACCAAGGGTTTCCTTATGGGCTTCAACAGTCATGAATGACAAACTCCTGGGTGGGATTCATAGGTTGCAGCCGGATATGCGGGCGCTCGACGGGATTTCAAGCCGGTGCGTTTCCCAACCCTTCGGATTCGGCTAAACTGCTCGGATATTTCGTTATTCATCAAGAGGTTTACCATGTCCCTGCCTCGCGCCAAAACTGCTTTCACTGCCGAAGATTATCTGGCCTGGGAGGAACGCAGCCCCAGCAAGCATGAGTATCTCGCCGGCGAAATTTTCGCCATGGGGGGTGCCACCGACGCTCATGTCACCATCACCGGCAATTTGTTTACCCTGCTGCGCGCCCATATTCGTGGGCGACCCTGCCGGGTGTACATGGCGGAGATGAAACTGCGGGTGGAAACCGCCGATGCCTTTTTTTATCCCGACGTACTGGTTACTTGCTCCCCGGAAGATCGCGCCGCGCCGCTTGTCAAGCGCCAGCCGACGCTGGTGGTGGAAGTGCTGTCGGCTTCGACCGCCGCGTTCGACCGGGGTCGGAAGTTTGAGATTTACCGGCAATTGCCGAGCCTGCGGGAATATGTGCTGATCGAGCAGGGCCGAATGAGCGTCGAATGTTTCCGCCGCGATGAACACGACCGCTGGGTATTGCGGGCTTACGGTTCAGGCGAAACAGTGGAATTATTGAGTCTGGACTTCAGCACGACCTTTGAGGCGCTGTATGAAGATGTTGTACTCCCGGCAGGCGAAGATGACGGCGATTGGCGCTTACCCAAGGAGGATGCGGATTGAGCGGATGGTGATCCGTCTACTACACCGCAATAAACCCGGCAAGGTTTGAAAAGCTCAGGTGGCCGGGAAGAAACCGGCTTTAGGATTCCGAGATTTGCCGTTCTACATCCATGCGGTCATGAAGGATTCGGACAATCTCAACGGCGTCAGCGGGTATCTGGCGATAGAAAACGAGGTGTCTTCCCGCGCTGTGTTTTCGGTAACCGGGGCAGATTTCGTTCCAGTCCTGACCTTTCAGGAATTCATCCGCCAGGTCATAAAAACACTGATCCAACATCGTCAGATAGGTATTCCGCAACAGCCGACCCCATTTTTTCTCAGTGTATCGGCCAATGGCTTTCAAATCCGCCTTGGCGGCTTGGGTGAGATGGAAACCGGCCATTAGTTGGGACCTTCTTTATCAAGCTCATCCAGCAACCCCTTGAGGGAATAATCGGTTTTTCCGCTCTCCGCTCCTGCCTTGAGCGCCTGTCGCAAAGCGGCCAGTTTGATTTCCCGCTCTTCGAGAAGTCGCAAGCCTGCTTGAATCGCCTCACTCGCCGAACCAAAGCGGCCTTCCGAAACCTGCTGCCCGATGAAATTCTCGAAGTGCGCGTCAAGCGTAACACTGGTGTTTTTCTGCATCTGCATCGGTATCCTCCTGCTGAAGCTCTTAAAGTAACAAAGTAAACTACTTGCTGGTATTTTCAATATCAGCTTTCACCCGTTTCCGGCGCGGCACCTTCCCGGATTCGAGCGGACTGGTGATCTGCTGGTAAAGCTCAAACAGGAACGCCATCCGGTCGCTATCGCCGGTGAATTTCCGTTTGGCATAGGCCGCATCTACCGCCGCGTCCAGCTTGTGATGGGCCTTGCTCAACGCCTCTGGCATGGTCAACGGGTCGTAAAGGTCAGCAAGCGAGGCATTCGGGAACTTCGCCCGTGCGTCCAGAACCGCTTGCGCCGAATCCTCGATGGCTTGTTTCTGTTTTTTAGTCTGGGCTTGTGGCCACGGGAAAGTGTTGTAAGTGAGTTTTGCAGAATAACGGTAATCACTTTTAAGACGGCCACAAGTAGCCCGAAGCCATGCCATGTGCATAGAACTGGTAAGAATGCCAAACTCGTAGATTCCGGCTTCTGGAATCATTTGAATATCATTAGCCGCTATCGTGCTGGCTGGTACAAAACCAATAGGGATATAAGCGCGGTTTTCTGACGATGTTCGAGGAAAAGCGAGATAATTACCGCTGTTTGGTTGCCGGATTTCAGTGAACAAAGACGCACTTTTGGCTTTCTCCTGAGTTGCAGCTTTTTGACTCGCAAGGCGCATCACGCGCACGGCTTCAATACGTTGCAAAATAAGCGGCATTTGCCGTAACTGGTCGGGCGGGCAGTCCGCCAGCCATAAGCAATAACGCTCTAATCGGTTGATAAAATCATCCGCTCCGATAAAGGGACGAATCCATTGTTGGGCTTGCGGCTCCTTGGCGAGAAGGCTGGCTTTTTCATCTGGACTGAGTATCAGGTTTCCACCATCCGCAGGTATGCTGCCGTTGATCATGATTGGGCTGCCACAAAGCGGGGTGCTTCTGGCCTGAACCAAAATATCAGGCGCATCTAACAGATAGGGATTGATTCTACTGACCTTGATTTCATGCGGCTCGGCCTGTGGTTTCTCATAGTCGAAAATCCGCTTATTCTCGGCGTCATGCAGGGCAAAACCGATAATCACGCAATGCACGGCGGCTTTGCCTCGCGCCTCGCTGTACCATTGAAAGGTGCGGTGTGCAAAGTGGATTTTGATGCCTCGCTTGAGCATATCAGACCACAACACGCTCACCTGTTCGCCTTGGGTGATCGAGTTGGTGGACACAAAAGCAGTTTTGATCGCCGGATTGCCTGCCATGTAATCGGCGGCTTTCCGATACCATGCAGAAACAAAATCCAGCAGTCCGGCGCTTGAAATGTCATGAAAAACACGGTCAACGTCGGCGCGTTGGCTATCCAGCAAAAACTTTGAACCGCCAAACGGCGGATTGCCCAGAATGTAACTTAACGTCTCCGGCTTAACGATTTCCCGCCAGTCGGTACGGAGCGCGTTGCCGTGAACAATGGTGGCGGCTTTGCGCAGGGGCAGGCGGACAAAGTAGCGGCCAAATTCCTCCGACACTCGCAGATTCATCTGGTGGTCCATCAGCCATAAAGCGGTTTGGGCGATTTGGGCGGGGAATTCCTCGATCTCAATGCCGAAAAACTGATCCACGTCGCAAAGGATGGCGAACGCCTCAACGCCAAGAGTTTTCTGTTCCCCATGCAACGCGCGCAATACGTCCAATTCCAGTAAGCGCAACTCCCGATAGGCAATGACCAGAAAATTGCCACAGCCGCAGGCTGGGTCGAGAAATTTAAGTTGGGCCAGGCGTTGGTGAAATTCGGCCAGTTTGCGTGGCTGACTTTTCAAGCGCTCGAATTCCGCCCGCAGTTCATCCAGAAACAGCGGCTGGATCAGCTTGAGGATGTTCTTTTCGCTGGTGTAGTGCGCGCCCAGGTTCCGCCGTAGCGTACTCTCCATCACCGACTGAAACAGGCTGCCAAAAATAGCGGGAGAAATCCGGCTCCAGTCCAGCGCGCAACAATCCAGCAAAAGCTGACGCATACAGTTATCAAAGGCGGCGTGTGGCAATAACTCGGCAAACAGGCTGCCATTGACATAGGGGAACGCTACAAGCTGCTCGTCCAGCTTCTTCAGGCGCTTCTCCTGCGGGGCATTCAACATTTGGAACAGGCTACACAACCATTGCGCAAGGTCGGCGCCGTCCTCGCTGCTGCGCTGTTCGATCAGGTCTTGAAATTGGCGACGCTCGAAAATGCTGGTGTCTTCGGCAAACAAGCAAAACAGTAACCGAACCAGATAAAGCTCTAAGGGGTGGCCTTCATAGCCAATCTCTTTGAGCTTGTCATGCAGTCGCCCCATCCGCTCGGCAGCTTGGATATTAACCGGGTCCTGTTCTTTATAAGCCGTGGTCTGATAACCGGCGATAAAGCCGAACAACCGCACCTGCCGGTATAGGTCCTCCAGCGGGAATTCATGCTGGGTGCCGTCTTCCAAATCGTACAGGCGAAAGTGGGCAAAATCGGACACCAGAATATAGCGCGGCAAATCCCGATCTTTAATACCGGGGAAATAGTCCTTAGCCTGGGTATACGCCCGATCCAAATCCTTGCCGCGTGATTTATGCTCAATCAGCAGGATGCCTTTCCAGAGCAGATCAATGTAGCCGTCCTGACCGCCTGGCTTCTTGACCTTCGCTTCAAAGGTCGCTACCCGCTTGCGCGACATGCCGAAGATGTTGAAAAACTCATCCCAGAAGGTTTTGGCCTCCGCCTTCTCTGAAGTTTCATTCGCCCAAACTTTGGAAAATTTCAGAGCACGGTCTTTGATCTCATTCCACGACAGCGGCATCAATTCACCTTTTTGCTTGCCACATCTACACCTTCATGCTGCAACAGCCAGCGCTTGAGCGCCAGCGGATCGCCGGTCACTGCACCCGCATAGCCTCCCAAACCTTGCCGACTCACCACCCGATGACAGGGGATCAGGATCGGCAGCGGATTAGTACGGCAAGCACCACCGATAGCACGGGCGGCGGTTTCCAACTGCCGCGCCAGTTCTCCATACCTCAGCACCGTTCCGGGCGGGATCGCCTGCAACGCCGCCCACACCCGCTGCTGAAAGGCCGTCCCGGTTGTTGCCAACGGCATCGAGAACCGGTAGCCCGGATCGCGAAAGTAGACTTGCAACTGCGACACAACCGTCTCGGTCGCGGCATCTGTCGCCGGTTGTTCGGGCGCAGCGGCAGGCAGATAATCCAGCGCACTCACCGCTTCCCCAACCATACGCAGGCCGATCCGGCCTACTGGCGTAGTAATAACCGCCTGATAAGTATTTGTTATCACCATAAAACCACCCTCACCCCAGCCCCTCTCCCACCGGGCGAGGGGCACTTTTTTAACCCTGGCGCGGAACACAACTCAACCAGTCGCGGCCGGCATCGCCGTAAACGATAAAATGCGGATTCAGCAACGACTCGCGGGTGTTGTAACGCAGTGATTCGCCGGTTTCTGCGGATACCACCCGACCGCCGGCCACTTCAACAATCGCGTGGGCAGCAGCCGTATCCCATTCTGAAGTCGGGCTGAGCCGTGGATACACGTCCGCTGTGCCTTCCGCCACCTGGCAAAACTTGAGCGAACTGCCGGTAGTAACCAGTTCATAGGCGCCCAGCTTGGCAACGAAAGCTTGCAGACCCGGCCCACCATGCGACCGGCTGCCGACTACCCGCACTGGCGTATCAGGTTGCAACGGCTGCACTGTGATCGGTTGCGGTAGCTGGCCGGGTTCCTCGCGAAACGCGCCATAGCCGCGCACGGCGGAGTAGCACAGCCCGGTCACCGGCACCCGTACCACGCCCAGCACCGGTTGGTGATTCTCGATCAAGGCGATATTGACGGTGAACTGGCCGTTACGCTGGACAAATTCCTTGGTGCCATCCAGTGGATCGACCAGCCAGTAGCGCTGCCATTGCGAGCGCTCGGCAAAGGGAATGCTGGCCGATTCCTCGGACAATACCGGGATCTCCGGCGTCAGCCGTTGCAGCCCCGCAACGATGACCTGATGTGCCGCTAAATCGGCAGCGGTCAGCGGGCTGTCATCGTCCTTGACCGTCACCCCGAACGCCGTCGCGTAAATTCCCAGAATCTGTGCGCTGGCCTCCACCGCTAGAATCCGCACCGGTTCCAGCCATGCCCACCATTCATCGCTCATCTCATGCCTCGCTGCGATCCCCAATAAAAAAGGGCGACCCTGAATAGAGGATCACCCTGCTGATCATACCGCCACCCCGCTCAGGAATGGGCGCGCTTCTCCTTGATCCGCGCCGCCTTGCCTTCCAGACCGCGCAGATAATACAGCTTGGCGCGGCGCACATCGCCCCGGCGTTTCACCGTAATATCAGCAATCGCCAGACTATAGGACTGGAACACCCGCTCCACTCCTTCGCCGTGGGAAATTTTGCGCACGGTGAACGCCGAGTTCAGGCCGCGATTGCGCTTGGCGATCACCACACCCTCAAAAGCCTGCAAGCGTTCGCGGTTGCCCTCTTTCACCTTGACCCGCACCACCACGGTATCGCCAGGACCAAAGGTCGGGATTTCGCGGTTCATTTGTTCCCGCTCGAATTCTTCAATCAGTTTGCTCATTGCACTACGCTCCACGTTGCTCTGGGTGATGTCCGGCGACGCCGGCGTTCCCCGTTTTCTGTTGATATTCGCGAATAAATTCATCCAACAGCGCCTGATCCTGGGCTTTCAACCCGCGCCGCGCCAGCAATTCCGGGCGGCGCAGCCAGGTTCGCCCCAACGACTCGCGCCGCCGCCAACGCGCAATCGCCGCGTGATCACCGCTCAACAACACTGCCGGCGTCGGTTGCCCATCGAGCTGTTCCGGGCGGGTGTAATGCGGACAGTCCAGCAGACCGTCCATGAACGAATCCTGTTCAGCGGATTCATGGTCGTTCAGCGCTCCCGGCAGCAACCGCGCCACCGCATCAATCACCACCAGCGCCGCTAATTCACCGCCGCTGAGAACGTAATCGCCGATGGACCATTCTTCGTCCACTTCCGCCTCAATCAGCCGCTCATCAATCCCTTCATAGCGACCTGCCAGCAGGATCAGGCGCGGCTGTTGTGCCAGTTCCCGTACTCCGCACTGAGTCAGCGGCCTACCCTGCGGACTCAAATAAATCGTTTTGCCGCATGGCCCCGCCGCCTGTCGCACCCAGCGCAAGGTATCGCGCAACGGCTGCACTTTCATCACCATCCCCGGCCCGCCGCCGTAAGGCCGGTCGTCCACGGTGCGGTGGCGGTCGTGGGCCTGATCGCGGGGATTCCAGCTTGCCACTTGCAGCAGACCACGCTCTACGGCGCGACCAGTGACTCCAAAGCGCAACAGGGTTTCGACCATTTCGGGAAACAGGGTGACAACATCCACGCGCACGACGGCGATCCTTAGCGGCTCTTACCCACCGCAAGAAGGGTTGGGGGGATAGAAGCTGACGCTCAGAAATCCGGGTCCCAGTCCACTCGCAGCAGGCGTTGTTCGAGATTGATCTCAACGATCACTGAACCCTTCACGAACGGCAGCAACCGCTCCCGTTCCCCTTTCACCACCATCACATCGTTAGCGCCGGTGGCGAACAGAGAGGCTACGATGCCCAATTCCACCCCGTCCAGCGTCACCACCCGCAACCCTTCCAGATCGGTCCAGTAATATTCACCGGGACTGGGCGGCGGCAGTTGGGCCCGGCGCACCGCAATCTCGGATTGGAGCAGGGCGATGGCTTGATCGCGGTCATCACAACCGGCGAACTTCAACACCACTCCTGCGTTATGGGTGCGACCGGCTTCAATCTTGCGCTCGCGCCATTCACCCTTCTGGTTCAGAAATACCGGGTCATAGTGAGTGATGCCTTCACGCGGGGCGGTATGGGAAAACACCCGCACCCAGCCATTCACTCCGAACAGGCCGGACACTCGCCCCAGCACCACCCAGTCGCTCATCATCGCGGCGATTCGTTTGCCCGCTGGGCGCTATTGAACCTGAACTGGCTGCTGGCGGGAATGTTCCTTCATCAGGCTGGCCACCCGCTCGGAGGTCTGTGCGCCATGTCCGATCCAGTATTGCAGGCGTTCCTGATCCAGGCTCAGCCGGACATCCTTGCCACTGGCAATGGGGTTGAAGAAGCCAACCCGTTCGATACAGCGACCGTCACGCCGGTTGCGGCTGTCGGTAACGACTACGGTGTAGAAGGGGCGCTTCTTAGCGCCGCCGCGAGACAGACGGATGGTAACCATGCGCTTGCAAATACCTCATAACGAATTCGGACAGAAATAAGGCGACCCCATTTAAGGCAGCCGAACGAAACGCGAGATGCTACCGGAAAATTTGCAGATTTGAAACCGCTGGCGCAGCCGATCTCTCAGCAATACGCCAGACTTTGCAGCACTATCCAGGTGTAAACCGCCGCCAGCAGGTCATCGAACAGAATCCCGAACCCTCCACCCACCCGCTGATCGGCCTGCTGAATGGGCCACGGTTTGAGAATATCGAACCGCCGGAACAGCACAAAACCGACCGCGATCCACCGCCCATCCGGCGGCGCGGCACTCATATTTCCGACCTTTGGTTTCGATCAGGTCGAGCCGTTCGGCAGGAATGCGGCGGTCGGTTTCCGGTTTTTTGTGGGGCCTGGTCACGATAATTCTCAAGTTCGCCTAGCCTCCACAAGAAACCCTCGAAGGACCATTTTTGTATCGCTACCTTGCAGGACCACCGGTAAATCGCGTGATCTGAGGAGTTACTGGTAATTCAATAGTAAATTCAGCTCCTTCGCCGACTTTGCTCATCACCGAAATTTTCCCACCCTGCTTTTCGATAATCCCATAACTAATGCTGAGTCCTAATCCCGTTCCCGCACCCACTGACTTAGTGGTAAAAAAGGGATCGAAGATGTGGGTCAAGTTCTCTTCCGTAATGCCAATGCCGTTATCCTTAATGATGATCCGAACCCATCCGCTGTCCGACTCGGTGGTAATCCAGACATCGCCTTGATGGGGGATCGCTTGCGCGGCGTTTTGCAGCACATTCATAAACACCTGATTAACTTGGCCCGGATAGCATTCCACCAGTGGCAGATAGCCGTAATCGCGGTGAATGGTAATCCGATCCTGATATTCCTTAGTGAGCAGATTCAAAGTGGATTCAATGCCTTCGCGCAAATCAGCCCGTACCAAACCAACATCATCGGTGCGCGAAAAAACCCGCAAATCCAGCACGATTTTTTTCACTCGTTCCGCGCCCTCTTTGCAACTGGCAATCAATTCACGCAAGGTTTTTAACGTTGTTTCAAAGCGGACGGCTTGTTTCTTTTCATCGCCGCGACAATGAGCCTGATCATACGATTGTCCCGCATCGGTTGAATACGCTTCGATAATCCCTACCAGACGTTCGGTATAGTCTTCGATAAATTCCAGATTGCTATGGACATAACTGATCGGGTTGTTCAACTCATGGGCGACGCCCGCCACTAATAAACCTAATGAGGCCATCTTCTCCGAGTGAACCAGTTGATCCTGAGTGCGCGCCAATTCCTGGTAGGCCGCTTCAATCTGCTGGTGGCGCTGATAAAGTTCCTGATTAGCGGCGGAAAGATCTTGGGTGCGCGCTGCGATTTTAGCTTCCAGATCGCGGTTAATCTCTTCCAGTAAGCGGCGGCGTTCGCGCTCGGCCAGCAATGATCGAGTCAGCAGATGGCCGCTATAGACCAGAATCAATGCGGTGATGCCTGAAGAAACAGGAAGCCATAAACTGGTTTGCACAAAGACCTCCCACGCAATTGCAAACAACAAACCGGCTAAACCGGTAATAGCGATCAAACCCATCAGCGGCTTGAGCCGGATCAGCAGCACGCTGGTGGCGAATAGCAGCGGCAGCAACAACATGAACTTCCCCGACTGACTGAGTTCGGTCACAAAATGCCCTTCCAGCAAATTATGGATCAGGGTGGCCTGAATTTCGACGCCTGCCGAAGGCTCTTCGGCGATCCAGGAGAACGGGGTGAGAAAGGTATCACCCGCCAGCCGTTGCGGTTCGGGGATCGCTTCCAGCGCTCGGCCTACCAATACGATTTTGCCCGAAAAAAGGCCGGGCGGCAGCATCCGTTCATAGTCAAGCGCCTGATAGTACGACACTGTTTTGATGGTTTTCGGTGGCCCTAAGTAATGAATCAGCACGTCCTGCTGCAATAACTCTTTTTGATTGAAGCGCTTGGAGTGCGGGGCAGCTACGCTGGCCGGCGTGAGCGACTCCAGATAGCGCCGGACGATTTGCAGCGCAAAGGACGGCATATCCGGGGCCAGCAGCCGCGCCCGCCGCACAATGCCATCACCATCAATACTGACAAAGGGGCCGCCCACCGTAGCGACCTCGCGAAAAGCCGGCACCGGATCGATCCGAACGGTGTGGCGGAACAGCGAATCATTGACCACTGACAAGGCGCTGACCAATGCCACGTTTTTGGCGTCATGCAGGGTGCGGGCAAAAACCTGATCCTGGTCTGGCTCCGAGGGTTCGGAAAAGAGAATGTCGAAGCCAATGACTTTAGCCCCGGCCTGATTGAGTTGCCGAATCAATTGGGCATGAAGACTGCGCGGCCACGGCCATTGTTTTCCGATTTCAGCCATCGAGGTTTCATCAATGGCGACAATGACTATGGACTCAGGCGCAGATAAAGTCCCGCGCAAGGTGAATAGCAGATCGAGTCCTTTGAGTTCCATGAAGGAAAAAAAGGACAGATTAGCGATAAGGAGCATCAGCCCAAAGACCACGACCGCAACAAGGGTTGCCGGCAGGATCAAGGGAGCTTTGAAGTTCGGCAAGGCGTCAACTCATGGAGTAATGAGAGCCGGCAATCGCTTCAGTTAAATTCAAGCGGCAATTCGCAATCTTGCAACGGGTAGCGGGCGTCCCATGGATTGAGCCGCGTCTAACCATAGCCGCATGGCAATTTCCATTTCCTGAACGGCTTCTTGTGGCGAATCGCCTATTGCACTACATCCCGGCAAGTCCGGCGCAATACAGATGAACGCATGGCTTCCCTCATCCCAAAACACTTCTAGCGGGTAATGATAGTCATTCATGTTTCCTCCCTGTACTTATCCAACAGGGCGATCAATTGTTTAGCCTGATATTCAGCCAGTAGACCCTGACGATTCTGGAAATTAAGAATCACAGGTTCATTCTCTTTAGCATAAACCCGATGCGAACCCTCTCCCCCTTTCCAGCAGAATCCAATAGATTCTGCTGCTACACATGCATCATCAAACCGAACTGCCTTTGGGTTACGGCGGATAGCCGCTAATCTTTTATCGCGCCGTGTCATAGCTAATCTTGCTCCATGTTCTTGCATTTTTATTTTGGCAAAACTTTAACTCATGGAACAAAGAAAACAATTAAAGGTATTGATTCAGCCGCGAGTAAAACGAATCCGTTTTAATGAAGATTCAGGCAAGTCGGCAGGATGGGTGGGAGGGATGATCAGCTTAAATCCCTGCTTTTCCAGTTCTGCCTCGCCGCGCTGGATATCCGTAAAAATGGCTTTCAAATCGTAATTGAATCGGGCTGCATGAGCTTCACGGATAGCACGGACCTCATCAATAATTTCGTCATTCATCGTTATCGGCTCCAAGCAATTCTTCCGGTGTACAAATGAAAGGTAGAAACAACCCTTTCGGTGCTAAATAAGCAGCGATACTCTCCTGAATAATAGGATTAGCAATATGTTTGCAATTCCATGTCAATAAGAAATCCATACCGTGGACAGTAGCGGCAGCAATATGCAGCGCATCTTCAACTGCTTTCCTTGGCAAGATATTCTCAGTCACTAAATCTTTTGCAATCGCCACCGCCTGCTCGCTTAAAACCAAAAGACTCAAACCTTCGAGTACACTTAGCCGTCTTTCCGCAGCAGCGGGATCACCCGCTGCACATTCCTGCCAGACCAGCCGCGAGACACAAAGCCGAGTAGGGTATGCAATGCAGAGCCTTACCCGTGCCCGTTTAACAAGGCACCCACATCCATACTCCATTGATTAATTTCAAACACAGATCAGCTTCCGTATTGCAAATAATGGTTTGATTTTCCTTGATTGCATCCGTATTCAATTTTAGAAACAGTTTATTTCCTACTCCATCCGACACAATCATCAGAACGGTATTTGAGCCAATCTGGGTCAGGTTCTCGAAGGGTGTATCTTCTTCGAGTTCAAGCGTAGTGGTCGTTTTGAATGTTGCCATTGTTTCATACTCCTCTGCATATAGGATTAAAAGTTGAGAATGATTCGAGCCAGAAAGGTTCGTTCAGGAAGAAAACGCGGATCCGTGCTGTTATTCGCCGTCTGAAAACTGTAGTCCTGAAATTGAAACTGCTGATCAAGCAGATTTCTGGCTTCAAGTGCAATAATTCCATAGCGCTTGGGAAGGCGATAGCCCACGGTCGCATCAAACAAAAAGAAATCATCGCTGCCGGAAGCGGTCGCGGTGGCCTCTGGGTCATAATTCACCCGCTGATCAACGTAAGTAACGCCCGCCCCAGCAAAAAATCCCAACGGACTGAAGTAGCGGACATTGAGGGGCACGGTGGTGGTTTCAAGTTGGGTTGGAAAGCTCGTCCGACGATATTGACCGTCCAGCATCTTGAATCCCTCATAAAGATACTCCACCGTTACCGACCAGTTGCGACTCGGCAACCAGTATAGATAGGCACGATACAAATCCTCCTGATCCTCCTCAATCTCAAAAGGCCCGCCAATCCCAATCGGGATTTCCAAATCACGCCTTGAAAGCTCAATGCCCCCCCAAACCTTCTGGCTCAAGTGCGCGTCAAGGCCAATCCCATAGTTTTTAGAGTCGGTTCCGTTAGCATCATCAAAAAATTGATTGAAACCGGCAAGTTGGGTGGGTTCAATGGTTTGATTAACGACTAGATCCCGCTTGATCACTTCAAACGCGGCGGCGCGCAGAACCAGTTGATCGGTGATGCTCCATCGCAACCCAAGCTTTGGGTTCAATTGATTCAAGCTGAAGTTTTGCAGATCATAGGACTCAGCGCTAAGACCCAAGGTCCAGGTGATATTTTCAGGAAAATTGATATTGGTGTAGCCGTAATAATTATCTTGCTTAGTTGGAAAGTCCAGAAACAGATTGCCAAAGTAATAATCATCCGTTTGAGTCCTATAAATACTCAATCCGGTGATTGTATTAAAGCGATTACCTTTATAAAGCCACTGGGCTTCTATCTGATGACTTTGGGCTTTAGAAAGAATTTGTGCTTCATTACCGTTATTAAAAAAATCCAGTAACTGATCTCGTTCCGCATCGATGAACGAAGCGATGATGCTGTTTTGTGGCGATGGCGAATAGCGAGCGCCAATCCGGGCCGTTTTTTGATCAACACCATTTCGATCCTGGGGGGCAAAGCGGCCATCAAAGTTTAAGCTTAAATCACCCTGATCGGTTTCTCGATGACGATATTCCGCCTGGAGATTCAATTCTGGGGTCACGGCGGCTTGGACAAACAGATCATAGAGGTCATGCTGAACATCGTTATTAGGGCGGAACCCGTCACTCTGGTAATGAAACTGCCCCAAACTGTAGGAAAAGCAGCAATTCCCGCTCTCCTTATTTAGACCCACTTTTTAATAGGTCGATTAATGATTTCAG
>NZ_CBTK010000254.1 GCF_000531125.1 Candidatus Contendobacter odensis Run_B_J11 | reverse complement strand
CTCGGCGCTGCTGGATTTTGCGACAATGCGACGGCTGGAACGCTTCGCCCGCTACTGGGATTTGATTGGCAACTCCGGGCGGTTCCGCCAGACCCGATTATTATTTTTGGGCGATGATCCGTTCGGGCGATTCATGGCGTTGAGCGATTGGCTATTTGCCGTGACTGGACAGACTCACCAATTTGCACTGGAGCGGCTGTTTGATCTGCTGTATCGGGGATTGACCGAGGCGTTGGGTGTGACCGAAGCGGCGGCGCAGGACGCATTGACGCAGGATCATCAAGCCAGTGGCGCAAAAAGCAGTCCGGCTTTTCTGCAACGGGCTCGGTCGGTCTCTGATCGCAGTCGAGCGCCCAAGGCAACCTCCCTAACTCGGCAGGCACGGCATCGGTAGACCCAGGGTTGAAGGCAACCGAAAACCCACTTTCAGCGGCTGGATGTTGCATAACAGCAAATTTTGTTGCAATGCAAAACAAAATCGTTAAGACTGTTGTCGAACGGATAGGATTAATATCTTGAGAGGAACAAACTATGACGATTACAACACAAATTCATCAAATTTATACAGTTTGCCCGCACTGCAAACGTCCAGTAGTCGTGCAGCCGGATCAACTTCGCGCCCAGTGTCTGGAACACGGCCAAGTCGTACCGATGCGAAGTGCTATCGCCAATCAGCCTTTACCACCACCCGCGCAACCGGCAGCCATCGCAGCAACACCGATTTGGGCGGTATGAGGCGCACACCCGTTGCGGCGGGTTACTCCGGCCGCAGGTGCGGGAATAGCAACACATCGCGGATTGACGGTGCGTCAGCGAACAACATCACCAGCCGGTCAATGCCGATGCCTTCTCCGGCGGTGGGTGGCAGACCGTATTCCAATGCCCGGATATAATCGGCGTCGTAGTGCATTGCCTCATCATCGCCAGCGGTTTTCGCTTCAACCTGCTTACGAAACCGCTCAGCCTGATCTTCAGGATCGTTCAATTCGGAAAACCCATTAGCGATTTCCCGCCCGCCGATGAATAGCTCAAAGCGGTCGGTAATAGTAGGGTCAGCATCATTGCGCCGAGCCAGTGGCGACACCTCGGTCGGATAGGCGGTAATAAAGGTCGGGTCACGCAATTGATGCTCGACCGTCTGATCGAAAATCTCCAATTGCACTCGGCCTAAGCCGTAATCCGGTTGCACTTTCAGCCCCAAGCCTTCGGCAATTTGCCGGGCGCTTTCCAAATCATCGAGTTGCGTAGCGGTTATTGCCGGGTTGAAGTACAGAATGGCCTCGCGCACGGTCAATCGCCGGAACGGCTGCCCGAAATCGTAAGTTTCACCCTGATAAGTCACGCGGGTATCGCCCAGCAGATTTTCCGCCATACCCCGTAATAATTCCTCACTCAAATCCATCAGATCGCGGTAATCCGCATAGGCCAGATAAAATTCCAGCATGGTGAATTCGGGATTGTGACGGGTGGATAAACCTTCATTGCGGAAATTACGGTTGATCTCGTAGACTTTCTCGAAGCCGCCCACCACCAGTCGCTTCAAATACAGTTCTGGCGCAATTCGCAGATACAGTTGCATATCCAGCGCATTGTGATGAGTAATAAAAGGCCGCGCCGCTGCGCCGCCGGGAATTGGCTGCATCATCGGCGTCTCGACTTCCAGAAAACCGCGCCGATTAAAAAACTCGCGGATATAAGCGACGCTGGCTGAACGCAAGCGGAAGGTGTCACGAGTGGACTCGTTGATGATGAGATCCACATAACGCTGGCGATAACGGGTTTCCTGATCAGCCAGGCCGTGAAACTTCTCCGGCAACGGTCGCAGCGACTTGGTTAATAACCGTAGCGTGTCTACCTTGACCGACAATTCGCCAGTCTTGGTTTTGAATACGGTTCCCTCGGCGCCAAGAATGTCGCCAACATCCCAGGTTTTGAAATCCTCATAGCGGTTATCCGGCAGGGCGTTTTTCTGGATGAACAGTTGAATGTCGCCGGACATGTCGCGCAGCCGCGCAAAGCTGGCCCTGCCCATAATCCGTTTCGCCAGCATCCGCCCAGCCACGCAAACCCGCTGGGGTTCGGCGTCCAGTTCGGCGCTGTCCTTACAGCCATAAGCCACATGCAGTTCCGCCGCCAGCGCATCGCGGCGGAAATCGGTGGGATAGACGTTGCCCAACTGGCGCAACTCGCTCAACTTTTGGCGGCGCAGCGCGATCAGCTTGTTTTCGTCAAGGGGTTCTTCGGGGGAGTCCATAGCACTCATATTTGTTCCGTATTCATCAGTTCATCAATCACATTGGCGATCTCCCCATATCGGACCTGCTTCGGCTCCAGCTTGAGCAGCACCAACAAGTAAATGGATTTCTGTTTTTCTGCACGTTCGTTAAGAATTTTTGTAGGCAGTAGATAAAAATCCCATTGCGCCATATTCAGAGGATCAATCGTTTCCTTATCCTGATGCGACAGCACACAAAACACATACACATCCGCTTGACGCTTCGACACATCGCTTTGCTTCCAACGGCCATCTGCTTCATTAACAACATCATAGGTAGGCTTTATATCGAAACGAATTGGGGAAGGTCTCTTTTGACGCCAACTTTGCAGATAAGCCGCTGATTTTACTTCCACTTTAAAACCAGTCCGTGTCTCTAAATCATACGCACTCCACTCATTACGCACGCCAGCACCACAATCAAGATCGGAAGCAACGATAAATTCAGCCAGAACACCACGCAGCGCATTATTTACAGGACTTTCGCTAGCCCCGTAAATTCGTCATACCCGCGAAAGCGGGTATCCAAGCTTTTCAGCGAGTTACTGGATTCCCGCCTAACGCGGGAATGACGGAAAGCGAAAGTCCTGATTTAGTAAATCAGAGCCGAACCATCGCCAGAAATCCAGTAAAGCGACAGGTAAGCCGTTACCATTATCGTGGAACAGCTCTGCACCTGTTTTTCTTAACTGCGCGCTCAAAACTACAACCCACTCTTCAAGCTGGCTTCAATAAACTGATCCAGATCACCGTCCAGCACCGGCTGGGTATTACCGGTTTCGACCCCGGTGCGCAAATCCTTGATCCGCGACTGATCCAGTACATAGGAGCGAATCTGACTGCCCCAGCCAATATCGGA
>NZ_CBTK010000253.1 GCF_000531125.1 Candidatus Contendobacter odensis Run_B_J11 | reverse complement strand
GACGTGTGCTCTTCCGATCTGGAACCCTGGCCCGGCGGCTGGGCCTGCAACCGCTGCTGTGGCTGGCGGCGGCGGGTAACGGGTTGTCACAACTGGCTTTGGCGGCGAGCGTCTGGGTCATGCCGGCGCTGGTGTTTCCGATGATTCTGGTAGGTACGGCGCTACTTGGACTGAGTTTCGGGCTGGGTGGCGCACCGTTGAATAGCTATCCGCCCCGGTTTTTCCCCCGCCACGCGCCGGCAGGGGTCGTCGCCTTGCACACTCTGCTGGGTCTCGGTTTGATGGTGGGACCGCTGCTGGCGGATGGTTTCAGCCGGGCGAATCTGTGGGTCGGTTTCCCCCTGCTGTTGCTGGCCCTGAGTATGCTGCTGGCGCTGATCGCCGCGACGGTTCGCTTGCCGCCGGACGCCAGCGGCGACAGCCTGAATCATCGCGCCACGAGGAATCCGCCACTGAATTCCAGCGCATTTTGGATCTTTGCCGCCATCGCGGTGCTTTATGCCTTCGCTGAGGGTACCTTCAGCAACTGGGCGGTGCTTTATCTGCGGGAAGCCAAGGACTTGCCGGCGGGTGTGGCGGCGCTGGCCTTGTCGGTGTTTTGGGCCGCGATGGTGGCGGGCCGGTTGCTGGTTGCCATGCTGGTGATCCGGGTCGCACCCCAGGTGATCTGGCTGGCGCTGCCGGTATTGATGGTCACTGCATTTCTGCTGTTGCCCGCTGCGAATACACCCGCGCTAGGACTGGGGCTGTTCGCGCTGGCGGGGCTGGCCTGCTCGGCTTTTTTCCCGCTAACTATCACACTGGCCTCGGCGCGATTTCCCGATCAGGTGGCTTGGGTGTCGTCCATGCTGATTGCCGCGCTGATGGTCGGCGTCGGGTTGGGATCGTTCGTGATCGGCCCGCTGCGGGAGTGGCTGGCCTTGGAGCAGATTTACCGGCTCTCGACCCTTTATCCAATCCTGGTCATCGGGCTGGCCGGATGGATAGTATGGCGTCAACATTGGGAACAGCGGTTGACGGTCTCGTCCAGGTCTTGAGAAGTAGCGCCATAATTCAAATAGCATCGCTATAGTCTTCCCAATTGATATCCTCCTGTAAATTTTCCTGTGATCGGAACTGTGGGGCAGGCAGATAAAATGAACATCACCTATTGAGATCAACGGGTTGAATTCAGTTAACGCCCTAGCCTGACGCTACCAGCCCTCACCATCACAGGAAAATTTACAGGAGGGGATTACTTGTTGCGATAGCGCATAAAGATAATCCAGTCAGCAGACGCAAAAATCATCAGCGGCCGGCATAGCGCAGCACCACACTAGTGATATCGTCGGCCTGATCCGCGCCGCGCTCAAAGACGTGAACCGCATCAATTACCTGTTGCGGAATCTCCCACGCCGGCACTGTGTTCCAGCCGTGCAATAACTGGATCAGTCGCTGAGTAGTGAACTCCGCGCCGTCGCTGTCCGTCGCTTCAGTCACACCGTCGGTGTAAAAATACAGGCTGTCGCCGGCGGCAAGACTCACTACCGCTTCGGCATAATCCCGATGATCCAGGATTGCCAGCGCGAGGCCGCCGGTCATCGGCAGCGGAGTGACCGAACCATCGGTACTGATGAGCATGGGCGGGTTATGACCACCATTGGCGTAGCGAAACTGGCCGTTGCGCTGATCCAGAATGCCGTAGAAGACCGTAACGAACAGTTCCTGGTCATTGTTCTCACACAACAGATCATTGAGCCTGGACAGGCAGGCGCCGGGCGCGGTGCGAAACAGCGCCGTAGCCCGCAGCAGGGTCTTGGCAATCGCCATGAACAGCGCTGCTGGCACGCCCTTGCCCGATACGTCGGCCACCACCACGCCCACCCGATGTTCATCCAGCACGAAAAAGTCGTAGAAATCGCCGCCAACCTCCTTGGCCGGGATCATCGCGCCGAAAATCTCCACCTCGGCCCGCGCCGGGAACGCCTTGGGCAGCATCGCCCGTTGAATTTCGCGGGCGATGTCGAGTTCCTGTTGTAGGGCAATGTACTGGGTCTTGGTCTTGAGCGCCTCGCGCAACTCACGGATCAGTTCATCGAGCCGCTGATGCTGTTCGCGGACCCGAGTTGCCATGTGCCCAAAGGCCGTCGCCAGCATTCCAAGATTCTCCGACACTGCGCCGCTATCAATCGCCTGGCGGGATTCTGCTTCGATCTCGGTCAGATCCTCCAACACCGCCGACCGTGCGCCCGGTTCCAGGGTTTCGGCCAGACGGGTCATCTCCTGGCGGATGAAGCGCTGCTGACGACGGCGCTGCTGCTCGCGGGCGCGCTTCATCGAGTCGAGCGCGATCATGTGCTCGCGGAAGACTTCTACCGCTTGGGCAATGTTGCCGATCTCATCAGCGCGGATGGTTCCCTCAATCGTGCGCAGGGTATCGCCGTGCGCCAGGGCGTCGAGTACTGCAACCGCTTCGTTCAGCGGACGAAAGGCGTTGCGCAGATAGTGAAACAACGCCAGCAGAATCACCCCCAGCACCCCCGCCATGATCGCCAGTGTGGTCAGGCGAATCACACGCTGACGCTGATAACCGGCCGTCACGTCGCGAATAGTGATCAAATCGGCAATACGGCTTTGCGAAATGCCAGATAGCGGGATGCGGGCGACCGCGAACATTCGGTCGGCGACTGCGACCACCTGCATCTCGCGCTGGCGCGACAATGACCCGCTGCGCCGAATTTGCTCCCACAATTGCGGGTCGGTTCCCTGAATCAGGCGTCCGCGCCGGTTAACCAGGACGGCGGCAGCATCGGTGTTCTGCCGCATGGCGTCCAGATTCGGCATGACATCGAAGCTCAGGATCGCCACACCGACGGTGCGTCGCGCCGATCCGGGTGGGTTTTCAACCGTGATCGGGGCAGCTACCAGTGCCACCAGGCGACGGTTAGCATTGTTCGCCAAGCCACTCACCGTCTCGCTGTGCCGCAGCACCACGTCGATCTGATCGGCGCTAATGCTGGCTGACCAGAACAGTTCGTTACCGGAGTTGTACAGCACTTCCCCATCGCGCCCGAGCAGTTCGATGCGGGAAATGGCGCCTTCGGCCTCAAGCGTCGTCAGATAGCCGGACGCAATATCGGTGAGTGCCGCGCGATTTTCGTCGGCGACCGCGCCAGCAAGTGGTGAATCGCGGGCGATGCGGGCGAGCGCCGATCCCATGATTCGCAGCCGCGCCTCGGTCAATTCCCGCCAGATCGTCTCCTGGCCGCGCAAAATATCGCCGTCGCGCAATTCGGCGACCAGTCGTTCGTTCCACAGCCCCGTGACCAGCATCCCGGCGATCACCAGCACGAAGGACAACAGGACCAACACAATCACTCGGGTGCGCAACAGCATGGGTGGGATTCTCTGCCGGGTTTCGTGCCGATAGGCCAGCGGATTCAGTGTTCTGGGGCGCTCGAAACCGGGTACAGGTAATGGTAGCCGAACCGGCCAAAGCCGAGGGTATCGTAAAACGACTGGGCGACCTGCCGACGGAAGGCAGTGGATACGCCCACCCTGCAACAGCCGCGTTCGGCGGCGACCACCACCGCATGCGCCATCAACTGGCGACCAATGCCGACCCCACGCCGATCATGCCGGACGATCACCGAATCAATCATCGCCTTGCGCCGAGGGGCGCGCACCAGATTGTCGTAAATCACGAGCTGGAAGGTGCCGATGACGCCGCTCTGGTCTTCGGCGACGAACACTGCGGACAGACCGCTGGCCTCCATCCGTGCCAGCGCGGCTGCCATTTCCGCCAGACACGGCGCTTCTTCCGGGATCAGTTCGGCGTATAGAGCTTGCAGCGCCGGCAAGTCGGCGGGCTGGGCGATCCGGCAGACGACGGTCATGGTCGGCGGATATCCGTGTCACCTTCGATGATTTCGGCGAATTTGAGCAGGTTCATCGGGGGATACCGTCCTAGTTGCAAGGCGACCGGCAGGTTGATCATGAACGAGAACCGCTTGGGGGCTTCAATCGGAATCTCCTTTGGATTCAGGCCCTCCACCAGAATCTGCCTGGCTTTGTAAGCGGTCAGTTGGCCGACCGTGTAATAACGATTGATGATACCCATGAGGGCATAGGAATTGCGCACCGGATTTTCACCGGCGGCCAAGGTCGGAAGGCCACGCGCCAGCGCCGCCTGGGTCAAGCGGTCGCGGTTGACGTTGAGAAAGGAATCCGGCGGCTGGTAGAGCAATTGCGCCCCAGCCGCCGCGATCTCGGCCACCAGCGGTTCGATCAGGTCAGCGCGTGGATTGCCCTTGCGGTCGAGCGGCAATGGTCGCTCGATCAAGGTGTAGCCCAGCGTCGGTGCCAAGGCGCGCAAGGCTTCAACGCTGAGGCGGGCATTGTCTTCCTTGTCGTTGTAGACGATGCCGATTTTGTCGAAATCGAAATAGGAGCGGGCGGCGCGCAGTTGGGTTTCCTCCGGCACCAGATAAGCGGTACCGGTGATATTGCGACCGGACGATGCCAGCGCCGGCACAATCCGGGATTCCACCGGCTGCGAGACGATCATGAAGATGCCTGGAATACCGGCAGCCGGAAGGTACGGGTTGGGATCGGCGGCGTCATACGGGCCGAGCAGAGCCAGCGTTACCGACGTACCCCAGGTGACCACCAGATCGGGGCGGATCGCCTTGGCTTCCTTCAACAATCCAGGCAGTTTGGCAAGGTCACCAGCGGCGTCGCGGACCATGATACTGACCGGGATGCGCTGAGTAGCGAAATAGTCGCGGAAGCCTTGAACGGCATCTTCCTCGCCGCGCCAGAGCACCATGAGAATGCGGTAGGTTTTCATGGGAGGTTCGGCGGAGGTCGGCAGCGCGAGCGTCGCAGCCATCACTCCTATCATCAGCGTGAACAGCGCCGTCGTCAGCCATGACCACCGGAGGGGATGGAACAGCGCCATGTTCATGGCAAACCTCGCCCCGGGACGGCCCGACGACCGTCGCCCAGCGCCAGCAACCCTAATCCCAGCAGCACCGATCCAGTGATCACAATGACACCGCTGCCCGCTGCGCTGCCGGCGTAGCCAAATCTTCCCAGCACCCAGGCGGCAAGAAGAGGGCCGGCGACCGATCCAATCCGCTCGATCACCCGCAGCGCGCTCAACACCGTGGCCTGCCCGAACCGCTGGCATTCGCGCTCGCAGATTTCCGGGATCAGCGCCAGCGTCGGTGCCGTCAGTAACGCCTGTCCCAGTCCTAGAGCCGTAACCCCGGCCAGCACCGCCCACAGATCATTCCAATACAACACGCCGAGTACTCCGGTTCCCGACAGCAGACCGCCAAGAATCACAAAGGATCGATGGCGGTCACTGTGGTCGGCCCAGCGAGCGGCCAGCGGCCCCAGCAGGATCATCAGCACAAAGTAGCTCATCATCACCCGACCGCTGGTGGCGGTGTCATAGCCCAAATGTCGCAAGTACAACGGCGTCAGAAAAAATAGAAAACCGGTCAGAATCATCTTGGCCGGAATCGCCGAACCCAGCATCAAGGCGACGAAGCGCGGGTTGCCCAGCAACGCCTGAAAGGCGCGCCAACCGCTCTGACTGCCCTTATCCGGGTCTGGCTTGACCCACTGCACCGGAGGATCATCCAACAGTACCAACAGCAGCGCCGCCGCCAGCGGAATCAGGCCAGCCGCGATCAGGAAGGTGGCACGGTAGCCGATGCGGTCGGCGAGAACACCACCGATAGCGGTGCCACAGATGGCGGCCAGCATGATCGATCCGACGAATATGGCCATGGCGCGTGCCCGGCCTCCCGCCGGAGCGGTCTGGGCGATATAGCCCTGGCAGGCAATGGTCGCCATGGCATAGCTAATGGCGCTCAGGCTGCGAAACAACAGCAAATCCAGCACCGATCCTGCCAACGCCGTGCCGATAGCGCCCGCCAGCCCTGGCAATAGCGCGACGATGAAGAGGCGGCGCGTACCCCAGCGGTCAGTCCAGCACCCGGCAAACGGGGTGGTGACAGCGATGCACAGCATAAACAGGGCCATCGGCAGACCGATCATCGTATCCTCGCTCAAACCGGGGATAATCATCGGGTTCGCGGTATAAAGCTGGCGGATATACAGCGGCATGAACGAGCGCGACAACTCTTCGGCCAGCACGAACAGGAACAGCGGCCCGCGCACCGCCGCCAGGCTGGGTTCGCGCAGGTTAATCGGCAATGCACCCAGCGCCAGGAAATGAAAGCGGGTTTTGAGTCGGCTCATGACCGCTTCAATGCGGGCGACGATACTCGGGTCAATCTGGCCGGCCTTGATTTCCTCCGCCTCTTGAACCAGCCGCCAGTAGCGTTCGTTGACGCGGCGGGTGACGGTTGCGAGCGCGGTGGTGAAACGACCGACCTCGTCACTCTTGGAACCGTTGCCGTCGTAGCGGAAATCGCCGCGCCTCAGCCGTTCCAGCAGCCGTTCCGCTCGCGCCAGCGGACGGGCGACGCGCAAGGCCACCAGCACCGCCACCATCTCAAAGGCCACCAGCAGCGCAACCACCAGCACGGTCAGCACGTCATAGACGATTTCGGCTAACTGACCGCGCACAAAGCTCTGGCGTACTCCAATATGCAGCGCGCCGATGCGGTTGTCCCCGCGCTTCATGATCAATGCAGTGTCGTAAAAAGCGCCCACCGAGCGAGTAGATGTGGCTTCCTCTGGAAGCGGCATCACTGCGCCGGAACTGACCAGAGCAGCCTGACCTTCAACGGCTCCGGGACCGGCGGCGTACAAAATCGTACCGGTTGCATCGGTGATCAGCAGGTAGGCCACTTCGGGATTATCTTGAAATACCGAGGACAAAAACGGGTCCATGCCAGTAAGTTGGGCGAACGGAATGCCATAGCCCACGGCACGTTCGATCTGAGCGGTCAGAATACGGCCGATGGTGGCCGATTTCCTGCCGATTTCCGGGGCGAGCCGGGCTTCAAACGCCTGCATGGCAAACAGGGAGAAGCCAATCAGCGCCACCAGCAAAATGAGGAGGGTCAGGGCATGGATTCGCCGACTGATCCAGCGGGCATAGTCAGCGGTCGGGACATCTGGCGTGGCAACGGCGGATGCGGCGTTCATCAACATCAGCTCAGTTATCTGGGTGGGCATGGTTTCAGCCCTCTTCGTCGAGACGCCGAATTTCCTTGGCGGTGTGTTCGATTTCCCAGAGCGCGGCGACAATAGCCGCCAGCGCCGGATCGCTGCCTCGATGCGCCGGCGGGGATTGATTGGAATGCCGTGATAGCGCATTCAGGGCGGCAGTCATCGCAGTGAATGAGCTGCGAGTCGCACGCAGCACCAGAAACGCACCCAGTAGCGACAGGATGATCGCCGCTGCCAGCAGGATCGCAACCGCGCTGCCGAGTTCCAGCAACATCGCCTTCAGGCTGGAGTCATGGAAATCGCGCGAGAAGCGCAGAGCGATGCCGCCCACTTCCAGATCGAGGTTATTGACCAGTGAGATTCCGATCACCAGGGCATCTTCCTCGCGCAGCCGCCACGCGCCGGCGGTATCGTGGGTACGCCAAGCCTCAACCCATTCATTGGTAATCTGATCGCCGATCAGGTCGCGGTCAGTAGCGAACACCACATTGCCGTTCGCCTCGAACACCTCAATGGACAGGATCAGCGGGTCTTGCTGCGTCTCCCGCTCGATCAGCGACTGGGTGTTGCGCAGCGCGTTGATCGGCAGACCGAGCGCCAGGCTGGTTTCAATGGTGTTCTTCATGTCCCGCAGTACTGCGTCGAAGCGCGAACCGATCAGCAGTGAGAACGAGCGTTCAAACTTGAAGTAATTGAGGAAAGTGGTCAAACCCAGCCCAACGAGGACGATCAGCGCAATCGCCAGCGTGACTTGAACCACAGTGGTGCGGCTCATCAGGCTTTTCCGCGAGAAACTCCGGCCTTGCTTCGGCTGCGCTCAGCACGAGTTAGGCCGGGGAGGGAGAGCGGACAGCGCGGTTCGAGAGCCTCGCCAACTGGCGGCAGTCCCTCTGGTGAGGACTGTTTCAGCGCCGCTCTTTTGGGTAACATCATCTATGTCTCCTATTCGACCTACCGCCGGGCGGGCGGGATGTAATACCAATTCTCGGTAGTTTTCGTATTTATGGTCGTCATTCCCGCGAATGTGGGAATCCAGCGACCCGCTGCCGGACTGACTGGATACCCGCTTTCGCGGGTATGACGAATAAAGATAAAACCTATCGCTAAACGGTATAACGTCTGTGGAGAGGAGGTGAGACCTGGGGGAGTTTCCGGCAGCGGCTCAAACTGCGTAAGACTCCCCGTCTCCGGGGAATCCTGTCGGCGAAAACCAAGCCTTAACTCCTCTGGTCCCTCCTCAATGAAACAGAAAACCCTGATTGTGAAATCAGGAATCCCCGTCCTTCAGAGCCTGCCCCCGCGTAGGCGGGGGGCGGGGAGAATGTCAATTCATTGTTACGGTTACGCCACTCGTACTCAGGTTGAACCGCAATCCCTTGGTACGGGATTCCAGCCGCATGATCACGCCATTTTCATTCTTCATCTGGACACCGCCCACGCCGCCGCCCAACGCGATGGCAGCATTCAGTGCGGTGTAGGTGCCGGGGAATTTCGAGACATCCTTTAAATTATAGACTTCGCCGACTGCCCCGCCACCTTGGCGATGCCGACAGTTGCGCCAACACTCAGCCCGCCGATCTTGAAGTCATCATCGATATTCTCCTCGTTTCGGGGTATCCAGCGAAATCCCCATCGGGCTATAACCCTTACAGACCAGCCCGACGGGTTGTTTCAGCGCCAGAACTCGCGCTGGCAAATTATTATTTGTTCCAACCACTCCAGCCGCCCATGGTGTTCCACGATTCAGCGGGAATGGTATCGGGCGTTGCATTCATTCCCGCCATAGTCACCATCAGCGTCACCGACGACGGGCCTGTGATGGTCTTGCCAGGACTTTGAACGGTTACGCCTTCGGGAACTTTCACCGAGACAATCGCGTAATCGCGTACCTTTTCCTCGGGCATTCCAGAATAACTGGTCTCATTGACAAAGCTGGACTTAAACGCAGTGTCGTTCATCTGCTTCTTGACGTAGGCCGATTCCAGGATCGTGACGTTGGAACCGGGCACTACCACGATCTGACCGGCCTTATACACCTCGCCTTTCTTGTTGGTGATAGTGACGCCCTCCGGCACGAGCAAGTGGTACTTCAGTTCCGGTTTGCCGAGACCCGCCGGAAAGCTGCTTTGCTCAAATCCCTGCGCGTGAGCAATCGTGGCGCTCAGCAATAACACCAGGGCAGTACTGCAAATGCGTAAGAATTTCATCTTCATCTCCTCGATTGAGAACACCAGTCATCGTTTGGATTGAGAGGAATCATCAACATTCCTCTCTGGGTTGTGGTAGTTCCATTACCGTTGTCTGGAGTAAGGAGTATTTCATCGCCTTAACGGCGGTTTCCAATTCCTCCAGCGAGTGCAGTTCCTCTGCACCCGTTACACCGATGGCGACTCCGCAGTGGGGATTTTGCCGCCAAAATCATGGCTGACAAACGACTGTATTGTTCCAATCCGCCGCTAATCAGCCTGACGAACCGGCAGTAACGACCAAAATTGCGTCGCTCATCATGCCACCGCCTTGCTGGCGGTTTCCCGCCGCGCCTGAGCGACCAACGCAGCTACCGCGCAGGAGGCCAGCCGGGTCATCACCGAATCGGCGCGGCTGGTAAGGATGATCGGCACCCGGGCACCGAGGACGATGCCAGCCGCGTCGGCATCGGCCATGAAGCTCAGGCTCTTGGCCAGCATGTTGCCCGCTTCCAGATCCGGCACCACCAGAATGTCGGCGTAGCCCGCCACCGGTGAGTCGATCCCCTTAATCTGGGCCGCCTTGAGGTTGATGGCATTATCCAGCGCCAGCGGGCCGTCAAGGATGCCACCGGTGATTTGCTTGCGATCCGCCATCTTGCACAATGCCGCCGCTTCTACCGTAGATTGAATCTTGGGATTGACCGTCTCCATGGCGGACAGGATCGCCACCTTGGGTTGCGGGAAATCCAGAGCGTGGGCAAGGTCGATAGCGTTCTGGATGATGTGCATTTTGTCTTCGAGGGTCGGGAAGATGTTGATCGCGGCGTCGGTGACGATGATCGCCCGATCCAGACTTGGCACGTCCATGATGAAGGCGTGGCTGATGCGGCGCTCAGTACGCAATCCGGTCGCGGTTCGCACTACTGCGCCCATCAGTTCGTCGGTGTGCAGGCTGCCCTTCATCAGCATCTCGGCCTTGCCCTCGCGGGCCAGTAGCACCGCCGCATCGGCGGCGGCGTGGCTGTGCGGCACGTCCACAATCTCGTAGCGGGAGATGTCAAGCTGGAACTGCGCCGCTATGGCTTTGATCTTGGCCTGCGGTCCCACCAAAATCGGCTGCAAAATGCCCAATTCAGCGGCTTCCACCGCGCACCGGAGCGAGCTTTCGTCGCAGGGATGCGCGACAGCGGTCGGCACCGGCGTCAATGCTTTACATCGGGTGATCAGCCGTTGGTATTTCTCGTGCTTGCGTTCCATAAATTCAGTCCTCTTTTTAGTATCGATCAGCCGACTTGGCCTGAACCCGGTTCGTTCGATGCGACGGCCAAAAACAATTTTTCGATCCGCGCCAGCCGCTCCGCCCGTTCGCCGCTGGGTTCGCCGATGGAGGACAGGACCACGGGCATCTTGCCCGTGAACTGAACACGGGTAAGATGCCCATGCTATATCCACAACCGGCCTAGGATTGCCATATTACACCCATGCCCCTGTCCTGGAATGAGATCAAAGACCGTGCCTTGGCGTTTTCCCGCGAGTGGGCCGATGCGGTGTCCGAGGATGCCGAAGCCAAGAGTTTCTGGGATCAGTTTTTCACGGTGTTTGGGGTGACCCGGCGGCGGGTGGCGGCGTTTGAAGCGCCGATTAAAAAGGCTGATGGCGCGGGCGGTTTTATTGATCTGCTGTGGAAAGGGGTGCTGCTGGTTGAACACAAGTCGCGGGGCAAAAGTCTCGACCGGGCGTTTCGGCAGGCGCTGGACTATTTTCCGGGACTGAAAGAACGCGATTTGCCGCGTTATGTGCTGGTCTCCGATTTTGCCCGGTTTCGCTTGTACGATCTGGACGCAGATCAAAGCCACGACATTGCTTTGGCCGAGTTGTATCAGCACGTCCGGCTGTTTGGTTTTATGGCCGGTTATCAGACCCGCTCATTCGGTCAGGAAGATCCGGTTAATATCGCGGCAGCGGAGAAACTGGGCCGGCTGCACGATGGTTTGAAAGCGGCGGGTTATGACGGGCATCCGCTGGAAATGCTGTTGGTGCGGTTGCTGTTCTGCCTGTTTGCCGAAGACACCGCGATTTTCGAGCGCCAGCAATTCCGGGATTATCTGGAAGCGCGGACTGGTGAAGATGGTGCCGATTTGGGGCCGCAGTTGGCGCAGCTTTTCCAAGTGTTGAACACCCCGCCGGAGCAGCGGTTTCGCACCCTCGATGAGCAATTAGCAGCCTTTCCGCATGTCAATGGGCGGCTGTTTGCGGAACCGTTACCACTGGCCGCTTTTAATCGGGTGTTGCGGGAATTGCTGCTGGATGCCAGCGCGCTGGATTGGAGTCGGATTTCTCCGGCTATTTTCGGTTCGCTGTTTCAATCCATTCTCGATCCCGCCGCCCGTCGCCATTTAGGCGCGCATTACACCACCGAGACTAATATCCTCAAGGCGCTGCGGCCGCTATTGCTGGATCGGCTATGGACAGAATTTGAGCGGGTTCGGCGCAATGCCCGGCGCTTGCTGGAGTTTCAACGACAACTGGCGGCGGTGCGAGTATTGGACCCGGCCTGTGGTTGTGGCAACTTTCTGGTAGTGGCTTATCGGGAATTACGGTTGCTGGAATTGGCGGTATTGCGGGAATTGCACCAGACTCGCAGCAGTGATTTTCTCGATGTCAGTCAGATTGTGCTGGTGGATGTGGATCAGTTTTATGGAATTGAACTGGCAGAATTTCCGGCGCAAATCGCGCAGGTGGCGTTGTGGCTGACTGATCATCAAATGAATTTGCGGGTGTCGGAGGAGTTCGGCCAGTATTTTATTCGCCTGCCGTTGAAGAAAGCACCCCACATTGTCCACGGTAATGCGCTCACTCTGGACTGGCGTACCCTGGTTAAACCCGCTGATATAACCGTCATCGTTGGGAATCCGCCGTTTGTGGGCGCGAAATTCATGAGTGCGGTGCAACGGATTGAAATGGCGACGATCTTTCGCGATACCCGCAATGCCGGTTTGCTGGATTATGTCGCCTGCTGGTATCGCAAGGCCGCTGATGTTCTCGCTGACAATCCTGCGATTCGGGTGGCGTTTGTGTCCACCAATTCAATTACTCAGGGCGAACAGGCGGGCGTGTTGTGGCCGGATTTATTGCAGCGTGGTATCCAGATTCATTTCGCCCATCGTACTTTTCAATGGGGTAGCGAGGCGCGAGGTAAAGCCGCCGTGCATTGCGTTATTGTCGGTTTTTGGCGGCAGGATGAACCGGAAAAATGGCTATTCGATTACGAAACGCCCAAATCGGAACCGCACGCCATTCGGGTCAGCAATATCAATCCGTATCTGGTGGATGCGCCAAATGTGACGCTGACTAATCGACAACGACCGATTTGTGATGTACCGGAAATCGGGATTGGCAATAAGCCGATTGATGGCGGGCATTACCTGTTCACGACCGATGAAAAAGCGCTATTTCTGATGAAGGAACCACAAGCCGCGCCGTGGTTTCGGCGCTGGCTGGGTGCGGATGAAGTTCTGAATGGCTACGAACGCTGGTGTTTATGGCTGGGTCATTGTCCACCGGATCAGTTGCGGAAAATGCCGGAAGCCATGAAACGAGTGGAAGCAGTACGGCAATTTCGGCTGGCTAGTCAATCCGCCCCAACGCGAAAACTAGCGGATACGCCAACCCGGTTTCATGTGGAGAACCAGCCGGATTCAACTTATCTGGTCATCCCGGAAGTGTCATCGGAGCGGCGGGCATTTATTCCGATGGGTTTTATGCAGACCGATACACTATGCAGCAATCTGGTCAAGATTATTCCCGACGCCACTCTTTACCATTTTGGGGTGTTGTCTTCAACTATGCACATGGCTTGGGTGCGGGCGGTGTGTGGGCGATTGGAAAGCAGGTATCGCTATTCTGCTGGCATCGTCTACAACAACTTTCCGTGGCCGGAACCGACCGATGCGCAATGCCAAGCGATTAAAACTGTCGCGCAAGCTGTTCTCAATGCCCGCGCCTGCTTTCCTAATGCCACTTTGGCTGATCTTTATCACCCGCTGACCATGCCGCCGGAATTGCTCAAGACGCATCGGGCGCTGGATCGCGCTGTAGATATGGCTTACGGTAAAACCACGTTCGCAACTGAAGCGGAACGGGTCGCGTTTCTGTTCGAGCGCTACCGGCAATTGACTTCGTTATTGCCAGCGGAGGGGGTCAAGATGACGAAAAGAAGAAAATCGGCTCAGTAATACCCTTTTCAAACCACCCCAGTGCTTCGCGCCATTCGTCGTAATACGGGCATCCTGCCCGTGCCACGTTTCCACAGCCCGTTAACTTCCTGTCCGTCGCCACAACATCGCATGAGTAACAATGTACTGGTACTTGCGAGCGTGTTCGCGGATGACTAGCGGCACCTCAGCCTCACGCAACAGATCAAAACCTTCCGCTCGCAGCAGCGCGCCCAGTGCCGTCGCGCTGTGGATCGGTTGCCCGTCCTTTTCGTAGCCGCCCAGCCAGGCTTCCGGCGGGGTGAAGGACTCCAACCAACTGTAGGGCGAGAAAATCGCCAGCAGCCCGCCCGGTTTCACCAGTCCCAACGGCCCGCTCAACCGGCCTAACAGCGCCTTGGGACTGGGCAAGCGGCACAATAGATTTGCCATCAGCACCGCATCAAAATCGGCCAGTTCCGCCGGCAGCGAACCGGCGTCGGCCTGACGAAAATGGACCCGATTCCGGTCAATGGCCGGATCGATCATGGCGCTCAGTGTCGCCCCCAGCCGCCCCTCATCCTTGCAGAAATAGCCCAACTCGCCCTCGCGGCGCAGCGTGTCCGCCGCAGCGATAAAGGCGCGGCTGAGATCCACCCCCAACACCTTCTGGTAGACCCGCGCCAACTCAAAACTGGCCCGCCCTACCGCGCAACCAATATCCAGCGCTGTTCCGGTGGGCACCCCGTACTCACGGGCGGCGTCCAGCAACCATTGAGCGCAACGCTGCGGGAATTCCACCGCATCCTTTGGCCCAAAGGCATAGGGCATTTGTACGTCAGCCGCCCCGTAATGCAGCAGCAGATATTCGTGCAAAATTTGCGGGTCTTCGTAAATCTGACCCGATGATCCCGGCTGATCCAACCGCACCGCGCCACCGTCACCCGCACTCCGCACCCGTCGAAAACCGGCGTGTTGGAAGAAGTGCGGGCGGAAGTGGAGGCGCGCCCAAATACTGGCTTCATCGCCGGTCGACGCCCACGAACCGCCCAACATCATCTGGTGCTGGCCGTCGTAGCAGGGGGTACTGAAATCGTCGTAATAGGGATGGGCTTTAGCGCCGGGCAGCGGGTTGAAGTGATCCTCCAGCCATTGCCAGACATTGCCACAGAGATCGTAAACGCCGTCCTGCGTAGGTTGGCCTGCCGTCACCGGCCACGATGAACTCCAAGCCAGATTGAGATTGCAGCCGTACTCCCGCGCCAAAGCTGCGCCATCCCGGCACATCACCGGATCGGCATCAGGTCCAACGCTGATCGCCTCATGCTGGCGGGTGGCACGCAACGCCTGCTGCTCGGCCTCGCTGGGCAAGCGGCAGGGTTGGCCCTCGCACTCGGAACGCCAGGCGCAATAGGCTTTGGCCTCGTGATAATTCACCTCCGCCGGCCAGTCCCAAGGCATGGCGATTACCTCAAACAGGCTGCGCAGCCGGTAGCAATGCAGGCCGGCGGGACCATCCGGGATCCAGAAGGTCGGCGCTTTACTGTTACGAAACGAACGCCAATCCCAGCCCGTTTCCGACCAGTAGCGCCGCTCGCGATAACCACCGGCGACAACAAATTCATAAAATTCACCGTTGCTAATCAAGGCACGACTGACCTGAAACGGTTGTAGCGCAACTTCGCGCTGGCCGTATTCGTTATCCCAACCGTAGGACGGCCACGCCCAGGGTTTGCCATAGCGCAACTGCTGGCCGGATATGTTAATCAGCGCGTTCTGCGGGTAATCGGTGCCCACACCCGGCGCGAAGGTTGCCCATTCCGCCGGTTTCGCCGATGGATGCAATTGCGGCCATGCCACCGGTCGCCGCACCAGCGTCAATGGCAACTCGCGAATCAGCACCGAGGAAGTTTCCAGGTGAATCCGCTCGTGCTCAAAGCCCATGAACAATGCCCACAGCGGATCATCCTGAGTAATCGGCGGATGACCGGACGCCAGACCGGGATGAGTTTCGATAAGCTGCCGCACGGTGCGATAGACCTGCTGACGATAGGCATGAACCTCGTCCACGCGCGGCCACACCATTTCATTTTTGGAGAGATCATCCCAGCGCATCTCGTCCACGCCGGTTTCAAACAGCCGCTCGAAATAAGGGTTGAGCGGCTGCTCGATCAGCCCGGCCACCCGCAGTTTGTTGATGTACAACACCGGGGGATGACCGTAGTAAAAAATCATCGGATGGCGCAGATGATGATAGGGCGGGCGAAAAAAAGCCTCTTCGCCCTGGAGACTGGAGAACAGCAGTTCGGTCAATGTCCAACTATTGTCGAAGTAATCCAGGGTCTGCTGGCGGGTGCAGCTCGCCAGATGCGGCAACGGCAACGAAGTCAGCGTACCGTCCGGCTGGCGACCGGGGCAGTCCTGCGGTTTCCGTCCGGTCCACCACTGCTCGGAACGCAGGCCAGTGAGTTCGGTATGGAGTCCGCCGCGCAGATTGTTCCGCCAGAGTTCGGCGGCGCTCTCCGGGGTCTCCGAGGCAGGTGGCATGGTCATAATCTCTCCTGTATGTAGATTTGGCGGCGTTGCAACCCGTATAAGGATAGCAAGCTGTTTGCCAAATTATTATACAATATTTATGCAAACTGCCGATTTAGAGAGCGCCAGCGTGAGGAAATGGTTCCACTTCCCGATGATTTGACTGAGGCAGCACGGGCTGGAAGCCCGTGCTACGCAAAGCCTAATAAACGTCAGTTCTGAATAAGGATGGAGGGGTGGCTCCTGGGATGGAACCGGCTAAAGTTCCTGGGTATCACCCCCTCCCAAGAGTCCCCGCCATGAACTTAGATCATTGGTTACAAATTAAGCTTTTTCTCGCCTTGTCAAGCCTCAGCTTAACCTGATCCCGGAGTAGGATCATTCGTTTGCTGAGTAACGCTTCCTGCTCATGTCCACCACCGTGAAGAAAAAAGCGAGTTCCGTGCGCCCCACCCGCGCAGTCCAGCGCGACCGGACCAAACCTGCCGGCCGAGTTGTTTCTACGCCTGTTGCGCCACCTCCGGCCGGTCTTCCACGCCCGCTGGCACATCCAGCGGCTTGCCGTCGCGGATCACTTTGGCCCGCACCGAGACCGAGTGGCGCAAACTTTCTGCCGCCTGACCGGCGCGGTGTTCCTGAACGAAAGCCAACGTGACGCTAAATAGCACCATCACCGTGATGATGAGAAAGTTGGTCATTTCGCCGGTCAGGGCGGAAATCGCGCTGGCGACCAGCAGCAGAATGACCAGAGGATTCTTGAAGCGGGATAGAAATTGCAGCCATAAGGGCGGTTGCTGATGGTCGCGAAACAGGTTGGGACCGTATTGGGCGAGTCGTGAACCGGCCTCGGCGCTGGATAGACCGGCCGCATCGGTAGCCGATTCAGCTTGGGGTTCCGACAGGGGTTGACAGCTACTGAAAACTTTATTGACTTTCATGGGCTTTCATTTAAGAATCTTGGCCGTTTTCAGGAACCTACCGCCAGTTGGGCGGAAAGTAACGCTTGCAGAGAGGGCGTGAGACCTGGGGGAACATGCGGTCGCCTCATCAGCGTAAAGTTCCCCACCCGTGGGGAATTTGAGTGGCGAAAACCAAGCCGTACCCTTGGGCAACCTCGTTGAAGCAAGAAGTGAGCTATGGAATAAAAGACCATGGTTTACGCAACGGTTTCAGCCACCAGACCTGCTCATCCGGGGGTGGCCTTAGCCTGTTCTGGTGACGGGTTCATGCGGCAGCCTTAGTGATGCGCAATAGGTTTTTCGGTGAACAGATAGTCTTCGAGCTTGCTGGAGAAGCTGGAATCATTGCGCCGAATCCATTCCAGCAGCATGGAGGCGTGTTCTTTCTCCTCGTCCCGATTGTGCTTAAGGATCGCCTGGAGTTCGGGATCCTTGCAGGCGTCCGCCCGCTGGTTATACCAATCAACGGCTTCCAGTTCTTCCATCAGGGACACGATGGCCCGGTGCATGTCGCACGTTGCATCGGACAGTTCTTCTATAGGTTCGTGATAACCGACGCTGGCCATGGTCTTTCTCCTGTTTTGGTTAGCAAAGCTAGCATTCGCCTACCGGGGCGTCTGTGCTGTAGCGCACAGAGTGGCGCACTCCAAACTCAACTCTGCATCAGCGTCACCATCCGGCGAAACCGCAGCAGGGCGACGCCGAAAAACACTGCGCCGCTGGCGGCGACGGCGGCGAAAGAGGGCCACACCACCGCAAAACCGGCGTCCCGGTACAAGATCGCCTGAGCAAAGCTGACGAAATGGGTGGACGGCGAAAGCTGCATCAACGCCTGCAACAGTTCCGGCATGCTGTCGAGCGGAGTCGTGCCACCCGACAACAGGTTCATCACCATAAACACCGGAATCGCCAGCAACCCGAATTGAGGCATGGAGCGGGTAAGCGTCGCCAGGAAAATACCGAGCGCCGTCACTGAAAACAGGTAGATCACCGTTCCCGCGACGAACAGCGGGATCGAACCGGCGATCGGGACGCCCAGCCAGCCCTGCACCACGCCATACAGCGACAACACGGCGGCAACCACGATCACCAGGCCGTTGGCCCAGATTTTGGCCAGCATGATCTCGGCAGGCCGCAGCGGCATCACCAGCAGATGTTCGATAGTGCCGTGTTCGCGTTCGCGGATTAGCGCCGCGCCGGTGAGAATGATCGCCAGCAGGGTGATGTTGTTGATGAGCTGCATCACTGCCAGAAACCAGCTCGATTTCAGGTTGGGATTGAACTGCGTCCGAATTACCAGATTGACCGGCCATTGCGGATCGCCTTCCCGGCCTTGGGCGAAGGCCAGAATTTCCTGGGCGATGATGTGTTGCAGATAGCTGGCGCCCGTGCCCGCCTGACTCATGGCGGTGGCGTCCACATTAAGCTGAATCGCCGGTTGGCGGCCCGCACTCATATCCGCCTGGAAGTGGGGCGGAATATCCATCACGAAGGTATACCGGCCGGCGTCCATTGCCGCATCCAGCTCCGCGACCGTCAGGCGGACCGGTGGCTGAAAGTAGGGTTGCAGCAGCGCGTCCTGAATTCGCCGGGATAGCGGAGAACGGTCTTCATCCACCAGGGCGACGGCGGCATTCGCCACTTCGGTGGACGCACCGGTGGCGACGGCGTAAATCGCGAAGCTGAAGACATAGACGATCAACAACAGCATCACCCGGTCGGAACGCAAGCTCAGCAATTCTTTGATGCCTAACCGGTAGATGTTGGCCAGGGATTTGCGCATGGTCAGCGTTCCTGCGTCTTGAGCAGCGCCACGCTCAGGCCAAGAAACAGGGCGAAGAAGGCCGCCAGCGCCAGATAGTTCCAAGCTAAATCGGCGAATCCCAGCGCCTTGGCGAAGGTTCCCACGCTGATCTGCTGAAAATAGACGCTGGGGAAGCTGTAGCCCATCGCCTTGGCGCTACCCGCCAGGGAGGAGACCGGTTTGAGCAAACCGGAGAAGTTGACCGCCGGGATGATTACGATGATTGCGGTGGCGAACAGGGCGGCGACTTGCGTCCGCACGAAGGTGGACACCAGCAGACCGAAGCTGGTGGTCGCCACCACGTACAACAGCGCGCCCACCGCCAGCGCCGGAAAGCTGCCCTTGACCGGCACCCGAAACAGCAGGAGCGCCAGCGCCAGCAGGCTGAGGAAATTGACGAAGGCCAAGGCGATATAGGGCAGTTGCTTACCCAGCAGAAATTCCAGCCGGGTGACCGGGGTCGCGTAGAGATTGGTGATTGACCCCAATTCCTGCTCCCGCACCACCCCTACTGCGGTCAGCATGGCCGGGATCAGCACCAGCAGCAGCATGATGACGCCGGGCGTCATCGCGAACACGCTCTGGAAATCCTGGTTGTAGCGGAACCGGGTTTCGATGTCGGCAGGCAGCCATTTCGTATCCTGACCGGCGTGCTGGGCCAGATCGGCCAGATATTGGCGATGGATGCCCTCAACATAGCCACGGCTGGTTTCAGCGCGGAACGGCATCGCCCCATCCAGCCAGACGCCCACTTCAGGGCGGGCACCGCGCTTGAGATCCTTGCCAAAAGCGGGCGGCAGGGCGATAGCCAGCTTCAACTCGCCGCTGCGCAGGCGTTGCTCCAATTCGGCTGCATCGCGTAAGGGCGGATGCTCCTCGAAGTAGCGGGAACCCTGGAAATTTTCCAGATAGCTTCGACTTTCCGGGGTTTGATCACGATCCAGCACCGCATAGGGTAGTTTCTCGACATCGAACGAGATGCCGTAACCGAACACGATCATCAGCAACACCGGGCCGAGCAGCGCAAAACCGAGGCGGATCGGATCGCGACCGATCTCCATCGCTTCCCGACGGGCGTAAGCCCATAGCCGGCCCAGCGCGAATGCGGGGCGGTTCGGCGGCGGTGGGTGAGAAGCAGGCACGGTTGCGGTAGCAGGCGGCGGCGCTGCCGATTCAGGCACCGGCGCGGCGGCCTCTTCCAGATAGGCGATAAAGGTTTCTTCCAACGTCTGGGTGCCCCGGTCGCGCACCAGATCGGCGGGCGCGCCCTGCGCCAGCACCCGACCGGCGTGCATCAGCGAAATCCGGTCGCAGCGCGCCGCTTCATTCATGAAATGAGTGGAAATGAAAATGGTGACGCCCCGGTTGCGGGACAGATCGACCAGCAACTCCCAGAATCCATCACGGGCCACCGGGTCTACGCCCGAAGTCGGCTCGTCCAGAATCAACATTTCGGGTTCGTGGATCACCGCCACCGCCAGCGACAAGCGTTGCCGAATACCGAGGGGCACATCGTCGGCCAGTTGATCCATGACCGCATTCAGATCGAAGCGCTCAGCCAGTTCTTTTAACCGGGTCGGAATGTCCGCCGACGGCAGATGGAACAACTGGGCGTGCAACAGCAGATTTCGCCGCACCGTCAGCTCGCCGTACAGCGAAAACGCCTGCGACATATAGCCAACCCGCTGGCGAATTCCGAGGTCGCTGGCGTCCACGATCTGACCGAACAGCCGAGCTTCACCGGCTGAAGCGGGCAACAATCCGGTGAGCATCTTCATGGTGGTGGTCTTGCCGCAGCCGTTGGAGCCGAGAAAGCCGAAGATTTCACCCTGTTCAATGGTGAAACTCACCTGATCCACAGCGGTGAAATCGCCAAAGCGGCGGGTCAATCCCTTGGCCTCGATGGCGGGCGGACCTTCGCGATGCGGCCGGGGCGGGATGACCAGCGCATGATGATCCTGGCGTTTGGCTTCCGGCAGCAGGGCGATAAAGGCTTGCTCCAGATCGGTGGTTCCCGTCCTGGCCTTGAGTTCGGCGGGGTCGCCCATCGCCAGTACCCGGCCTGCATCCATCATCACCAGATGATCGAAGCGTTCGGCTTCTTCCATGTAAGCAGTGGCGACCAGCACACTCATGCCGGGCCGACGTTGGCGGATATTGGCGATGAGTTCCCAGAACTGGCGGCGGGACAGCGGATCGACGCCAGTGGTGGGTTCGTCCAGAATCAGCACATCGGGGTCGTGGATCAGTGCGCAACACAGTCCCAGCTTCTGTTTCATCCCGCCGGACAGTTGGCCCGCCGGGCGGTCGGGGAACGGAGCCAAACCGGTTGCATCGAGCAATTGCTGAATGCGCTCGATCCGCTCCGGCGGTGACTGGCTGAACAGGCGACCAAAAAAATCCATGTTTTCGGCGACTGACAGCGTGGGATACAAATTTTTCCCCAGCCCTTGCGGCATGTAGGCGATCCGTGGGCAAACGGCATGGCGATGACGGCTGTCGGTCATGTCGCCGCCCAGCACGGTTACCGTCCCGGTCTGCACCTGCCGGACCCCGGCGATCAACGCCAGCACCGTGGATTTGCCCACTGCGTCGGGGCCGATGAAGCCCATCATGCGACCGGCGGGAAGCTCCAGACTGATGTCATCCACCGCCGCAACAGCGCGGTAGCGATGGCTGACGCCGACCAGCCGGGCGACCCCATCGGGCGAATCGGTCATGGCGGCAATTTCACCTGGAGCGTTGGCGGCCACGATGCGTTGGGATCGAGCCGGACGTAAGCGACGCCGGGCAAGCCGGTTTTCACTCGCGATAGATGCTGGCGCAGCAGATCGGGGTCAATCCGCACCTTGACCCGGAACATCAGCTTTTCCCGCTCGGTCCGGGTTTCCACGGTCTTGGGAGTGAACTGCGCCTTGGCAGCCACAAAGGAAACCTGAGCGGGAATGACCAGATTTGGGGCGGCATCCAGCACGATCCGGGCTTCCGCGCCGAGCGCCACCCGGCCCGCCGCCGTTTCGGGCAGAAACAGGGTCAGGTCAACGTCGGTCAAATCGAGCAGGGTCAGCACCTTGCCGCCCGCCGCCAGCACTTCGCCCGGCTCGGTCAGGCGATATTGAACGCGGCCCGCGTGGGGGGCTTTGAGGATGCCTTGCTCAATATCAATCTTGAGCCGATCTGCAGCGGCGATGGCGGCTGCAATGGCCGATTCTGCTTCTGTCGCCTGGGCTTTAGCCGCCGCCAGCACCGCCGCCGTGGTTTCCTGTTTGGTGCGTTTGAGATCCGCGTCCTGTCTGGAAACGAAGCCTTTAGCGGTCAGTTCCAGAATGCGGCCAAGGTCTTTTCTGGCGAAGGCCAGCTCACTTTCCCGTTGAGAAATCAGCGCGTCAACGCTGGCGCGGGCATCCTGCGCCTGTTTGACTTGCGCTTCGGCCTGACGCAGTTGCGCTTCCAGAGCGGTCGTATCCATCCGCGCCACCACTTGATCGGTGTCAACTAGATCGCCCTCGCTGGCCAGCACCTCCTGGATCTGTCCAGCCCATTGGGTGGCGATATCGATCTCGGTGGCCTCGATGCGGCCATTGCCGGAGGCGAATCCTTCCGGCAACGCCGGTTGCTGAAACCGCAACCAGATAAAGACAGCGCCAGCTATCGCCACCGCCAGAATCGCCGCACCGGCCCACCATCGTCCCACGCTCATCGGTTTGCACTCTGTGGTATCTATATCTTTTGTTGAAGCCTGCTCTCTCGGACATGAAGAAGACGCCTCGAATAGCGGCGCAAGGAAGTCCAGATTACCTCAAATAGTCCGGCGCTTTTCTCTGACCGGGAGATCGGTCACGCTCATAACCCTGATTGCGGTGCGTGATCCGCCATAAGTCCCGCACGTTGACGTACCATACGCCGCTATGGAACTGTCCAACATTCCTGACTTTAGCCCGTCCGCCGTCGCTGCCGACATTGATCTGATAGTTTGGAAGGACTTTGATCTTCTTCTTCCCAATCGCCAGAAAGGCAGATTCCCCCGAACTAAACCTCCAGCCTTTACCAAATTTTTTACCACGATCGGTCCATACCGTGATGTAGACTGCGTCTCGCCGGTTGTTGTCAATCCGGATCGTGCCGCGCTCTTCGGCTCGGTCATGGCCATATCCCTGCGCGACGGCCAGCATCGGAGTCACTCCCAGCAGAACAGCGAGGATCCCGCCGAGTCTCATCCAAATCTTTACATTCATCGAACTGCTCTCCTGAGAATAGGTTCACCGCCAAGCCCAAAGCTATTCAGCATCCTGAACTTGCGTGGTAGGCATTACGAAAAACGACATTATCATTGCCCTGCTGGAGGCGTCCGTGCGGTAGCGAACAGACTGATTAAACATGCCTCCTTAGCATTGCACTACTCCACTGGATAAATATGACAATGAGGGTTGCCTTGAGGAGATTTTGATGATCGTTACTTTTCAAAGCAGAGCACACGCCGATATCATGATGTTTGGCGATATCGCAGTCAGCTTGCTCAAGTTGATGGGGCACAGCGGAACGGTGCCGGGCGCCCTCCAAGCTGGGGATATTCCTATGGCGCTGGATCACTTAAAAAAGGCTGTCGCAATAAATAAAGCCGTGGTCGCGGATGCATCGGACCGGGTTGAAGAAGAGGAATCGGGCGAGCGCACTGTAAATTTAGCGCATCGCGCCTTGCCTTTGATCGAGTTACTTACAGCCGCCGCAATGGCGAAATGCGATGTGATGTGGGACAAATAGCAACGGGTTAAAAATATCTGCACCCTTTCAGGTTTAGGGCCGTGCGGTATTGTTCAGAAAGCAGAATGACGCCCAATAAAAAGCCCCGCCATTTGACGGGGCTTTTTATTATCCTGACCGAACGAAAAGGATCAGTGAGCCGGTTCTACCCGGCTGGCCGTCTGACCTTTTGGGCCTTGTTGCGATTCAAACTGGACGCTCTGCCCTTCGCTCAGACTTTTGAAGCCGCTGCCTTGTATCGAAGAATGATGCACAAACACGTCTTCACTGCCATCCTGCGGAGCAATGAAACCGAATCCTTTCGCATCGTTAAACCATTTTACCGTACCAGTACGCATAAATACTCAGCTATTCAAAAAACAGGGAAAACCGGATGAAATTTCACGAATCTTAACATCTACCCTTTGGATAAAAACTAAGGACATACAGTAGATTTTCGTTTTATTTCACGCTTTACGAGAGCGTATTTATTTCTCTCACGGTTGAGAGTGCGTCTAATGAGAAAGGTTCCATGTTTTCAGCATAATTCCTAGGGTGCATTTTCCGGTGATGGCGAAGGATCGCCAGTTGGGTTAGACCGAAGATCGTCATGCGGCGGCTCCGCGCCAAGCAGCGCTGTGAATAAGGTGCGCGCCCAGCTCGTCAGCTTAATTAAATTCAGCGCGGTCTCTAAGAAAGGATGCTCCGAGTCCGGCGAACGATCTGTGTCCCGCGACTGGAGGGTTGGGCGCGGAGTGAGTTCTCCGATGAAAAATCCCACGCCACCCGCCCAGAGCAACAAAGCGGGATTTGTTATCCGCTGGTGGAGGGTTCGGCCCAGCGTCGCGCCGCGAACCCGGACGAACCGCCGCCGGTTCTGGAGCCGACGCTCGGCCTCACTGATTTGAACAGCCAGAGAAGAAGCGCTTGGGCTGGGGTTTTGAAGATCGGTGGACATCAGGACGTCTCCGCATTCGAGGATTTCGACGCCGTCGGCTGCAGAGCGCCGGTGTTGGCGGGGAACCGGAGATCATGGCTCCGGCGGCGGATCACGCCACAGAGCATGAGCGCGAGCAGCAAATTAACGGCGACTGCCAGCAACAGGGCGCTGTCACTGGTCATGATTCCACTACCGGTCAGCGCCAGTACGGCGGCGCCCACCAGCCCCAGCCACGCGCTGAGCAGCAAGCCAGCCACCATCATTGCCGCCGTGATCATGGTCACCAGGCTCTCGCCCGCCCGCTGGGTCTCCAGCGCGGCGAGTTGCAGGTGATCGTGCGCGAGTCCACGCAGCTCGCACCATAGCAACTGGGCCTCTTTCGGCAAACCCACACGACGGATCGGGTCGCTGGAAGTGGCCCGTGATCCAACGCGCTGTTCTCCTGCGGGAGTTGGGTCCATACCGGGGACCCTCTCTAGCGAGAACTCAACAGGCGGCTCAACAGGAAGCCGCCGACGAGCGCGATCCCCAGCGCCTTCACCGGGTTATCGCGGACGTAAGCACGGCTATTCTCCAGCCATCGCACCTGTAGATCTTTCAGTTGCTCGCCTTTGACGTCGAGCGTTTCCGCCGCCTGCGCAGCCACATCGGCCATCTTATCAACCGCCTCATGGGCGCCGGACGCCATGCGGTCTACGGTCGAACTGGCGGCATCCGCCATTTTGTGGGCCATGTCGGGCGCTCTCGGGCTGGTGTTATTGGCGCCACTTAGGTCATTGGGATAAGTTGTGAACCTTTCGGACATTTCCATGATCATTTTCCTTTATCGATACGGTTGATGTTGCGATTCAATTGATCCGGGTTGCGCGCGAGTCTACTTACGGCGGGAATGCCGAAGTTTCTCGCGCGGTTATTTAGTGCATCAGGAGATAAATAACCACCAGCACCATCACCGGAACACCCAGCAGCCACCCCACGAAATACTTACCCATGACATGTCTCCTCTATTAGCCTCGATTCCTTCCTGTCGCTTCAATGAGCGACTTCTTTTGCCTTAATTACACACTGGCAATTTTTTCAACCGGTTTGACTATTCATTGGTATACGGCACTTTTCCGCCTCAAGTCCTTTCATCAGACCTTGCATAGTCGGATTCTGAACGTTGAAGTATTCAATGATCTCGGCGATATCGAAAATACCCATCGATGGCAATGCGTCGATAGCGATACGCTTTTCTATCAGACCCTCTTTAATAATGTCCAAAAGTATGTCGCCCTCCCTGTATCCAGTATCTCTGTAGTCGGTAATTACGCGCTTTTCGTCCATATTCGGGCGAGTGTGCGGCCTGAAAAGTTGAGCATCCGCTAGAGCTGCTTGGGTTTGCATGGTCATCTCCAACCGTTTTTACCACCAACTTAAATCTGAGTGGCAATAATATCGTTGTCATCAATCTATCCACTCGTACTTGGCAAGTACGTATCACCGAGGTAAAGACTCTGTAATGCGACTTGATAATGAGAGTCTAGCTACAAAACCAAACGCAGTCGGTACGGTGGCGTACATAGTTTGCGATCAATGATGACCTACCGAAAATAGATGACTGGAGAGGGACCAAGAGAGTCGTGTTGTTCGCCTTGAATCTGGAAATTTCCTTCTATTCCCCCAGCAGCTCTGCTACAGGCTGCAATTGTTCAACATGCTCAGACACGACCTTGACGATGACGATGATCGGAACACTGAGCAACATGCCCCAGACGCCCCAGAGCCAGCCCCAGAACAGCAGCGAGACGAAAACGGCTGCCGAGTTCATTCTGGCGATTTTCCCGGTCATCCAGGTGGTGACAAAGGTGCCGACGAATAGGGCGATGAGCAGCGATGCTCCAGAAACCAGCAGAGCCGGGGCGAACGAGCCGAACTGCAGAAAGGCCACCATCCCGGTGGCGGTGGCAGTGAGGCCAGGCCCCAGGTAAGGGATGATGTGAAGCAACCCCGCAGCGACGGCCCATGCGCCCGCGTTGTCCAGGCCGATCCAGCGGAACGCGATCCAGGCGAGCAGCGCCACGAACACATTGGTGATCAACAGCATAAACATGTAGCGCTGGATGGAGTGGTTGATATCACTGAGGATTTGCACCGTGACCTTCTTGCGTGAGAGCGACGGCCCGGTGAGTCGCACCAGCTTTCGTTTGTAAATGTCGCCGGACTGCAGGAAAAAGAAGATCAGAAAGAGCACCATGGTCGCTTGCACGATATATCCCACGGCTCCCATGGAACTCGCCCAGAGGAGGTTGCCGATTTTGAATGCGGAGGGATCGTCGATGACGACGCGCGTCGCGGGTTTTTTGGGCGTAGCAGGAACACCGGTCGCTGCCTGTTCAAGCTGATTCGCTGCGGTTTGTACTTTTTGCATCGCATCGATCTGGCCCTCCCCCAGTTTGGTGAGGCCCGCAACCAACTTGCTTGCGGCTTCCGGCAACTGCTCGATGATCGTCTGCATCGGTCCGCGCAAGGAGTAGGTTCCGAACACCAGCGCCCCCACAACGGCCACGATCACCAGGCTGGTGCCCGCCACCCGATGAATCTTGATCCGTTCCAGCCAAACAACGAGGGTGTTCAGCGTGTAGGCCAAGAGAATCCCGAGCAACAGAGGGATAAAAAAGCTCTGCGCCCACTCCAGTGCGAATATCACAGCGATGGTGGCCAGGATGACCAACGCCAAACCTTGCGCATCTACGGCTATGCGGGCCGTGCGCAAAGGAAGGGTGGCGTCCGACACTAGGGGGGTAGAAGGCTGATTGTTTGCGGTAGGCTCGGATTCAGCATTCATGGCAGCTTCCGAAATCATTTAGGAGAGCGATACAGTCGGTTGAGTTAGGCCGTAGGTAACTCAACTCATTCGTTCTTCCTTGATGTGATGAATGAGGGAGTGACTGGGAATGCCGATTGAAATTGGGATTCAATGCATTCAGGCCGCGATAGCGAGGTTCGCGACGCTCAATCCTTTTTACGCCGTATCGGAGCCTTGAAAACACCTTATTAGAAAAGCCCAGCCCCGTCGGTACGGTAGCACACCTAAGACTACAATCGGTGACACCCGGAGTTCCTGCCCTTCACCTTACCCAAAAGAACTCCAAGGGTGTCATCCAGTTAAGTCCTTCCAGCTTGAAAATATGAGGGTGCAGAGACCAAAAGCGGCCAAATTCCAGGAATAAAAATAGTTATCTTATTATTTTTCAAAATGATAGTGGTGTGCTTGACGGGTTATGCCTAAATCACTATGTGTGCCACCGTACAGAAAGTGTCAGGTTTTATGCTTATAAATAGAGTACGGCGTTCCGGGCTATCGTCAACGTTTTTTATCCTTTGCTCCATAATAGAGAATCCACCATGTTGAAAAAAAGTTTATCCACGCTACTGAGCGTACCCTTCATAGTCGCTGGCGGTTTGCTCGGCAGCGTATCCGCCTCAGCGACGCCAACCATCGTTCTGAACTTTGAAGGAGCTGGCGATCAAGCGCAACTTCTTGGTTTCTATAACTCCGGCACGGACAGTCAAGGTAATTCCGGCGTCGACTATGACATTCAATTTAGTTCGAATGCGCTATCTATTATTGATGGCGATGCGGGCGGCTCCGGTAACTTCGCTAACGCGCCTTCGCCGAATACGATCATGTTTTTCCTGTCTGGCTCGGCGATCCTGAATTATACGCCCGGCTTCACTACCGGTTTTTCCTTCTATTACAGTTCGGCTACGGCCGCGACAGTCAATGTGTACAATGAATTAGGTGCGACCGGAAACCTGCTGGCTTCCCTCGATCTGACTGCCCAATACAACCAAAATTGCCCTAGCGGTTCGAAAGGGGCTTTCTGCAACTGGACATCGGTCGGCGCGACTTTCAGCGGCGTCGCTAAATCCATCGACTTTGGTGGAACGGTCGATAAAACGGGCTATGACGATATTACCTTCAGTTCCGCCATACCAGCCTTCCGTTCGGCGATACCGGCCTCCAACGTGACAATATCGCCGGATGAGGAGCCGACGCGCATTGGGGAACCCGCCTCCACCGCCCTGTTTGGGGTGGGTCTGGCCGGTCTAGGTTTCATCCGCCGTCGGCGCGCCTGATTCGCTGGCAATCCTGAAACAGCGTGAAACGGCGGCCCAAAAGGTCGCCGTTTTTTGCCTGTAATGTTTGCAACTGTTTGCTTGATATCCGCAAACAGCTCTCATCCAGAGAGCCGCGCTGTTCATCTTGATGAATCAGAGGCAGTATTCGCAGCGATGGTCAGCGCGATTGACGATCCGTTGCCATAAAGTTCAGCACTGAGGTCACTGCCGGTTATGGGCCAATGTTACGCGCTGTGCGTCTACAACCGCTACCCTTTCGGGTGGTAACTTCGCATTCTGCGCTGTGGCGATGGATGGCGCGGGAATCCAATAGGACCCGCCCGCCAGCATTATGGATAAAACTAGAGTGATCATTGGTTTGCGCCGAATTTGACTGGTCATAAAAATGCGCCCTCGGTTCCTGAATAAAATGATCAATCGTTGTCTCTATTTCTGTCCCTGTCTCTATTCCTTTGATTGTTTCTATTTCTGTTATTGTCATTGTAATTGTAATTGTCATCGCCTGTATTAACCTCGTGGCCAATGACACCACCGACCACGGCTCCGCCGACCGTTCCAACAGGGCTGCCATTCGTCAGAACAGCGCCCGCAACGCCACCGATGCCGGCACCGGCCAAGGTGTTCTGATCTTGTCTTGACATTCCGCTACACCCACCCAAGCCGATCAATATAGCCAAGGCCACTGAACTACCGGTAAATCGTTGCATCGTTTTCATGGGATTCTCTCTCTATCAAAAATTAGGATGGGTATTCGCTACCCATCCGTTCAAAATCAGTCGGCTACTTACCGTATTTCGCTTTGGCTTCGTCCATACAACGAGTCTTGGCGTCACTCGCTAAGGAGTCACACTTTTCCTTCGCCACCGCGTAATTTGCATCAACCTTTTCGGTGGTTGCTTCCTGGCGCGCTTCAGCGCCTTCTACTCTCGCCTTCATCCCGGCTTCAGCAGATTTCTCGCTGGCCGCCCTGTTTGCATCCGAGGTCTTCATCTGCGCCTCAGCGTCGGCCTCGATACGAGTCTTAACCGCTTTCGCTTCCTTCACACAGACATCTTTGTCGTTACCGGACTTGTCATCACATTTTTGATTGGCTACCGCGTAATCCGCTTCTGCCTTGGCAACGAGCGCCTTGTAGTGGTTTTTTGCGGTGGGTTCGTAACGGGCTTCGAGTTCAGCTTTGGCAACCTTCTCTTTGCCCTTGGCCTCAGCGATGCAGATATCCTTCGGGTTACCAGACAGCGGATCACATTTCGCCTTGTCGGTCGTGTACTCAGCCGCGATCAGGTCGTCGGCGGCTTTGTAGGCGTCTTTCGACATGTTCTGCGCCATTGCTCCAGCGCTGAAAACAAGGCCGATTGCAGCAGCGATAGCGGTCATATTAAGTTTGTTCATTCGTTCTTCCTTTATGTGGTAAACGCGGGAGTGATGAGGGATGCTTTGAAATCAGGCTTCAGTACATTCAGGCGGCGATATTGAGGTTCGCAATGAGCCACAACAGGTACGCCGTATCGAAACCTTGGGGAGAGCTTATGCAAAAGACCGGGTACTGTCGGTACGGTAGCACACATAGAACCGTGGTCGGCGATCCCCAGAGTTCCTATCTTTTACCTCGCTAACAAAGAGAATCCCTAGGACACAATCCCGTTGATCCCGGCGGCTTGGTATGTGTGCTACCGTACAGAATGCGTCGAATTTTATACTTATTATTATTGGCAGTGAGCGTTGGAAATTGGATACGGCGCTCCGGGCCATCGTCAATAGTCCTTATCAGGAGAACATCATGAACAAAGATCAAGTCAAAGGTCGCATCGAAGAAGCGAAAGGAAAAGTGAAGGAAGTCGCCGGCAAGGCTGTTGGCAATAAGAACTTGGAACAAAAAGGAAAGGTTCAAAACGCCGAGGGCAAAGTCCAAGCGGGCTATGGCGATCTGAGGGAAGACGTCAAGAAAGCTATCTAAAGCGAGTCATCGCTGAGCGTTAGCTTGATCCCTGATGGGCTGGCTGTCTGGCCAGCCCATCGTATGGTTGCAATGAATATTTCTTAAACGCTTTTTGACAGAGGTATGAAATGAGTTACGAAGATCGCAATACCGATAGCATTTCCAGCGGCAACCACGGCGATGGACCTGGACCTGAGGTGATGGGTGCCAACACGCTCATTGGCGACGAAGTCTATAACCAGAAAGAAGAGAATCTGGGCAGCATCAAGGAGATCATGTTGGACACGCACAGCGGCAACGTGTGTTACGCCGTGTTGTCCTGTGGCGGATTTCTCGGCATGGGTGAAAAGTTGTTTGCGGTGCCATGGAGCGCATTAAAACTCGATGCGGAAAACAAACGCTTCATGCTCAACGTGGAAGCAGATCGCCTCAAAAATGCGCCCGGATTCGATAAGGATCAGTGGCCCAATATGGCGGATTCCGCTTGGGCCCAGAACATCCATTCCTACTACGGGACTCAATCGGATGCGACGAGACCGAACATCCCGCATCTGTAACTGATGCGCAACGTCTCCACAATTACGCCATCCCCTTGACGTAAATGAGGCCCTCGCCCTAGTGAGGGCTTTTTAGCAATGACTCACAGCATGTTGTCGCAGCGCCGCTTGCGGGCGGCCCGTTTAATAGAAAGGCAGTCCCATGAATCAATCCTTGATATTCCCCAGCGCTGCAACCATGGAATGGCAGCGCCCGATCTATCGCGATCCGACGACGTTGCGCCCAGAACTGGTTTGCCCGCACTGCAAGCGAAAGACAGTGGAGCGCCGCTGCTTGATTGACGATCATCCCGTCATCACCCATCACTGCTCGGAGCACCGCGATGTGATCCCGATGCGCAGCATCATCGTTCGCGAGGACTTCGCTGGGGTCGCAGCATAAACGCCCCGCCAGAGTCGATGCGTTTAGCTCTGCCGCCAAAGTATTTCCACCTGAACAGGAAGGAACTCTGATGCTAATCCAGGTTGGTTACGACATCATCTTCGAGCATCCGGCGCCGACGCCGATTATCGCAATGCTTTATCTCCATCCTTCATGGAAGCGATCGATCCGCCGGGGCGACTATCTGCTGGTTGAGCCGCGAGTGCCGATCAGTGAATACACCGATGGATTTGGCAATCG
>NZ_CBTK010000252.1 GCF_000531125.1 Candidatus Contendobacter odensis Run_B_J11 | reverse complement strand
TGATGCCGAGCCGTTATTGCGAAGTGGATCGAATGGTGGATATCGCCTGGTCGTTGTTCAGCACCGTGCCACAAGGTTGGGCGCGGGTGCAGGCGATCTGCGATTTTGTGCATGGTCATATCACCTTCGATTATATGCAGGCCCGGAAAACGCGCACCGCGTATGAGGTGTACCAGGAACGGGTCGGCGTGTGTCGCGACTTCACTCATTTGGCAGTGGCGTTCTGCCGCTGCCTGAACATCCCGGCCCGGTACTGCACCGGCTATCTCGGCGATGTCGGAGTACTCTCATCGCCCGAACCGATGGATTTCAGCGCGTGGTTTGAGGCGTATCTGGGCGGGCGCTGGTACGCCTTTGATCCGCGCAATCACACCCCGCGCATCGGCCGAGTCTTGATGGCCTATGGTCACGACGCCGCCGATGTGGCGCTGCTGACTTCTTTCGGCCCCAGCCGACTGGATCGATTCACGGTGTGGACCGACGAAGTGGGCGAGGAGGCGCTGGCGCCGGCCACGAGCAGATCAATCAGCACGGGATGACACTCAACGGTGACCTCAATAGTCTGGACTTTCGCTAAACCCGTAAATTCCGTCATACCCGCGAAAGCGGGTATCCAAGCTTTTCAGCGACTTACTGGATTCCCGCCTACGCGGGAATGACGGAAAGCGAAAGTCCTGATAGTCAGTCAAAACTAACCATGCCGATTTGCTGGCGCCGCCATCAAGCCGGGTGACGGTATCATCTGGTCATACAGGGCTTCCGCAGCCCCGTAACAGCCACAAGCGGCGGCTAGCAGACCGGCGCGGTCGAGAACGGTGATATTGCCACGGCTATAGTGAATCAGCTTGTGCTGTTGCAGCACGCCCGCCGCCTTGGTAACGCCGACGCGACGCACTCCCAGCATGAAGGCCAGGAATTCATGGGTGACATGGAAATGATCCGAGTGCGCCCGATCCTGGGTCATCAACAGCCAGCGGGCGAGGCGCGCCTCCACCACATGAAAGCGAGTGCAGGCGACCAGTTGCCCAAGCTGGCCCATCAACACGTACAGGTAACGGTTGAGCGTCGCTTGCAGCGTGCTGCTCTGTCGGAGCGCGTCATAAAACCGCTCAGAGGTCATGCACCACGCAGAACCCGCGCCCTGGACAAAGGTGCGCAGCAGCG
>NZ_CBTK010000251.1 GCF_000531125.1 Candidatus Contendobacter odensis Run_B_J11 | reverse complement strand
ATCTTTGCTGGGCAGAGTAGCCAGCAGACGATTAACAAGGATGGTTTTTTTGGCGGGTAGCATTCGCGTTCTCCTCGTGAGTCAGGGTGGAACTTAATAGACGGCACAAGGATGTTGGGTGGAGAAACCTTATTGATGTCGAGTAGCGGTTTGACTGAATAAAGGCGGTGCCTGATTGAATCAGAAGCCGCCTTTCAGTGCAAACCGTCTAAATGCTACCCACTCTTAGCGGTCGTAGTAGTAGTAATAATTATCGTTAGGCCACGAGCTGGTTCTTGGACGCGCTGGCACGATGACCGTGTCAACGCCAGTCGATCCGGTTTGCCCAGTCGCTCCAGTTTTCCCGGTGGGACCTTGATAGCCGGGTGCGCCTGTTGCGCCGGCAGCGCCCGTTGCGCCGGGAGGGCCAGCACAGGCGCTCAACCCAAGCGCCAACGTCAGTACTGCAAACAGCATTGAATATTTCATGAGGATACCTTTTGGAGAAGTAAGAAAACCATGCACATGAGAGTCAGTAGTCAGGCAGAACTCATCCGTTTCTGGTAACTCTTTTAAGGCGGGTCGGTAAATTCACGATCCCTCCGCAGGGGCTATCAGAAGCAGGATCAGTTGCAGAACTCTTGGCCGTACTCAAATCACCTGAGAGTGATGCGATGGTTTGCTGTGATTTCGCCACAAGATAGGCTGAAAAACCCGCGCAGTCCGTGCGCTGGCAAACATAACTCCTAATCTCTATCCGTTTGCCGCCGCTGGTGTTGGCTGGAGGAGACGGCCCAGGGACTGACCGCGATCACGTCAGGGAGCAGGCGGCAGAATTCTTTCCTGACTACTTCGTAGCACTCGCAAACCCGCGCTTCCAGGCCCGGTCGATCCACCACGGTGACGCGGCCCCGGTTGTAGTGAATCAACCCGGCGTGTTGCAAGTTTCCGGCGGCCTCGGTCACCCCCTCGCGCCGGACCCCCAGCATGTTGGCGATCAGTTCCTGGGTCATTTTCAACGTGTTCGTGGGCAACCGGTCGAGACTGAGCAGCAGCCAGCGACAGAGTTGCTGGTCCAGCGTATGGTGCCGATTGCAGACGGCGGTTTGCGACATCTGGGTCAGCAGAGCTTGGGTGTAGCGCAGAAACAGACTCTGCAACGCCCCAGAGCGATGGAATTCCTGTTTGATCACCGATCCCTTCAGCCGATAGGCGTGGCCCTCACTCTGCACCACAGCCCGATTCGGCATGGTTTCGCCGCCCATGAACAGGGCGACGCCCACGATACCCTCGTTGCCGACTATGGCGATTTCGGCGGACGAGCCATTCTCCATGACGTACAGCAAGGACACGATGGCGGTGGTAAGGAAATAGACGTGACTCAACCGGTCCCCGGATTCGTACAGGGCCTCGCCGAGCTTCAGCGAAACCGGTTCCAAGTGAGGAAACAGATGCTCGCATTCAGCCTCGGGCAGGACGGCGAGCAGATGGTTTTGTCGAGGGTTCGGGGGGGTTGGGGGGTTGGGCATAGTAGACATAAGTCACCTGCAAAAGCGTCGGTCGGGGTCGGATGATCTGAATTTCATCGCCAATCACATGAAGGCGCAGACCTCTGTTTACTATATCTAAATCTAAGTGCGATAGCGTACAGACTGAGAGCGGTGTCTAATATATTTATTAACTTAGACATTTTCTGTAAAAGCAAATTGATTGAGATGGACCCCGTTGTCGTTAAAACCATTGTAAATAGATTTTGGCATCATTAAAAACACCAGGACTTTCGCTTTCCGTCATTCCCGCGTAGGCGGGAATCCAGTAAGCCGCTGAAAAGCTTGGATACCCGCTTTCGCGGGTATGACGAATTGACGGGTTTAGCGAAAGTCCTGAACACATAAATTTTATTAGTAAAATACCATGGAGAGCGCTATCACTTTGAAAAAGAACCCGAATCCGCCACGGGGCGCCATTAAGCTGCGCCATCAGGCGGAAGCGCAGCTACAGGATCAATCCACCCAGGCCGACCCGTCCCCAGCGACAGCAGTAAAGACGCTGCGGCTGATTCACGAACTGCAAGTCCATCAAATCGAGCTGGAATTACAGAATAGGGAACTGCTGGAGACGCGCATCCAGCTTGAACAGAGCCTGGAAAAATACACCGACCTCTACGACTTTGCGCCAACGGGCTATTTTGTGCTCGCCGCCAACGGAATCATCCAGGAAGCCAATCTCGCCGGCGCGGCCTTGCTCGGCCAGGAGCGCTCCCGCCTGCTGGGGCGGCGGTTTGGACTCTTTGTCTCAATGGAAACCCGGACCGCATTCAACGCTTTTCTCG
>NZ_CBTK010000250.1 GCF_000531125.1 Candidatus Contendobacter odensis Run_B_J11 | reverse complement strand
CAGGTCGAAGAGCAGCTCGACCATCTGGCCTACCACGATGCGCTGACCCAGTTGCCTAACCGGGTGCTGTTGACCGACCGCTTGCAACAGGCCATGGCCCAAACCCTGCGTGATCAGAAGCGGCTGGCGGTGTGTTACCTGGACCTGGACGGGTTCAAAGCCATCAACGACACCTGGGGCCATGCGCACGGTGATCGAGTGCTGATCGAGGTGGCCCGCCGCTTGAAAAGCTGTGTGCGCGCCAATGACACGGTGGCCCGGCTGGGGGGCGATGAATTTATCCTGCTGCTGGGGAATTTAACGGACATGGAAGAATGCGAACAGACCCTGAATCGGGTGGTGGCGGCGCTGCACGTTCCTTTTGTGGTCTTGGACCAGCCGATTCCGCTGAGCACCAGCCTTGGCGTGACCCTGTATCCCGATGACATGTCCAATCCCGATACCCTGCTGCGCCATACTGACCAGGCCATGTATGCCGCCAAGGAGGCCGGCGGCAACCGCTATTACTGGTTTGACGCCGACTGCGACCGCCGCGCCCGCTGTGCCCGCGACCGCCTGCAACGGGTTAAGGAAGCGCTGGCCGCGAATGAACTGCGTCTTTATTACCAGCCCAAAGTGGATATGCGCTACAGCAGAGTCATTGGCGTCGAAGCCCTGATTCGCTGGCAGCACCCGGAGGAGGGCCTGCTCTTGCCGGAGCGGTTCATGCCTGCCGTCGACACCAGTGAACTGTCCATCGTCTTTGGGCAATGGGTGATGAAGGAAACGCTGCGGCAGATGTCGGTCTGGACGACGCAGGGTCTGTGTCTACCGGTGAGCATCAATATCTCCAGCCGCCATTTGCAACAACTGGATTTCGTCGCCAAGTTGCGGGCGGCGCTGGCGGCTTATCCAACGGTGTCCTCGGACGGACTCGAACTCGAAATCCTGGAAACGGTTGCCTTGGAGGATATCGCCGCCATCTCCGAGTTGATCGAAGATTGCCGGCAACTGGGCGTTCGCTTCGCCCTGGACGATTTCGGCACCGGCTATTCCTCGCTGACCTACCTCAGGAATCTGCCCGTGCATCTACTGAAGATTGATCAATCGTTCGTGCGTGACCTGCTGGTGGATACCGATGCGCGGTCGATTGTCGAAGGCGTGATCGGGTTGTCGGTGGCCTTCCGCCGCCAGGTGATTGCCGAAGGAGTGGAAACTGACGCCCAAGGCAGCCTGCTGATCCGGCTGGGCTGCGACCTCGCTCAGGGTTATGGCATCGCCCACCCCATGCCGCCGGAACAAATCCCCGCCTGGATCGCCGGCTGGACCGCGCCTGAGGCGTGGACCCTTCAGTAGAACCGGTTTCCAGCCGGTGATGAGAGTTTTGCGCCAAGAAAGCCCCCGCCTGCCATGACGCCTTTAGTGAAACGGGCAAGATGCCCGTTCATCACTGCAAGCGAAAGTCCTGTCTCTAAATCTCAAGAACGCGATTTTATGTGCGCTATCGAACAGATTTCTCTATAGGGTAATGGTAATTTCCAGCTCCGTACTACAAACAACATCGGCTCAGGATGCTAATAACCTTGGGCCTGCGCTTAACCCACTCTCTGGAAGGCCATTCGATGAACTTGAACAAGTGGATGAGACTCGGCGGGATTCTCGCTGTCCTGCTAGGAGTAACCCCGATGCTGGCTGTCGCGCAAGCCTACAATCATCATCGAACCGAGGATCGCAGCACGATCCGTGTTGACGACAACCGCCATCAATACCAGAGAAATCACTACAACAACGGTTCTCGTTCTTACAACCATCGGTATTACCAGAGGCAGTACCACAGAGGCGGCCATCATTACTACCGTCGTCATTATTCTGAACATAATTATCAATATAACCATCATCACCACAAAGGATATCAAAATAAATAGCAGCAGTGATCCCCGATTAAAGCCCACTGGCTGAAACTTTAGCCGGCGCTTATGAATGTTCCGATCCTTTCACCGTACTTCGACGCGAGAAAATTTTAACGACTTGGCTACAAGAGAAAACCTAATGACCATAATGACTTTGAAAGCGATTCGCCGCGCTGATCTGGCGAATCTGACTATGACCGACCGCGACCGCGCCATCAATGCCTTGAAAATGATCCGGGCGCTGACCGCTGCGCCCAATTCACCGGCTGAAGCCCGCGCCCTTGCAGTAATCGCCGACTACTGGGCGAGCAAAGGCGGTGATGATGGAAGTTCGTTGAAATCTCGATCAAGTTGGAAGTAGGCAACCTGCTTCTATGCCACTGATCTATAGACTCCTCTTAATGCCGTAGCCTGAACATAGTATGGAATTGCTGATATTGCGGCAAAAATTTTTATACAAAATTTTTAGTGATTTTTTTTGGTCTGTTCGCTAGCGCACAGACCGCCTGCCAGGAAACATTGTAGGGTGCGTTCAGTGCTAATACAGCATGAAAGGAGAAGCGCCATGCCCTTGATTCAATTAGTTATCGTCTTAGTCGTCTTCGGAGTGATCCTGTGGGCGATCAATACCTACATACCAATGGATGGCACGATCAAGAAAATCTTGAATGTGGTCGTCATCCTGGTCGTGATTCTCTTCGTATTAAGCGCCTTTGGACTCTTGGGTTCCATGCAAGGGATACGGGTTGGATAGCGGATCAATCCGTAAGGCTTTATCGGTGGAAGGAGACAACATGAACGCAATTAAGATTGCAGCCATCGCGCTGATCATGGTGGGCGTCCTGGGCTTGGCGTATGGCAGTTTCAGCTACACCAAGGAGACACAGGAAGCCAGGATCGGTCCAATTGAACTGACGGTGAAGGAGCAACAGACGGTCAATATCCCGGTCTGGGCGGGCGTGGCGGCGATACTGGCGGGCACGCTTCTGCTGTTTGTACCCAAAAACAGCTAGCACCCGTATTGCTGGAGACGCTAAAAATGTCCTCCTCCCGGAGGGAAAATCCATCGTCGGAAACGCTATTTTCGGCGCCCTTCAAGCAGACTAAAGAGACTCTCAAAATGGTAAAGATGCACAAGATAAGTTTGATGGCAACCGCGCTGATCCTGGGCGGCGGCATGTTGCAGTCGGCCAGCGCGCAGCAGGCGGATAACGCTCCCCCGGCCTACGACTTGGACGCATCGCCACGCTATCAGGAACCGGCGCCGGTCATGCCTGCGCCATTGCCGCGCTCGAATTTCTATGCCGGTTCGGAATCGGCGCCCCCTTCGCGATCATCGGACGCTACCCCCGGGTCGCCGGCGAGCCGGTTAATGCAGGTCCGCATCGATCAAGGCATTCGTTACATAACGGGCGGCGTGGGCGAAGGCGAACGCGCCGAACTCAATGCCCTGTCCAATCAGTTCAACCTGCGCTTGATGTTCGCGATGCAGGGCAGCGGCGAGTATCTATCAGCGGTCCGGGTCAATATTCTGGATTCGCACGGTGGATCGGTCCTGAGCGTCGAATCAAAAGGCCCCTGGTTTCTCGCCCAACTGCCGCCGGGTGACTACGTCGTGGAAGCCAGTGCCACCGATCAAGCCTCGCAGCAGCCCCAGCGAAAAACAGCGCATATCGAGGGTTCGGGCCAATCCCGGCTGGATTTCTACTGGCGTTGAGAGCGGTCACCGTGCATCCGAAATTCAACCGTTCAGGATGCACTTTACTTCACAGGACTTTCGCTTTCCGTCATTCCCGCACCCGCGGGAATCCAGTAAGCGACGGATAACCCGTGGATACCCGCTTTCGCGGGTATGACAGATTTAGAAGTTTGGCGAAAATCCTGCTTCAATGCCTTACCGCTTCTGTTCGCTAGCGCACAGAGACGGGCTGCGATGTGTTGTAGAGTGTCTCTAACGCAGTAGGAAAGGAGAAGCGCCATGCCGTTGATTCAATTAATCATTGTCTTAGTCGTCTTCGGGGTAGTCCTGTGGGCGATTAACAATTACATACCGATGGATGCGACCATCAAGAAAATCTTGAATGTGGTCGTCATCATTGTGGTGATTCTTTTTGTATTAAGCGCCTTCGGAGTTTTGGGTTCCTTCTCAGGAATGCATGTGGGAAGGTGATTTAATATGAGACCGTGAGTGATGCGTCGAGCAGATACTCATTCCCGATTCAGAACAGGAGCAAGTCCCAATGTCAACAAAAGACGAATATGTGGAAAAAATGAAGCAACGGCTCGATAAATGGAGCGCGGAAATGGATGTCTTGGAGGCGAAAGCGCACAAGAGCCAGAAGGAGGCTAAGGTGAAATATCAGGAACAGCTCAGCACACTGCATGCCATGCGTCAGGACGGTGAGAAGAGGCTGGAGACTCTCAAGGCTGCTACTGAAGACTCTTGGGAGCAACTCAAAGCAGAAACCGAAAATGTCTGGGATGCTTTTAAGGACTCCGTGCATGCGTTCAAAGCACATTTCAAATGAGCTAACCTCAGAACTTTCACTCCTTCCGTTCGCCTTGAGCCTATCGAAGGGTCATTGATCAACAGGACTTTCGCTTTTCGTCATTCCCGCGTCAGCAGGAATCCAGTAAGCTGCTGAAAAGACTGGATACCCGTTTTCACGAGTATGACGACGCAAGGTTTATTAGCGAAAGTCCTGATCAATAAAGAACAGGGTTCGACCGGCTCATCCCGAACGGTTCTTGAACTGGAAGCAAAAGTTCTGAACCCTTTTCCACCCTACGCAAGATTCCAAGATTCCAAGATTCTAAGATTCATCATTCACCAGGAGTATCAGCATGAAATTATTCAATCGATTCGCTACCTTTTTCATCGTCGTTTTTCTCGCCTCTCTGTTGGGATGCGCCTCGACCACAAAGCAGGAAGGAACCGGGGAATATGTAGACGACACCGTCCTGACTGGCAAAGTGAAGGCGGCCATTTTCAACGATCCGGCGCTGAGTTCGGCGGAGATCAACGTTGAAACCTTCAAAGGCGTGGTGCAATTGAGCGGCTTCGTCAATTCCAAGGGAGACATTAACAAGGCGGTGCAGGTTGCGCGCGGCGTTCCTGGCGTGACATCGGTTAAGAATGACATGCGGCTCAAGTAACGGGAGACCGCGCATTACCAACCGTGAACTGATCTCCGGGCATCAAGTCCGGGGAGCGGTTCGCTCCGCAGTCGGCAACCGCAAATCGGGAACGGAGATGTTTTTTTACTGTAATCGGTTTAACTAAATCGGGTTGCCATTCGCCAGTACGATACGACCAACAAAAAGCAATTACCGGAACGATTAAAAGTCTTTTAATATTTTTTTACCCCATTTCCAATTTGTTCGGTCGAGAATTAAATAATAATCTTGAGTTAAAAAACCAAATAATTTCATGATAAATAGCGAAAATTTATCAAAATCGGGCAAATAATCACGGATAAAACGTTGAATACGCCGATACCGTGAATCGGGTTTAGCCTCGTTTGGAAAAGCGATGGCTCATTCGGTTAAATTCATACTGCGTGTACTCAGTAAAGCAATGAGCATTCCAACTAAACAATCTATTCTCGCTTTATTCCAGTTAAATGCAGGACTTTCGCCAAGCCCCTTAAATTCGTCATACCCGCGAAAGCGGGTATCCAATTTTTTCAGTGGCTTACTGGATTCCCGCTGACGCGGGAATGACGGAAAGCGAAAGTCCTGAAATGTTTGATTGATCAGTGTCGATAGCTCGTGGATTTGATTCATGATATTCATCTCCTTCGTGAGAAAGGCAATATTTTACCACAATTTCAATAAGTTAAATTTTTTGTCATGTACAGAGAATTTACTTCTACAGTCCCAGTGCAGCGTGAGCACTTGCTCCCACGTCACCGCCTCATGGGCCAGCAACCGATACGTTGCCTGCGTCTCCGCCCAGCCCCCGCAGGCCGCCGGAATACTGGCACCGGGCTGTGCCCCCAGGCGTTCCGCCACCCGCACCAACCGTCGGTTCAGCCGGGCATCCCCCAAGTTCGCCCCGCCCAACTCCGCCGCCGTTTCCGTCATTCCGTCTGCCTCACTCACCTTGACCTACCCCTTCAAATAGGGCCGCAACTCTTGGGATCAAGATGTGTGGAATCGACAGGACTCTGCCGGGAGATGGTTACTTCCAAGCCTTGTTCCGCCCGCCCGGCACTGCCGTTCCCAAAGCGCCCCAAACCGGGGGCGGGTTTCCCGCTTTTCGGCACGAAACTCGGGTCGAAGGCCAGAACTTGGTGGTGATGCGCCGGCACTACGGCCCGGATCACCACCACATTCAATCCGGCCCAGTTGACCTCCTGTTGGAACCACCGCCGGAAGGTCTTCTCATCGTAGTGGCTATAGCGACTCAAATTCAGAGACGTCGCCCGCCCCGGAATGATCCACAGGAGCATCAGCACCTCGCGCACAAACCGCTGCAACGGTTGGCTTAACCCCGGCGTCGCCACTACACTGTCGCACAGTCGCATCGGTTCCTTCGCACGGATAGAGGGTTGTTTCGCAACTCCACCCTCTCCGAAGCCGACCCGATGCGGCTACCTCCCGCTCATGCCTTCCCGAAAACTGTCCGAACTATTTGTTTATTGGAATGTTTAACTCTTCCCATGACGACTCGCAATCTCGATGCCCTTTTCAAGCCAGATACTATTGCTCTCATTTGCGGTGGCGGCGGCGCTACCGAAATCAATGTCGCTCGTAATCTGATGAGCAGCGGTTTCAAAGGCCCTATCCTGCCCGTAGACTCGGAACGATGGGCTTTGGAAGGTGCGCTCGCCTATCGCGATATCGCCAGTCTGCCTCTCCCGCCGACATTAGCCATCATCACCCGACCGCTGCGAGAAGCGCCGACCCTGATTCAACAACTGGGTGAGCGCGGCACTCGCGCTGTGGTGCTAATTAGCGAAGCACGCGCTATCCCGCCCGGCGAACGGAAAGCCCTCTTTCAAGCCATTCTGGACGCCGCTCAACCCTATTTATTGCGAGTGCTAGGCCCTAGTTCCCAAGGAATCAGCATCCCCTTGTCCCAACTCAACATCAGCCAGAACCTCCAGCCGCTGATCCCCGGCCAGATCGCTTTCATTACTGAATCCGGCACCATTGGACAAACTGCGCTGGACATTGAGCAGCATTCCGGTTTTGGTTTCAGCCACATGATCCATTTGGGCGATAGCCTGGATGTGGATTTAGCTGATGTCCTCGATTATCTGGCCGGTGACTACCAAACTCGTGCCATTCTTTTGTACTTGGAGCATATCAACGATGCCCGCAAATTCATGTCAGCCGCGCGGCGGGTGGCGCGAATGAAACCGGTGATCGTGTTGAAACCGCGTCGTTACCCGGAAGAAGAACCCGGTGATGCGGTCTATGCCGCTGCTTTTCGCCGCGCCGGTTTACTGCGGGTCGAAGACAGCCATGAACTGATGCAAATGGTGGAGGTGCTAAAAGCGGCCAAGCGCGTCAATAATGACCGGCTGGCAATCCTCAGCAATAGCTCCAGCATGAGCCTGTTGGCCACCGACACCTTGTATCGCTTCGGCGGACGGCTGGCGCAATTTTCCGAGGCCACCCAGCAGGGACTGGAAAAACTGATTGAACCCAGCGCCCAGCCCAATCCGGTGGATCTCGGCGATCAGGCCAGCCCCAACGCCTACGGCCAAGCGCTGGATTTACTACTCACCGATCCGGGGGTGGATGGGGTGCTGGTGATTAAAACGCCAAGTGACCTTAGCGAAACGGTGGCGGTCGCCGAAAGCCTGATCCAGCGTCTCGCCCAAAGTCGCCGCTGTATCATCGCCAGTTTTCCAGGCTCACGAACCGGCGCGGAAGCACGACGGCGGTTGCTGGTGCAGCTAGTACCAACCTATGAAACCGCAAATGGCGCGGTACAGGCATTCATGCGGATCGTCCAGTACAAGCGCAATCAGGCGCTGTTAATGGAAACTCCACCGTCGCTGCCGGAGGCATTTAGCCCGGACGTCGCTGCTGCCCAAGCGGTGATCGCCGAGGCGCTGGCCGATGGTCGCCGCAGTCTCAATGAGTGCGAAGCCATGCGGTTGCTGATCGCCTACCGCATCCCGGTGGTGGAAACCCTGCTGGCGCATTCCCCCGCTGAAGCCGCTGACATTGCCGCTCGCCTCAAGCAGCCCGTCGCCTTGAAGATCATCTCCCTGGATGCCATGACCCAATCGAAAGTGGGCGGCATCGCCCGTTATCTGCATACCCCGGAGGCGGTGCGGGAAACGGCGACCCTGATGATGATGCGGTTGCGCTGCGTAGTGCCGTCGATCCCGTTCAAGGGTTTTGCGTTGCAACCGATGGTGGCCCGCGATGGTGCTTATGAAATGACCGTGGGGGCACGCTCCGGCGAGCGCTTCGGGCCGGTGCTTTACTTTGGGCAGGGAGGCACCGAAGCCGAAGTCATCAACGATATCGCCTATGGCCTGCCGCCCTGTAATCTGCACCTGGCCCGCGAAATCATGGCGCAAACCCGGATTTATCAACGGCTGCGTTACAGCCTGCTGCGCCGCGCCAACCTCAATGCCCTGGCGCTAACCCTGGTCAAAGTCTCGCAGATGGTGATTGACCTGGCGGAATTGGCGGAACTGGCGATCAACCCGTTACGGGTCAATGCGCGGGGCGTGGTCGCGCTGGATGCCCAAGTGCAACTGACTCCGACTTCCCCCATCCCGGCCCAGCGGTTGGCGATTCGTCCCTATCCCAAGAACCTGGAAGAAACCATCCGCTTGCCCAACCAGCAGGAGTTACTGCTACGCCCGGTGTTACCCGAAGATGAGCCGGCGCTACAAGCCTTGGCGCTACGGGCCTCGCCCGAAGATTTACGTCTGCGATTCTTCCAGCCGATCCGCGAACTCTCGCACGACCTGGCAGCGACGCTGACCCAGATTGACTACCATCGGGAAATGGCGCTGGTAGCGGTGGGGCCGGGTCTGCCAGGCAAGGCCGAGATTTATGGCATCGTCAACCTCAGCGCCGATCCGAACAACGACCGGGCCGAGTATTCCATTCTGGTAGATCGGGCCATGATGCGTCTGAGTCTCGGCAATCTGCTGATGCAACGGATCATTGCTTACGCCCGGGCGCGGGGCATCAGCGAAATTCACGGCGAAGTCTTGCGAGAAAACAAATCCATGTTGCAACTGGATCGGTCGCTGGGCTTTTCCATTCATGCTGATCTTAACGATCCCGGCCTGAAGCATGTTATTTTGAAGCTTCATTGCGTTGCATCATCCGCCGGGTAAATTTTCCGCAGGGCACATTGAATGAGCGATAAACGTCTTCTGGTAGTCGACGACGAACCTGAATTTGGCGAGCTGGTGCGCAAGGTCGCGACCGGCCTGGGTTACGAGGCGCGGGCGACCACAACCGGTCATGCATTCCAAATCGCCTACCATGAATTGCATCCCACCCATATCGTCATGGATATGGTGATGCCCGAAATGGACGGCAACGAACTGGTCTTATGGTTGATGGAACAACGCTACGCCGCCAACCTGATCATTATCACCGGCTATAGTCCCGACTACGCCAAGGATGCCAGCGTGTTAGCCGAATTCAATGGCTTGCGTTCGGTGATCACCCTGACCAAACCTATCGGGCTGGCTCGACTCCGCGAAGTATTAAGCAGCAGCTAAATGGCCTGGCCGCCCCGCAGTCGCCCCGCCCGGTTATGCCGGCGAACTTGCATCTTTGCCCCTCACCAGATCGCTGCCGCTGAGTGCGCCGCGCAAGCACTGAGCCAGCGCATACAGTGCGTAGGGTTTTTGCAGAAAGCCGGACAGCCGATCACCGGCGAACCGCGGGGCAATCTCGCTTTCGGTGTAGCCGCTCGACATCACCACCCGCACCGCCGGATCGATCCGGCGCAGTTCGCGGAAGGTTTCCGCGCCATCCATGTGGGGCATGGTCAGGTCGAGCAACACCAGGGCAATTTCCTCGCGCCGGGTGCGGTAAATTTCCAGCGCTGCCCGCCCGTCCGCCGCTGCCAGAACCTGGAATCCCAGCCGTTCCAGCATCCGGTTGCCCATGGCCCGGATCGACTCCTCATCATCCACCAGCAGGATGATGCCCGTCCCTTTCCAGTCGCTCGGCACCACCCCATCATAAGTATCGACCGGCATCGCTTCCTCAGTTGTGATTGGGAACAACAGCTTGATCGTCGTACCCTTGTTCGGCTTACTGTATACCTTCAGGGTGCCGCGATGACCCCGCACAATGCCGATCACTGCCGACAGACCCAGACCCCGACCGGTGAATTTGGTAGTAAAAAACGGCTCGAAGATCCGCCGCTGCGTTTCCGGGTCCATGCCGCACCCGGTATCGGCGATTTGCAGCCACACATAAGAACCTTCCGTCAACCGCTCGTCCAGATAAACATCGCCCAGGTATTCGTGCGAGCATTCCATGACCCCGGTTGAAATGGTAACCACGCCACTGCGTTCACCAATCGCCTCGGAAGCGTTGATGACCAGATTCATCACCACCTGGCGGATCTGGCTGGGGTCGCCACGCAGCGGAGGCAGCGGCTCCTTCAGATTCAGGTTCAGCACCGCCTTCTTCGACAGTGAAGATTTGAGCAGGGACACCATTTCTCCGATCAGCGCCCCAAGCCGGATGTTTTCAATAGCGAACCGGCCCTTGCCCGAATACGCCAGCATCTGACGGCACAGTTCAGCGGCGCGCAATGAGGTCGCTTCAATCGCGCTCAGGTTCTCGCGGGCGGGAGACAGGTGGGGCAAATCATCCAGCGCCAAACTGGCATTACCCAGGATAATCGCCAGCAGGTTATTGAAATCATGGGCGATGCCACCCGCCAGTACGCCCAGGCTTTCCAGTTTCTGGGTCTGCTGCAACTGGCGCTCCAACTGCAACCGCTTTTCCTCAGCCCACTTGCGCTCGGTGATATCCGTGACCGCCAGCAGCAACAGGGGCGTATTGTTATTCTGATTACGCCCCAAAATCGTATGGATGATCGCGCCTTCCATATGCGCATAAAACGCCGGACCCTGATTACGCCGGATCAGCGCTTCAAGACTCTTCTCTGCTGGATTCTTGAAGAGCGCCCGATAACGCGCCAGAAACACGCCACGATCATCGCCTTCCATGCACTCGGCAAATGGGCTACCCATTAACTGATCCCGGGTGTAGCTGATCATGCGGCAAAAGGTTTCATTAGCCTCATAAATCAGTCCTACCTCATTGAGAACCAGATAGCCAATCGGCGCCTGGTGAAACAGCAGGGAAAACTGATTACGCGACTGTTCCAGCTCCCCCATGATGCGGCGCAACTCTTCGTTCTGAATCTCCAGTTCAATCTGGTGAACCTGAAGTTTATGAAACAGCTTGCGGGCCTGATCGCTCGAAAGCTCCGGCATCTCCAGGTAGCGCCCCGAAGCGCTGGTTTCTGCTTTTTCCCTGAGATTTTTTGCTCCACCTTGATCATCCTGCGTCATATCGCACCTTTTCTGCTATGGCTACGCTAACCGCTCTACGTCGTAAATCCCGCCGATCACCACGTACTCATCTTCACCCTTGAGCATTCCTGGCAATACCCGGTTGTAAAAAAACACCTTGCTGATCGGCACCTGCGCCCGCAGCAGATGATCGCCAAATTCTTCGGCACGCTCACGCTGGGTGCTGAAGGAGCTGAGGTTGTTGAGCAGCACGACCCAACGGCGCCGGTCGGCCTGATGCAACACCTGATCATCGCTGAACCGGTTGAAGCCGCGATACAGGGTGAGATGCGTCTGTTCCGGTAGCTGCTGCCGATACAACTCATACTGGCAGTAGGTATAGAGCAGGTCCAGTTGCGCTTCCAGGGCATTGGTGTTGTAGAGGCCATGACTGCGCGCCTCCATAAAATGCAGATAGGTATCGTTAGCGCGGTCATTGAGCAGGCCGCCGTGGTAACGGGTCAGCAGACCGAAGCGCGATTCCACCCACCCCTTGAGTACCGCCCCTTCCCGGCTGTCGGTGTCGAAGGCCCAGCCGCGCACCATGCGTAAATAATCCGCCCGCCCGCGTAATTTGGACTTAGGCCGTCCCGGCGTCAGTCCTACTTCTTCCAGCGCCTCCAGCCGGAAATACACCGTCACATAGTCCATGAATTGTTGCGCCCGCGCTTCGGGTTCCGCCAGAACCGCCAACCGCCGGAACAGGCGGACATGCAGCTCCGCGACCCCATCCAGCAGTAACGGCGCGGGATGGCGCTGGAACGTCAATCCACCGAGGATCGCCGCCGGCAGATTGCAATGATTAATCGACAGGTACGCTTCCCTGGGTAACCGGGGATCGCAGGGAATGTCGAGATTGTCACTAACCGCACAAGACGCCACGTTTGTCATCTATGCCACTGTATTCTGATGGGAACCTGAAAAAAAAATATCAAAAAATCATCATGTTGATTTCTTTTTTGGGTTTGGCATGAGTGTTGAAGAGTGAGTAGTGAAAGTAAAAACTTCGTATTCAGCGATAGGAGTGTACTGCAATGGCAATACGGCAATGCGCGATTTATGGCAAGGGCGGCATCGGTAAATCCACCACCACCCAGAATCTGGTCGCCGGCCTCGCGGCTGAAGGCAAGAAGATCATGATTATCGGCTGTGATCCCAAGGCTGATTCCACCCGCTTGATCCTGCATGCCAAGGCCCAGAACACCATTATGGAAATGGCGGCGGCAGCGGGCACCGTCGAAGATCTGGAACTGGATGAAGTACTCAAAGTCGGCTATGGCGGCATCCGTTGCGTCGAATCCGGCGGCCCCGAACCAGGGGTCGGCTGCGCCGGTCGCGGAGTGATTACCGCCATCAATTTTCTGGAAGAAGAAGGTGCCTACGAGGAAGACCTCGACTTTGTATTTTACGACGTATTGGGCGATGTGGTATGCGGCGGTTTTGCCATGCCGATCCGCGAAAACAAGGCCCAGGAAATCTACATCGTCGTTTCCGGCGAGATGATGGCGATGTACGCCGCCAACAACATCGCCAAGGGCATCTGCAAATACGCCACATCCGGCAAGGTGCGCTTGGCCGGGTTGATCTGCAATTCGCGCAAGACTGACAAAGAAGCCGAATTGATCGAAGCGCTGGCGGATCGGATGGGCACCCAAATGATCCATTTCGTGCCGCGTGACAACGTGGTGCAGCGGGCTGAGATTCGCCGGATGACCGTGATCGAGTACGACCCGAAGGCCAAGCAGGCCGATGAATACCGCACCCTGGCCCGCAAGATCGTCGAAAACAAGAAGTTCGTAATTCCCAAGCCGCTGACCATGGATGAACTCGAAGACCTGTTGATGGAATTCGGCATCCTCGATGAGGAAGACGAGTCCATCGTCGGCAAGACCGCCGAAGCCGAAGCCGCTTTGGCCGCTGCCTGAACCTCACCGGAGATCGCCTCATGAGCATGAACCGCCAAGAAACCGAACAACTGATCCAGGAAGTATTGCAGGTCTATCCAGAAGCGACTGGCAAGCAGCGCGCCAAGCATCTGATGGCCAACGACCCCACCCTGGAAAAGTCCAACAAGTGCATCGTCGCCAACAAGAAAGCACTGCCCGGCGTGATGACCGCTCGCGGTTGCGCCTATGCCGGGGCTAAGGGCGTGGTGTGGGGACCGATTAAGGATGTGGTTAACATCTCGCATGGCCCGGTCGGCTGTGGTCAGTTCTCCCGCGCCGGTCGCCGCAATTACGTCACCGGCCACAGCGGTGTCAACGTGTTCGCCGATATGAACTTCACCTCCGACTTTCAGGAAAAGGATGTGGTGTTCGGCGGTGACAAGAAATTGGCCAAGATGATTGCCGAGATCGACACCCTGTTTCCCTTGGCCAAGGGCGTTACCGTGCAGTCGGAATGCCCCATCGGCCTGATCGGCGACGATATTGAAGCGGTCGCCAAGAAGTCGGCCAAGGACATTGGCAAGCCGGTGGTGCCGGTGCGCTGTGAAGGTTTCCGTGGCGTGTCGCAGTCGCTGGGTCACCATGTCGCTAATGACTCGTTGCGTGACTGGGTGCTGCACAATCGCGATGACGACAACAGTTTCGAGTCCACCCCTTACGACGTGGCGATCACCGGCGATTACAACATCGGCGGCGACGCCTGGTCGTCGCGGGTGTTGCTGGAAGAAATGGGGCTGCGGGTGATTGCGCAGTGGTCGGGCGATGGCTCCATCCCGGAAATGCAAACGACTCGCCACGCCAAGCTGAATCTGCTGCATTGCTATCGCTCGATGAATTACATCAGCCGCCATCTGGAAGAGAAGTACGGCATTCCCTATCTGGAATACAACTTCTTCGGGCCGACCCAAATCGCCGCCAGCCTGCGCAAGATTGCTGCGTTCTTCGATAGCACGATCCAGGAGAACGCCGAGCGGGTGATCGCCCGGCATCAGCCGATGCAGGATGCGATTATCGCCAAATACCGTCCCCGGCTGGAAGGCAAGCGGGTGATGCTGTTCGTCGGCGGCCTGCGGCCCCGTCACGTCATTGGCGCCTATGAAGATTTGGGGATGGAAATCATCGGCGCGGGCTACGAGTTTGCTCACAACGATGATTACGACCGTACCTTCAAGGAGTTGCAGGATGGTGCGCTGATTTATGACGACGCCACCAGTTTCGAGCTGGAATCCTTCGTGGAGCGGCTGAAACCCGATCTGATCGGGTCTGGCATCAAGGAGAAATACGTGTTCCACAAGATGGGCATTCCGTTCCGGCAGATGCATTCGTGGGATTACTCCGGCCCCTATCACGGCTACGACGGCTTCGCCATTTTTGCCCGTGATATGGACATGACGATTAACAACCCCTGCTGGAAGAAATTGCAGGCTCCCTGGAAGCGCGCCGGCGCCGAAGCATTAAAGTCGGCTGCCTGAAACCTGTCGGTTGGGTGAGGCCATCGGCCATAACCCAACATTTTCATCCTGTTGGGTTATGCGCTCCGCGCTAACGAGGATTTGGTCATGCAAGACGTCGAAACGATTAAACCGGGCTATCCGCTGTTCAATACCGACGAATACCAGGAGGCTTTTGCCCGCAAGCGGGTGTTCGAGGAAGCGCCGGCGACCGAAAAACTGGAAGAAGTGTTCCAGTGGACCACCACCGAGGCGTACAAGGAACTCAATTTTCAGCGCCAGGCGCTGACCATCAACCCGGCTAAAGCCTGTCAACCGTTGGGCGCGGTGTTGTGCGCGCTGGGCTTTTACAAGACCCTGCCTTATGTTCACGGCTCGCAGGGCTGCGTCGCTTATTTCCGCACCTACTTCAACCGCCATTTCCGTGAACCAGTGGCTGCTGTTTCCGACTCGATGACCGAAGACGCGGCGGTATTCGGCGGGCAAAAGAATATGTTCGAGGGGTTGGAAAACTCCAAGGCCATGTATCAGCCGGAAATGATCGCCGTATCCACCACCTGCATGGCTGAAGTGATTGGCGATGATTTGAATGCCTTTATCACCAATGCCAAGCATGACGGGCGGGTGCCGATGGATTTTCCCACCCCGTTTGCCCATACCCCCAGCTTCGTCGGCAGCCATACCACCGGCTGGGACAATATGCTGGAAGGAATTTTAAGCTACTTCACCCTCAAGACGATGGAGGACAAGGTCGTTGGCAGCAACGGCAAGCTCAACATCGTGACCGGCTTTGAGGGCTATCTGGGCAATCTGCGGGTGATCAAGCGGATGCTGAACGAGATGGGCGTGGCTTACAGCTTCCTGTCTGATCCGGAAGAAGTACTCGATACCCCCGCCGACGGCGAATTCCGCATGTACGCGGGTGGCACCACTCAGGACCAGATCAAGGACGCCCCCAACGCCATTGACACCCTGCTGCTGCAACCGTACCAGTTGCCCAAGACCAAGAAGTATGTGCAAGACACCTGGCATCAACCCGCCAGTGCCATCAACATCCCGATGGGACTAAGCTGGACCGACGATTTCCTGATGAAGGTCTCGGAACTCACCGGCAAGCCGATCCCGGAATCACTAACTCAGGAGCGGGGTCGGTTGCTGGACATGATGACCGACTCCCATACCTGGTTGCACGGCAAGCGGTTCTCAGTGTTCGGCGATCCCGACTTTGTGACCGGCATGTGCCAATTCCTGCTGGAGCTGGGCGCTGAACCGCTGCATGTGTTGTGTCACAACGCGAACAAGCGCTGGGCCAAGGACATCACCAAGCTGCTCAAGGACTCGCCCTACGGTCAGGATGCCGAAGTCTATGTGGGCAAGGATCTCTGGCATCTGCGTTCGCTGGTGTTCAGCAACAAACCCGATTTTCTGATCGGCAACTCCTACGGCAAGTTCATTCAGCGCGACACCCTGCACAAGGGCAAAGAGCATGAAGTGCCGCTGATTCGGATGGGCTTCCCGCTGTTCGACCGTCACCACCTGCACCGTGATACCACGCTCGGTTACGAGGGCGCGATGCACATGCTCAAGCTGCTGGTGAATGCAGTGATGGAAAAGCTGGACCAGGACACCATGACGCTAGGCGAAACCGACTACGCCTTCGATTTGGTGCGCTAACGACGGATCATGAAAATCCCCCCCCTTTGGATAAAGGGGGCGTCGAGGGTTTCAGGAGAATGCAGCCATGCCAAACGTCATGTTACGGAACAACGCAGCCGGTGAACTGGTGTTTTACATCACCAAAAAGGATCACGAAGAAATCGTCGTCGCGCTGGAACATGCGGGACCCGGTACTTGGGGTGGTGAAATGCAGTTATCTGATGGGTCGCGGTTCTATCTCGAACCCTTGGAGCAAAAGCCCAAGCTGCCCCTGACGGTGCGAGTGAAGCGGCTATGAACGACACTAGCCCACTGCCCGATTGTCTCGCGCTGCGCATCGGCCTGGCGGCACGGCAACTGCCGGATACCACTCCGGGCCAACTGTTACGAGTGCTGGTCGCGATAGTGGGTGAACCGCTGACCGAAGCCAAACTCAACAGCCTGAAGGTCAAGGATCTCAAAACCGGCGCGGATGGTGCGCTGGAAGAAATGGATGGCGCCGTGCTGCGGCAGGCGCTGGACCGTTTACATGGCGAAGAGGAAGCGGCGGCGAAAACCGCCATCCCGGCTCCTCAAGTTTATGAGGATGGCCCATTGCCGGATTCGATTCAGATCGCTTGCGCCTCTAACAATAGCGAGCGGCTGGACGGTCATTTTGGTTCCTGCGCCCGTTTCCTGATTTATCAGGTATCGGCGACCGCAGCACGGCTGGTCGCGGTGCGACCCGCACCGTCTATAGCCCGCCTCAGCGTGGACCATAGCGCGGAACGGGTGGCGCTGATCAGCGATTGTGATCTGCTGTGTGTGCTGTCCATTGGCGGTCCCGCCGCCGCTCGCGTCGTGAACAGCGGCGTTCATCCCTTCAAGCGCCCACAGGCCGAGGAGATCTCGGCGCTGCTGCATGAATTGCAACAGGTGTTGGCCGGCGACCCGCCACCCTGGCTGGCTAAACGCCGCGCCCACGCTGCTGAAGAATCGAAACCGTCCATCGCGGAGGCCGCATCATGATTACCCCGCGCCAACTGACTGATATTGCCCGACTCGCCACCGCCGAGGGGATCAATCCAAACACGCTGACCCACTTGCGGCGGATCTATCCCAGCGTCTATTTCGCCAGTTGCCTGGATGACGACATCACCACGGTTGAACCGGTCGTCAGCGGTGCCGATTTCAACGTCTACCTGGTGGATGGCCGGCAGACCTGCCTACATCTCACCGCCGATACCCAGAAAGCCACCGGTGTGGTGCTGGCGACGGTGCTGAATTCCTGATCCTTAAACAGAAAATCTGGTGAAATGGAGGAAATCCTCATGGCAAAAATTGGTTTGTTCTATGCGACCGACACCGGCAATACCCGCAAGGTCGCCAAAATAATCAAGAAGCAGTTCGACGAAGGTGAGGTCGCGCTGCATAACGTCAAGGACGCCAGCGCCGAAGATATGGCCCAATACAGCGCGCTGATTTTCGGTACGCCAACCTTGGGCGATGGCGAACTGCCGGAGACCTTGACCGAGTTTTTACCGGCGCTGGACGGTGTGGACTGGGCGAGTAAGACCGTCGCCCTGTTCGGCTTGGGCGATCAGCAAGGCTATCCCGATGAATTTGTGGATGCGCTGGGGATTTTCTACAAGAAACTGAAGAAGAAGGGCGCAACCTTGATCGGCTCGTGGGCGGTGGATGGTTATGAATTCAACAAATCCAAGGCGGTCGTCAACGGCGAGTTTGTCGGCTTGGTGCTGGATCAGGATAACCAAGCCGATCTAACTGAGGAACGGCTGGAAGAATGGCTGGAACAGGTCAAGCCAGAATTACTGAGCTTGGCAGTCGCGGGTTGAAGTTGTGCGGGCATATCGCTTGTATGGTCTGCTCGTATCCGCGTTTAGCTAACCCAATAACGGGCAGGATGCCCGTTCCACGCCAACCACCGCGAGGACGCCTCGATGAAACCCAGCGATCTGGCCGCTCTGCGCGATGAACCGGCCTGCGATCACAACCTCAAGGCCAAATCCGGCTGCGCCCGTCCCAAACCGGGTGCCTCGGCGGGCGGTTGCGCCTTTGACGGCGCTCAGATCGCCTTGTTACCGATTGCCGATGTCGCGCATATCGTTCACGGCCCTATCGCCTGCGCTGGCAGTTCCTGGGATAACCGGGGCGCTCGTTCCACCGGCCCGGCTTTGTACCGGCTGGGGATGACCACTGACCTCAGCGAGCAGGACGTAATCATGGGGCGTGGCGAGAAGCGGCTGTTTCATGCCGTCAAGCAGGCGATTGATCGCTACCAGCCTGCGGCGGTGTTCGTTTACAGCACCTGCGTAACCGCCTTGATCGGTGATGATCTGCCCGCTATCTGCAAAGCGGCGGAACAGCGCTGGGGGGTGCCGGTAGTACCGGTGGATTCCGCTGGTTTCTACGGCAGCAAGAATCTGGGCAACCGCATTGCCGGTGAAGTGATGGTGCAGTACGTGGTCGGCACCTGCGAACCATCGCCGCCGCCGGTCGATCCGGCGCGGCCTGATTTGAAGGTGCATGACATTAATTTAATCGGCGAATACAACATCGCCGGCGAACTGTGGCGGGTGCTGCCGCTGTTCGATGAACTGGGTTTGCGGGTGCTGTGTACGCTGTCCGGCGATACCCGCTTTCGTGAGGTGCAAACCATGCATCGCGCCGAAGTCAACATGATCGTCTGCTCGCGGGCCATGCTTAACGTCGCCCGCAAACTCAAGGAACGCTTTGGCACCCCCTGGTTCGAGGGCAGTTTTTACGGGGTGCGCGATGTGTCGCAAGCCCTGCGCGACATCGCCCGCCTGATCGGCGATCCCAATTTAAGTCAACGCACCGAAGCGGTGATCGCCCGTGAAGAAGCCAGCGCCGATAGTGCGCTGGAGCCGTGGCGGCAACGGCTGCACGGTAAGCGGGCGCTGCTCTACACCGGCGGGGTCAAATCCTGGTCCATCGTGTCGGCGCTACAGGATTTGGGGATTACCGTGGTCGCTACCGGCACCAAGAAATCCACTGAAGAAGATAAGGCCCGCATCCGCGAATTGATGGGCGAGGACGCCCGGATGATTGAGGACGGCAATCCGCGTGAATTGCTGGCGCTGTCCAAGGAATATCAGGCCGATTTGCTCATTGCGGGCGGGCGCAACATGTACACCGCGCTCAAGGCCCGCCTGCCGTTTCTCGACATCAATCAGGAGCGCGAATTTGCCTATGCCGGTTATCGCGGCATGGTGGAACTGGCGCGGCAGATTGCGCGGACGGTGGAAAATCCGGTCTGGGATGCGGTACGCCGTCCCGCGCCGTGGGACCTGATCGCGCTGGAGGCCCGTCATGGCTGAAATCATCCGCCGCAGTAAAGCGCTGTCGGTCAGTCCGCTGAAAACCAGTCAGGCGATGGGCGCCAGTCTGGCGGTGCTGGGATTGGAGCGGGCCATGCCACTGCTGCACGGCGCGCAAGGCTGCACCGCTTTCGCCAAGGTCTTCTTCGTTCGCCATTTCCGCGAACCGATTCCGTTGCAGACCACCGCGATGGACCCGATCAGCAGTGTGATGGGCGCGGACGATAATGTGATCGAGGCGCTGAAAACCGTTTGCGAAAAAAACCGGCCCGCCGCAATTGGCTTGCTGACCACTGGCCTGTCCGAAGCCCAGGGCACCGACATTGTTCGGGTACTCAAGACCTTCCGTGAGCTGCATCCCGAATTTCAGGCGGTGCGGATCATTCCAGTCAATACCCCGGATTTCAGCGGTTGCCTGGAGAGCGGTTACGCGGCTGCGCTGCGGGCAATGATCAGCGAATGGGTGCCCGCCGCGACGGTGAAAGAAACCCGTCTTGGCTGCCGGACGCGACAGGTCAACGTGCTGTGCGGTTCGCTGCTGACTCCGGGCGATGTGGAAGCCTTGCGCGAACTGATCGAGAGTTTCGGCCTGCATCCGGTCATGATTCCGGACCTCGCCGATTCACTGGACGGCCATCTCGACCCGGAGGATTTCAAGCCGGTTACGGTGGGTGGCCTGTCGGTCAACGCCTTCACCACCTTAGGCAATGCCGTCGCTACCTTGGTTATCGGTGCCTCGCTGTATCCCGTCGCCGATCTGCTGTATGAGCGCACTGGCGTCCCGCTGCATCGTTTCGATCACCTGCTGGGACTGGCCGCCAACGATCAGTTGGTAATGACTTTAGCCGGCATCGCCGGGCACGCGGTGCCGGCGCGACTGGCGCGGCAGCGGGCGCAGTTGCTGGACGCCATGCTCGACACCCATTTCATGCTCGGCCAGGCCCGCATCGCCCTCGCCGCCGACCCCGATCTGCTGCATGCCTTCAGCCAATGGCTGGCGGAAATGGGCGCGGAAGTGGTGGCGGCGGTGGCATCGGATCGTGCTGCGGTGTTGGAACGAACCCCGCTGGCTCAGGTGCAAATCGGCGATCTGGAAGACCTGGAAACCTGGGCGCGCCAGGGCGATGCGGAATTGCTGATCGGGAATTCCCACGCGGTGGACACCGCACAACGGCTAGGCATTCCGTTATTGCGGGCTGGTTTCCCGCTTTACGATCAACTGGGCGGCTACCAGCGCACCTGGATCGGCTATCGCGGGGCGCGGCAAGCCTTGTTTGACATTGCCAACCTGCTGCTCGGCCACGGCCACGGCGGAGTTGCGCCCTATCATTCCTTCTATTCCCGCAAAGACGACCACCGCTGGGAGACGATGGCATATGGCTCTGAACAGGCATTGGTGGATTGTGAACGGCGGCACTGAGGTGCAGGCCATGACGACAGCAAACATCCGGGTGGCGTTCGCCACCAGCGACCGCAAGCGGGTGGATCAGCACTTCGGTACGGCCAGCGCCTTGGCGATCTACTCAATTACGCCACAACAGGCGACGCTGGTGGAATTTGCTCAGTTCGGCGAACTGGAAGCTGACGGACACGAGGACAAGCTGCAAGCCAAGATGGCGCTGCTACACGGTTGCGTCGCGGTGTACTGCCAAGCGGTCGGTGGATCCGCCATTCGGCAATTGCTGACGGCGGATGTGCAACCGTTCAAGGTAGCGGAAGGCACGCTGATTGAGCCGCTGCTGCATGAATTGCAAGCCGCGCTCAACGCTGGATCGAAGCCGTGGTTGAATCAGGCGCTGCGCCGCCGGCAGTCGGCGGATTCCAGCCGCTTTGATGTGATGGCAGCGGAAGGCTGGCAGGAATAGGCACAGACAACGGTTCTTTATGGTTCCCGGTTGAGGCATGTGTCCGCACCGGGGTGTGATAGGCGCCATGCATGGCGCGTCTAGCGAGAGGTAGAAAGTATTATGGGCGCAGAACAAGTCATCACTGGCCTGACCCGTGGCGGTACACCGTGGGTGGCCCAGTTCGTGACCGCACTGGATGAAGGAAAGTGCATCGGTTGTGGACGCTGTTTTAAGGTGTGTCCGCGTGATGTGCTGACTATCGTGCAGCGGGCGGTGGACGATGTGGATTTTGATGATGACGATGATGATGATGACGATAGTGACAATTCTTTTATGACGCTCTCGAATGCCATGGATTGCATCGGCTGTGAAGCGTGTTCTCGGGTCTGTCCCAAGGCGTGTTTCACTCACTCGCCTATGGCTTTAGCGGCTTGAGTTGTTCAGAATCCGGCGCTATTTCTCATCAATTTCCCTGATTTTCAGAGATGGGAAATCCAGCGCCGGAGTCTTATCGGAGGTTTTTTGCAAAAATTCGTAGCTTTTATCTGGGGCGGCGTCATTGGTGTGTTGGGCGGACTGATCGGCTTGGGCGGTGCAGAATTTCGTTTGCCGGTGCTGGTAAGCGTATTTAAGTTTCCAACCCTAGATGCGATTATTCTTAATTTGATGATGAGTTTGGTGACGGTGATCTTCGCATTGGCTTTCCGGGTTGGACTAGCTGGACTGGAACCTATCGCGGCCCAAATGCACATCGTGCTTAACATCTTAGCGGGATCTCTGGCAGGCTCCTGGATAGGAGTCCATTTCGCTACTCGGATTGATGAATGGACACTCACCCGTGCAGTCGCGATCTTATTGATCGGCCTAAGTGGAGTATTGATAGGGCACGAAATTGTTTCTCAGCAGTTCAGCCTGGTTATTCCAGCGTGGTTGCAAATCCCGCTCGGTGTGGCGGCAGGTGTGGTCATTGGTGTGTTTAGCGGAATGCTGGGTGTAGCCGGTGGTGAATTGATTATTCCCACCCTGATTTTATTATTCGCACTGGATATTAAACTGGCCGGCAGCCTAAGTTTGGCGATCAGTATTCCCACCATTATTATTGGTTTGACCCGATATATTCTGAAAGGACGCGCTCGCATCATAGCGGCGCAAAGCACGTTTGTTATTGCTATGGCGTTGGGTTCAATTGTCGGCGCATGGATTGGAAGCCTGTTGTTGGGCTTCGCACCCAGTTCGATGCTTCATGTTCTGCTCGGTATTATCCTGCTGGCGTCGGCGATCAAGCTGTTAGGACATCACCGGCCCACCTTGCCCAAGGCTCTGCTGAATTAAGCTGGATTACTCCATCGCTTGCTGTTGAGCAGCGATCATCATAGGATTGCACATTTCGTTATATATCTTATTTTATAACGATTTCAGGTTGAGGGTTTATACGATGATGCTGGCGGGTCAACAACAGCAAACCAAGCTCACTGGATCGATTTGGCTGGATAAGTCCGAACAGCGGTTTTTAGGCCAAAAGCGGGTGGAGTTATTACGCCAAATTGCCGCAACCGGTTCCATCACTCATGCCGCAAAAGCGGTTAATTTGAGTTACAAAGCGGCTTGGGATGCAGTGAGCGCGATGAACAACATGGCCGATCAACCGCTGGTGATGAGTGCCACCGGCGGCAAATACGGCGGCGGCAGCCGCATCACTGACTATGGACTGCGGCAAATTGAGTTGTTTGATACCGTCGAGAGTGAATATCGGCGGTTCCTGGCCCGGTTGGGCGAAAAGGTCCACGATGTGGACGAGTTAATTAACTTCATGCGGAGATTAATGATGCAGACCAGTGCAAGAAATCAATTTCTGGGGCGGGTCACTGCGCTGAAAAGCGGCCCGATCAATGTTGAAGTGAGTGTGGATATTGGTGGCGGCGACCAGATTACGGCGTTGATTACCAACAACAGCGTTGAAAATCTGGCAATTAAGGAAGGTAGCGAGGTTTATGCACTGGTGAAAGCCTCGTCAGTGATCATTATGGCGAGTGTCGAGAAAATGAAACTCAGTGCCCGCAATCAACTGCGCGGCACGGTGTCAAGTTGCAAGAAAGGAGCGGTCAATGGTGAAGTATCTATTCAATTGGCGGGCGGCAAAACGGTGACCGCCATTATCACCAATGACAGCATTGACGGGTTAGCGCTCAAGGAAGGCAATCAGGCGGTCGCCGTAATCAAATCGTCCAGCGTCATTTTGGGCGTAGGACTGTAATTTTTAACGGAAGAATCATCGCTATGCGCCGCATTTTCACTCTGATTGGCCTGCTTCTTGTTGTGCCGGTTTGGGCGGCAGATCAAATTACCGTATTCGCCGCTGCCAGCACGACCAATGCAATTCAGGACATCGCTGCGTTGTACCAAAAGGAAAAAGGCGTTGAGGTCAAAACGTCCTTTGCTGCTGCGTCGGCGCTGGCGAAACAAATCGAACAGGGTGCGCCAGCGGATGTATTTATTTCCGCCGATTTGAAATGGATGGACTATCTCGATGGCAAGGACAAGATTGTCAAAACCAGCCGCCGCAATCTGATGGGTAATCAATTGGTATTAATCGCGCCCAAAGGCAAAGCGTTTCCGGTCAAGCTGGAAAAGAGCTTCGATCTGCCTGGCGCGTTTGAGGGTCGCTGGTGTTCCTGTGTCCAATCGGTGCCCATTGGCCAGTACAGCCAACAAGCACTGACCGCTTTGGGCTGGTGGGCGGCATTGGAACCTCGATTGGCGGCAGCGCCGGATGTACGTTCGGCGCTGGCTTTTGTGGAGCGGGGCGAGTGCGCGGTCGGTATCGTCTATGCCACCGACGCCAAGGTATCGGATAAAGTGGAAGTGCTGGCTACATTCCCATCGGATAGCCATTCGCCGGTGTTGTATCCGGCGGCGCTGGTGCAGGGTGCAAAGCCAGCGGCAAAAGGATTTCTGGAGTTTCTGGCCTCTTCACAAGCCGCCGCAATTTTTAGCCGCTACGGCTTTACCGTGATTAAATAAGTTGCCATGTGGTCGTCGCTGCAATTGACCCCGGAAGAACTGTCGGCGCTGGGGCTATCGCTCAAGGTGGGGTTGTGGTGTACCGCGCTGGTGGCCGGGCCGGGCATCCTGCTCGGCTGGCTGCTGGCGCGGGTGCAGTTCACCGGTAAAGCCATCGTGGACGGCCTGATCCATTTACCGCTGGTATTGCCGCCGGTGGTGCCGGGCTATTTGCTGCTGCTGCTGCTGGGCAAACAGGGGCCGCTCGGACACTGGCTGTACGACATGTGGGGGATCACGCTGGTGTTCACTTGGCAGGGCGCAGTCGTTGCTTCGGCGGTAATGGCGTTGCCATTGATGGTGCGGGCGGTGCGCTTGGCGGTCAGTCTGGTGGAACCCCGGCTGGAAGATGCGGCGCGCACTTTGGGTGCGGGGCCGCTGCGGGTTTGGCTGACCATCACCCTGCCGCTGGCCGCGCCCGGCATTCTGACCGGGCTGGTGCTGGCCTTCGCCCGCAGCCTGGGCGAGTTCGGCGCGACCGTAACCTTTGTCGGTAACGTGGCCGGAGAAACCCGAACTCTGCCACTGGCCATCTACACCTACACCCAAATCCCCGGCGCAGATGGACCGGCATTACGGCTGGTAATCATTTCCATTCTGCTGGCGCTGGCGGCATTATGGCTGAGCGAGTTGGGATCGCGGCGAGTGGAGCGACTATTAGGGAAATAGGAGAAACGAAATGATGAACGCGGTGCTGAAGCCAAGCTATTTAACCGTCTCTGATTTTCTCGATTGGGAAAATGAGCAGGGAACCAAACATGAATTGATCGACGGTGAGATGATTGCGATGACCGGCGGAACTGTCGCCCATGCCAGTCTCATTATGGCTATCGGGGCGCGATTGTTTAATCATCTTCAAGGTACGCCTTGCCGCGCCTTCACTTCCGATCTGAAGGTACAAGCCGCTGAAGACATCTTTTATCCTGATGTCGTCGTCACCTGCGCCCAGCAGGAAAATCAGGATTTGCTTTGCAAAGAACCCAAGCTGATTATCGAAGTCCTGTCCAACTCCACGTCGTACAAGGATCGGCATAAAAAGCGCTTAGCCTATCAGCAAATTGAAAGCCTCGAAGAATACGTGCTGGTCTCTCAGGAAGCGAAACATATCGAGATTTATCGGCGTATGGATGACTGGCAGATTTCTATTTACACCCACGGCACCGTAGAGTTGCGTTCGGTAAAATTTCTATTGCCGATGGATGAGTTGTACGCGGATATTGATTGACCCTCAGTGCCATGCTCGATCTGAATCTCGAATTACGACAAGGCCCGTTCACCCTGCAAGGCCCGCTGACACTCGATCAACCGGTCACTGGGCTGTTTGGTCCCTCCGGTTGCGGTAAAAGCACTCTGCTTCGAGCCATCGCCGGTTTAGCGCGCCCACAAACCGGGCACATCACCCTCAACGGGGAAGTCCTGTTCGATGCTCAACGTGGCATCCATCTGCCGCCCCATCACCGCCGAGTCGGGCTGGTGTTTCAGGACAGCCAGTTGTTCCCGCATCTGTCGGTCGAACACAACCTGCTCTACGGTTTCAAGCGGCTGTCGCCGAAGCAACGGCGTTTCACCTTGGCGCAAATTCTCGACCTGCTGGACATCAGCCACCTGTTGCAGCGCCGCCCGCGCCACCTGTCCGGCGGCGAACGGCAGCGTGTAGCGCTGGGTCGTACTCTGCTCGCATCACCTCGCCTGCTGTTGCTGGATGAACCGCTGGCCGCGCTGGACGAGGGCCGCAAGCAACAGATTCTGCCGTTCCTGCGCCGGGTGCGCGATGAATTGCGCCTGCCGATGCTTTATGTCAGCCACGCGATTAATGAAATCCTGTATCTGACTCCGCATCTGGCGGTGATGGAACAGGGCCGCATTCTGGGTCAGGGACCGTTCTTGGAGGTGATCCGCCAAGACCATATTCTTGGACTGGCGCGCTCGCTGGGGCTGGAAAATGTGTTGCAGGTGACGGTCAGTCGGCACGAACCGGACATCGGCTGCACCACGGTGCATTACGATTATCATGAATTGCATCTGCCACTGTCCGCCCTGCCGCTGGGTACGCCGACCTGGATCGCGCTGCGCGCCACCGATGTTGCTTTGGCGCGTCAGCCTGTGACTGAAATTACCATTCAAAATCAGGTGCCGGGCCGCATTCTTGATCTACGGCGCGTTGCGGACCGCATCGTGGCAGAAGTGGATATTGGCGTGCCGATCCTGGCAGAAATCACCGTCAAAGCGGTTCACGACTTGCGCCTGGCGGAAGGCGACACAGTCTATTGCCTGTTCAAGGCCCGCGCCTGGCACTATCTGGGCGCGGCCTGAGAGATAGATCGCCGGCAGCGGATACCCCAGACTCTAAGCCGCTTCGCATTCCGGCAAGTGATGGATTTGGCTAAAGTGCGTCAGCACCTGCTTCCAGTGCAACGCCTCCTCCGGGTGGTGATGATCATTGGCTGCTTCGATATCGTCGCGGATGATCTGCATTATTTGTAATTCGCCGCCAAGTTTTCCCACCAGACAGCAGCCCATTTCGGCGGCAACAATTTCCGGGAGATGCTCGTGCTGAGCAATGGCTTCGATTTCCTCTTCTTCCAAACCCGTTAATCCTACGCAATCTTCATAAGTCAACATGGCACACCTCGACACATTTGATCCTGACCGACTCCGATCTGGTTGGATTCGGGTGGGTCTGAATCCGGTATTTTCAAACAGGCGGCTTTCCTGCCGGCCCAAAGCGATCTCCTCTTGGGTCGCTGGCAGGCACAAACCCCCAGCGATGGTAGAGCGCGCTAGCGCCAATAAAAAAGCCAGACTACCCTTGTGACCCTGACGTGGATCACTTCCGGCAGTCCGGCTTTCCTGAAATCGTTCCAGGATCCGCGACTTTCCGTCTCTGCCTTACAGCAGGTTCGGCTTTTATCTTCAGGCGAACTATATCACAAAAACCATAAAATTACTAATGATAAATTTCGCTTAGGCTTGAAAAGCAGCGGATGATTGAAGAGTGGCGTCAGATGGGTAACGAAGCGCTGACGGTGTGGGCCGAACGCGGCGCGCAAAAGCCGGCGGTGTTCGCACCGGCGGAGTCGGAGTGGCCAGCGGGCGGTAAAAAAAACGGTATTGGTACGGCCCCTTGGGTCGGATCGAAGTGAGGGAACCGCTCTGGCGCAACGGCAGCGGGATGGAGCGGCCGTTTAGCGCGGTGGCCGGGCTTGAAGTGCCGAGAGAGTTCACTGCCCATGCAACGGGTGATGACGGATTTTGGGGCGGATGAGGCGTTTGGGTCGGGGGCGGCATGGCGGCGTGGCAACATTACGGCAAGGCGCTTGAGGTCAGATCGGACAGAATTGATAGCCAATACCGGTTGCGGTAAGGTAAACAGGAATGAACACGGCCCCGGTAGCGATAATCTACCGGGGCCGTGCTTTTTTGCAGCGGCTTATGGAGACTTCAGTTGACGCCCAGCAGCGCCAGCATGATTCCCCCCGAAATAGCGGTTCCAAACACGCCAGCCAGATTGGGACCCATGGCGTGGAAGATTAGATGGTTGTGCGGATTTTCCTGATTGGCGACGATGTGGGAAACCCGGGCAGCAATGGGAACCGACGCGATCCCGGCGGATCCAATCAACGGATTGATCTTGACCTTCAGGAACAAGTTCATGATCTTGGCGGTGACCACGCCAGAAGCGGTGCCAAACAGGAACGCCAGCAACCCAAGCACGACGATCAGAATTGTATCCCAGTTCAGGAACTTGTCGGCGGCCATGGTGGAGCCGATAGCCACGGTCAGGATGATGATGATGATGTTCATCAGTGCGCCGCCCGCCGTTTTGGGATAGAACAAGCAGTCGTGTCATCAGCCGCCACTGAGCAACCGGAAAACCTGTACCCGCACAGTTTCCGACTATTTGCCTTTCCGACAGGGTTTTCCGCACAAGTTTTTCAGGGCTTCAAAACTGCACGAATGCCTGATGGCTATCCCTGTCGCCAAACACTTGTTTTCCGATACCCAATTAAAATAGTGACTTATCTCAAATGGCGGCAGATAACACGACAGCTCGTTCCACCCCGATCCGCAGTGCCAAGTCGCGCAATTCACCTGGCTCGCGAAATGCGGCCAGAGTGGTATCTGCTTCTTGCCAGTTTTCATCGTAGACATAGCGCCGTGCGGCCAGAGCGAACCGCTCGTATGTGGTTCCTGCGGCGAGATTCAATAACTGGTCAATATCGGCTCGCGTCTCTTCCAGTGCCGCTTGATCGGGCGCGGATTCCTCCAATGCCCTGATGCGATGAGCAAGCGTCCGAATATCCTCCCGAACAATCGCCAGCAGGGTCAGGGTTTCGACCAGCACATCCTTGAGCGCCGCCTCATCCTGGGCGGCCTCAGTACGGCGAATCAGATTCTCAGTGGATTGGTCTTGCAGTTGGCGGGGCATGGCCGGGTTCCTCACGATGCTCGCGGTAGATTTGTGAAACCTTGAGTTTCTACCCGAAGAGCCGTAAAGAAGCCGTAAAAATGGCGGAGCGCCGTGTAAAAATCGTGTAAAAATTGCGGGAGATGGACTGCAACTTGCGCAGGCTATCCTGCCGGTGTCGGCGTTTATCCACACCAGGACTTTCGCTTTCCGTCATTCCCGCGTAGGCGGGAATCCAGTAACTCGCTGAAAAGATTGGATACCCGCTTTCGCGGGTATGACGAATTTATGGGGCTAGCGAAAGTCCTGCACACTACAGACAGGAGGTCCGTGCTACCTCAGGTTGAGGCATCAGCTCAGGCAAAAGCGGTAACCAATACCCGTCTCGGTGAGAAAGTAGCGGGGCCGCGCCGGATTGGCTTCCAGCTTCTGGCGCAGATGGCCCATGTAAATGCGCAGATAGTGGCCGCGTTCCACATAGGCCGGCCCCCAGACTTCCCGCAGTAATTGCCGATGAGTCAGCACCTTGCCGGGTTTGCTGATCAATGCCGCCAGCAAGCGGAACTCAATCAGGGTGAGATGGATGGGTTGGTCATTGCGCAACACCTGCCGACGCTCCAAATCCACGCTGACTTCGCCGAACGTGACGACGGTAGCACCCACCGCATCGCGGGAATGCCGCCGACACACCGCCCGCATTCGCGCCAGCAATTCCGCCACCCCAAACGGTTTGCTCAGGTAATCATCAGCGCCCGCATCCAGCGCGGCCACCTTGTCGTATTCTTCAGATCGCGCCGACAGCACCAGAATCGGGATGACGCTCCAGGCTCGCAGATCACGGATAAAAACCACGCCGTCGCCGTCGGGCAAGCCAAGATCGAGAATGACCACATCCGGCTTGCGAGTGCCCGCTTCGAGCAGACCACGTTGCAAAGTATCGGCTTCATGCACTCGATGACCTTCGGACTCCAGCGCGGCGCGCACAAAACGGCGGATCGCTTGTTCGTCCTCGACGATCAAAATGGTTAGCTGCGTTTCGAGCATGGCATTCATGGGGACTCCGGGGCATCCTCGGTTTCTTCAACCGGTGGCGGCGTTTCCAGCGGCAGGGTAAAGACAAAACTAGCGCCGCCGCTGGCCCGGTTCTCGGCGCGAATTTCCCCGCCGTGCGCCTCGACAATCAACCGGCAGATTGCCAAACCCAAGCCGACCCCCGGCGCCGCCGATTCAGGATGACCACGGGTAAATTTCTCGAATAAAACCTGTTCCCGCCCGGTGGGCAGACCCGGCCCTTCGTCCCAAACTTCGACGATCAGCCGGTCGGCTTCGGTGGATGCGGTCACGCCGATCACGGTTCCGGGCGGCGTGTATTTGGTGGCGTTCTCCAACAGATTCGCCAGCACCCGCTCGATCAGCACCGCATCGCAGTTGACCAGCGGCAGCATCGGATCGAGTTCCAGCCGCAGCGGGTGAGACCGCAACGCCTGTTCCAGAGTGCGCACCGCCGCGCCGACCAATTCTTCCAATGACTGCCAGTCCTTGCGCAATCGCACCCCGCCTGCTTGCAGCTTCGCCATATCCAGCAGATTGTTGACCAGCAGCGACATCCGCACCGCCTGCTGATGGATCGCGGTCAGCGGTTCCGAATGCGGCGATTGCTCGGCGGTCAGTTCCAGCGCCAGCGTTTCCGCCAGCCCGATCAGCGCAGTCAACGGGGTGCGCAAATCGTGCGACAGCGCCGCCAGCAGCGAATTACGCTGCCGCTCCGCTTCCATTTTTACCAGCGTATCGCGGGCAACCGTGACGAAATGCACCCGCTCCAGCGCAATCGCGATCAGGGCGGCGAAGGTGTCCAGCAGGCGGCGCTGTTCCGGGATCAGCAACCAGCGCGGCTGTTCCGGCGCAATCATCAGCACCCCACGGGTGCGCATCGGCGCTTTGAGTGGCAAATACAGGCGGGAAGCGGCGGGCAACGTGTCAGTGCCGATGCCCGCCGGAGCATTGCGGTCGAAACACCATTGGGCGATAGACATATCCGCTTTAGGCCGACCGGGGCGCACCGGCGGCGGCGGCAGGCGGTCATGCTCATCGGGCAGCAGCAGCCGCGCCTTGATCCGGAAACTGGCTTCAACGCAGCGCTCGCCAATTTCCACCACTTGATCCACCACTAGCGCCCCGGACAATTCGCGGGCCATTTCATAGAGATGGCGGGTGCGTTGTTCGCGGGCGCTGGCGACGTAAGCCTGATAGCGGAAGCGGGCGGTGAGCTGGCCGACGATCAGACCGACGATCAGCATCACCAGGAAGGTCAGCAGATATTGCCAGTCGTGAATCGCAAAAGAAAAACGCGGCTCGACGAAAAACACATCGAAGGCGGCGACATTGGCGATTGCGGCCAGCACCGCTGGGCCACGACCGTAGCGCACGGCGGTGCCCACTACGGCCAATAAAAACAGCATGACAATGTTGGCCCGATCAAAGTAGGGCAACAGCGGTGTAGCCAGCAGCGCGGTACCCAGACAGAACACCAACGCCGCGAGGTAGCCATGCAGCACAAACGCCGAATGATTTTGATCGGCGTCACGGGTTGCGCTCTCCTGACGAACAGCGCGACGCGGGGCGTCATTCTGGGCCGTCACCAATAAATCGAGATCGGGAGCCAGCCGGGCAAGCTGTGCAGCGAACGGTTGTTGCCATTGCCACCAGCAGCCGGATCGGCTCCGCCCCACTACCAGTTGCGCCAGTCGGTGTTGACGGGCGTATTCCACCACCGCCAGTGGCGCATCGGTAGCCGCCAAGGTGGCGGTGTGTGCGCCGAGATCCTGGGCGAGTTTGAGGATATTCAGAATGGCTTGGCGACGAGTTTCTGCCAAGCGTTGCAAAGCGGGGGTTTCAACATACAGGGCGTGCCATTCGCAATCCAGCTTGCCCGCCAGCCGACTGGCGGCGCGCACCAGCGTATCCGCGCCGGGTTCTGGGCCAACGCATACCAGCAGCGCCTCACGGGTAGACCGCGCCGAGCCGCCGGCCTGCTGCCGGTAGCTCTGCATCTCGTCGTCCACCTGATCGGCGGTGCGCCGCAGCGCCAGTTCCCGCAGGGCAATCAGATTGCCTTTGCGGAAGAAATTCTCAATGGCGCGTTCGGCCTGATCCGGCAGATAGACCTTGCCTTCCTTGAGCCGCTGCAACAAATCATCCGGCGGCAAATCCACCAGCACCACTTCGTCAGCGACATCGAATACCCGATCCGGCACCGTTTCCCACACCCGGATACCGGTGAGACCACCAACAATGTCGTTGAGGCTCTCCAAATGCTGGACGTTGATCGTGGTGAAAACGTCAATACCAGCGTCGAGCAGCTCCTCAACATCCTGCCAGCGTTTGGGGTGACGGCAACCGGGCGCGTTGCTGTGCGCCAGTTCATCCACCAAGACTAACGCCGGTCGCCGCGTCAAGGCTCCGTCGAGATCGAACTCCCACAGGACTCGATCCCGATGCGGAATTTCCTTGCGGGGCAGGAGTTCGATGCCCTCAAGCAATGCGGCGGTTTCCTTGCGGCCATGCGTCTCCGCCAGTCCAACGACGACATCCAAACCTTGCTCGCGCAACTGGCGGGCAGCCTGCAACATCGCGTAGGTTTTACCGACGCCCGCTGACGCGCCGAAAAAGATTTTCAGCTTGCCGCGCCGGGAACGCGCCTCGTCCTCCTTGATCCGGTTGAGCAACTGATCGGGATCGGGACGGAGGCTATCGGCCATTAAATTTTTCCTTTCATAAAGGGGCCGGTCATCGTCAGTTGACGTGGAATGGGCTTCCTGCCGATTTGCAAAGCGCCGGTTGGAAACCGGGGCAGGATGCCTTAAGCAGTCTCAGGTTTTGCGGCGGGGCTTCCACCAAATCCTGAGCAATACCTTGGTGCGGTCCCACCAGGCCAGCCGCTCGTCGGCCAGAGCTTCCAGAAAGTCGGAAAGGAATTTGGCTTTGGCGACTGCATAGTTGACCAGCAGAATACTGGGAATGAGTACCGCTACAAAAATCAACAGCTTGACCCAAACCGGATTGCTGGTTTCGTCGAAGATGTTCATGCCCAGAAAGCCAGTCGAGACGGTGGCGATCAATCCCAGCGTGGTCACCACGGTCAGCCGCACCACCGTATTGGCCTGCCGCCGCAAGCTGTCGCTGTCCAGATATTGATTCATGTCCTTCACCGCCACGCTGACATCCTGGTAAATCCGGTCGGTGTCGAGATGGCCGGTCAACATCCGAAACAAATCCTTGACTTGGGCCTGATTCGACACCTCATGAAACCAGTAGCGATGAGTGAATCGCAGGAAGGTTTCCATGACCCGGCGAATTTCCCGCTTGAAAAATTTGACCGAATCCACGTCGCGAATATCGAGCTGGCTGATCGCCGCCGCCAGCCATTCTGAAAACAGCATCAAGGTCGCTTTGTGGAAGTGAGCGATCAGATTGACCAGAAAATACTGGTGGCGAAACTGGCCCAGCAGACCGGCTTCCGGATCGGTGAAGAAGCGCTCGCTGGCCTTGCCCACCATCACGAAAGCATGGCCGCAGCATAGATAGCGGCTGCTGAACGCCGGATTGGCGGGGTCCCAGAATTTGTCGTAGCAATACTGATGCTCGAAATGAGTCAGTTCCCGCTCGGAGTAAGGCAGAGTGTCAGAAGGTCCTGCCTTGGTAATGAGCGCCAAGCGGGCGAAATCGCCACGGGTCAGAGCGTGTGGATCGTCGAAGCTGAGGTAGGCCAGCAGCGGCATCCGGTGATATTCAACCTGCCGATACTGCATCACGCCTTCATTATCGGAATGGTACAGAGCCAGTGGCCGCAGCAGATATTCCCAGTGGGCAGCGACGTTGGGGGAGCGATGCCGACAGACGAACGGAAGGTATTGCTGCCGATCCTCATAGTCGGAAACCGCCAGCGTATCGCCGGTCGCCGACAACCACTCCACCCGGCTCGGACACTGCCCGCCCTGCCCGTTGGCCTCCCAAAATCCTGGATAAGCGCGTCCCAGCTTGAACAGCGCCTCCTGGGCCAGCGGCAATGACAGGTCGTTGGCGAAGAACTCCACCGCCAGGATGATGATGTCAATGTCGTAGAAGAAATAGAGGTCAATATGGGCGACCTCAAACACCACCGGCGGCAGTTGATCGTCAAAAACGACTCGCATTCGCTCAATGCCTTGGCGGCGGAAAACCCGAATCGGTGAGTTGCCGTAGCCGGTCAAGCCTTCACGGCCCATGCCCTCGCCATACAGGAAGCGTTGGACATAAGGCAGAAAAGTGATGAACTCCTTGTAGTGCCGCTCTTTGAAATCGGCGGGATCGCCGAATTCATCCGCGACCTCCCGCCACGGACATTGTTCGCCTAACGCTTCCAGCAGTTCCCAGTATCTGGAGATATGGGTTCCTTCCGCCTGGCCGGGGATCACCCGCAACGGCCAGAGCAGAATCTGGCGGAAATGGCGGACTACGGGAGCAGCAGATGAGGTCGGTTCGCTCACTGGGTCGCTCTCTGATTCATTTCCGGCGCAGGTTCATCCGGGTCGGCGCAGCGGGATAAGGCTTGTCGCCCATCAGCCCTTTCCAGAGAATGCGGTTGTAAGTCGCGAAATCGAAGCGATCTTCCACCGAAAAATCCATTCCCTTGGTGACTTGCGCCCAGTACTCCGCATCGTGCGTGGGCTTTGGCACAGCCAGATTGTCCTCCTTGGGCGGCAGGGGCAGTTGCGTATTGTAGAGAAACGCCGAGGGAACGGCGCTAAAGCTCCACGGACTCGGCGTTGTCTGGAAAAGGTCGGCCATGGGCGTGGCGAGCGCGTCGTTCAGGTTCATCGGCGGAAGGCCCAGAACCTCTTCAATCGTGCGCAAGAAGTTGATGGTGTTGTACTGCGAGGAGACTACCGCGCCTCGCTTCACGTAGGCGCCCGCTACGAACGCTATCGTGCGGTGCGAATCGACATGGTCGCCGCCATCCTGCGCGTCGTCTTCAATGACAAAGATCAGCGTGTCGTTCGCGTACCTGCTGTTTGCAATTTTCTCAATCAGCAAGCCAACCGCGTAATCGTTATCGGCTTGCTGTAGCTCCGGGGTATTCACGCCGTCAATCGCGGTATCGAAGTTTCCGGTGTGATCGTGCATGAGGCGAACCAGGCTCAACGAAGGCAGACCGCCACTGGCGTATTGGGTATCGAACTCTCGTTCCCACTCCTTGTAACGGTAATAATCTGGAAACGTATTGTCGAAACCGCGAAAGTACGGATCGGTGTGCGGGGCGAGGGACGCGCTCGATGGGTAAGCCACAGTGGTGCGGGTTGCGGCCGGATTTTTCAGCAGCGGAATGCTGTAGGCGGAGTCTTGGGGGAAGGCATAGCGGGTCAAATCCACAAAAAAACCGTAGTTGCGAACCGTGAGCTTCGCCCGCAGCGCAGCGTCCCACAAATAGCCGGTATTCACTTCGTTGTCCGGCCCATCCGGCGCAGCCACATCGGTTTGGCCCGGCAACAGATCCGGATCGTCCGGCGTCAGAGGATTGGCGGCCTGACGCGCTTTGACCGTCGGAAGGGCCACATTCACACTACGATTCGTGCCCTCCGAATCCAAGCTGAGGCCGCGTCCCGCGTAGGCCACCGGGAATTGGCGTTCGATCACGTCGGGGGCGCGAGCCGAAGTACTCCACGGCCAGCCGTCATTGCTGGTTTCGGCGGTGGCGTAGAAGTTGTCGAGCGTGACGAAGGTTCGCGCCAGGTTATGCTGGTTCGGCGTGAGCGCCTCGCCAAACTCGGCCAAATCGGGATCGCCGTTGCCGATTTCCAGATCACCCAGAATCTGGTCGTAAGTCCGGTTTTCCTTGATAATGTAGATCACGTGTTTGACGCCCTGACGCACCGCCGCCATGACCGCAGCGTCGTCGACGCTCACGGTGCTGGAGAACCGGTTGTTGGTGGCGACCTGCGCCGTCAGCGTCGTGAGCTGCCCCATGTCGGGGAGCGGGAAGCTCTGGAGGCCGGCTTTAATCAACTGGGGATTGTACTGGTTCGCCGCCCAGCAATTTTCGTGCGTCGGCGGGCCGGAGCCATAGCACCAGCCGGGATTTGAACCCGTCGGCGACTTGCCGTTGACCACGTAAACCATCGACGACTTGCCATTGGCGCTGAAGCTCACCGAGTTTGGGTACCAGCCGGTCGGAATGAGACCCACGACCTGGCCGCCGCCACCGGTTCCGCCGAGTTCCACCACCGCGATGAAATTCAGATTGCCATTCGTCACATAGAGTTGCTTTTCGTCCGGCGAGAGCGTCGCGCTATTGGGGTTTGCGCCGGTGTAGCGCGCCAGCGCGGGAGGCAACACCGACGCGGGCATGACCGGGATGGTTTCGAGGATCGCGTGGGTTGCAGTGTCGATCACATCAACCGTATCCGACTGGTCTTCGACGACGTACAGGAGCGACTGGGCCTTGTTCAGCGTCATCTTGTTCGGTTGGCCTTTCACGGGGATCCGGGCCGTGACCGTCGGCACCCCCCCGCTCAGATCCACCACCACGATCTCGCGGTCGCGAATGCTGGACACATACGCGGTCGCGGTCGGTCCGTTACCCTTCACGACCACCCAAAACGGATATTCACCGCCCGGCGTGCCCGCCTGGGCGGCGTCGCTTTTGCCGGGGCGCAGGTCGAGTTCGGTTCCCGGTGACCAGTTGCCGTAGCCTCCGGTGAACACCGTGATCGAGTCGTTGTAGTAATTCGCCACCACCAGCGTCTGGCCATCCTTTGAAATCGCCACGCCGGCGGCGCAAGGCTTCACGGCAACTTGGGTGTTGACCTCGACCAGCGGGCTGTCAGGCGGCACGTCAAGGCCGAGGCCAAGGCCCTTGCTGTGGCCCAAGGCCAGGAAATTTCCGGGCTGTTCCCCCCAAGTTCCGGTGGCGCTCCGAGTAATGATGTGGATCTTATCATCCTGGCCGCCGGCCACGTAAAAAGCCCAGCCGGATGGATCGAAGGCAATCCCGTTGTAGGTATTGGGGATCTGCACGACTTGCTTCTTGATCGGCGCAGGTGTCGAAATGTCGTAGATGAACACGTACTCATTCGAGTCCTGGGCCTCCGGCGCCTGGCTGTCGGTATTGAAGACACGGTTGTAGCCGCTGGTCAGAACCAGCAGGGTCTTTTGATCCGGACTCACCACGGTGGTGACCGCTTGCCCGGCCAGCCAGGCGGGATTGTCAGGCAGATCGGGGTTCATCGGTACGAACCGGGAACCGGGGGGCGCTAGCGGCGTAATCTGCTGGCCCAGATTGGGCAGGTCCTGTTGGCCCAGATTGGGCAATCCCGGTTGGCCGAGGATATGGATGTCGGACTGCGCATGGGACAGTCCGCCCGAGAGGATCAGCGCAAACATCAGGCCGACCGCTGAAAGCAAGAACCGCTCGCGAACTTCAAGCTTACTCATTAGCTTTAGACTCCATGGTCTGATGCCGTGAAAGAACAGAGAAGTCGCTAGGGTCAGCCCTTTCAAGGTGTAAAAATACAACATTGAAAATCAATAAGTTGAATTTAACCTCGAACCCTCTTCTTAGCCAAACCCGATGTTAGGCCGAGTCGGGTAACAGAGAATCAGGCGGTTACGTCAACCATCAACTGAGCACCTTGAAAGGGCTGGTCGCTAGGGTCAACCTCAAACACCACTGGCGACGATTAGTCGTCCTAACTCTATGGCTTGGGTTGCAAACCATCCAGCGCCAGATTGAGTTCCAGCACCTTCACTCGCGGTTCGCCAAAAACGCCCCACTGCCGATCTTCGGTGTGCTGCGCCACTAAAGTTTGCACCGCGTCCAGTTTCAAGCCGCGCACCCGCGCCACTCGCGCCGCCTGATACGCGGCAGCCGCCGGGCTGATCTGCGGATCAAGACCGCTGGCCGAAGTGGTGACCAAATCCACCGGCACCGGCGCGCTATTGCCCGGATCGGCTTCGCGTAACGCCTTGACCCGACCTGCCACCGCGTCATGCAACGCTGGATTCAGCGGCCCCAGATTGGAACCGCTGGAAGCCGCCGCATTATACGGATAGGGTCCGGTCGCCGACGGTCGGCCCCAGAAGTATTTCGGATCGGTGAAGTTCTGGCCGATCAGCCGCGAACCGATCACTTTGCCGTCGCGCTGGATCAGGCTGCCCGCCGCTTGCGCCGGAAACAGGGCTTGGCCGATGCCGGTCACTGCCAGCGGATAAATCAGGCCGGTGATGATGGTCAGCAGGATGAACAGGCTTAACGCGGGGCGAATCAGGGTTTTCATTATAATCTCCAAGCTTCAGATAAAGAAAGTTCCAAATTCAGGTTCCAAGTGGGACAACTCAAATGCGCAAAAAAAATATCGAGGGTCTACGACCTTGCAACACATGCGGTGACGCGCTGCCACCAAACGCTGAACACTTTTACCAAAAGAAAAATGGTAATTTAAGTTCCGAATGCCGGTCATGTTTCCGTGAAAGAAGTTCACGCAATCAAAAGAAACGGCATCATGCTGGAGGCATTGATTATCACTTGGCGTATATCGCTCGTGCTATGCGACAAAGAGCACGAAAGCACAAGATAGTATATGACATTGATAGGGATTTCTTGCAATTACTATTGGAATCACAGAGAGGTCTATGCGCAATCAGCAGGATTCCTCTCACTTTTATTAAAGGATCAGGCCACATCTCTACAAACGCCAGCATTGATCGAATTGATCCAAAACAAGGGTACAGCAAAGATAATGTTCAACTTTTAGCGTTTCAAGTGAATACCATGAAATCAAATCTCAGTGTTGAGCAACTCGTATTTTGGTGTAAATTAGTACTTAATGATCAAGATTCGACTTAATTGCAGAAAGGCACATAAACACATATTTGCATTAAAAATGTGTCTCAAAGAAAGTTTTTTCTTCGAGACACCCACTAAAAAAATTCACTCTAAACCAAACCCAGAGTAGACAACATCAAGTCAATGGCCTTGATGCCAATAAAAGGCGTAATAATTCCCCCCAATCCATAAATCAGCAAGTTCTTACGCAGCAAGGCTGCTGCCCCTAGAGGTTGATATTTTATGCCCCTTAATGCGAGCGGAATCAGAAACACGATGATGATTGCGTTAAAGATCACCGCCGAGATAATCGCGCTCTCCGGCGAAGTCAATCTCATCACGTTGAGTGCGTTGAGTTGTGGATAGGTAGTAACAAAAGCCGCCGGGATAATCGCAGCGTACTTAGCAATGTCGTTTGCCATCGAGAACGTCGTCAGGGCACCCCGGGTCATCAACATCTGCTTACCGGTCTCGACGATCTCGATCAGCTTGGTAGGATTGGAGTCCAAATCCACCATATTGCCGGCTTCCTTCGCCGCCTGAGTGCCGGTGTTCATCGCCACCGCCACGTCGGCTTGCGCCAGCGCCGGAGCGTCATTGGTGCCGTCTCCAGTCATCGCTACCAGCCGCCCTTCGGCCTGATGCTGGCGAATCAGCGCCAATTTTGCCTCCGGCGTCGCTTCAGCCAGAAAATCGTCCACTCCGGCTTCGGCGGCGATGGCGGCGGCAGTCAGCCGGTTGTCGCCGGTGATCATCACCGTCTTGATCCCCATCCGCCGCAGTTCGGCGAAACGCTCCTTGATCCCGCCCTTCACAATGTCCTTGAGTTCGATCACGCCAAACACTTTCGCGCTGTCGGCTACCACCAAGGGCGTACTGCCCCGACGAGCCACATCGTCCACCGCCCGCGCCACCGGCTCCGGGAAATGACCGCCCGCCGCTTCGACCAGTTGGCGAATTGCTTCCGCTGAACCTTTGCGAATCTGCCGACCATCCAGATTGACGCCGCTCATCCGGGTTTGCGCCGAAAAGTGGATAAAGGTCGCTCCAAGCGCGTGAATATCCCGTTCCCGCAAATTAAAACGCTGCTTGGCGAGAATGACCACGCTGCGCCCTTCCGGGGTTTCATCGGCCAAGGACGCCAGTTGCGCGGCATCGGCCAGTTCTACTTCGAGAATGCCGGGGGCGGGTAGAAACGCAAAGGCTTGGCGATTGCCAAGCGTAATGGTGCCGGTCTTGTCGAGCAGCAATACGTCTACATCGCCTGCCGCCTCGACCGCACGACCGGAAGTCGCGATCACATTGGCCTGCATCATCCGGCTCATCCCCGCCACGCCAATCGCTGACAGCAAGCCTGCTATCGTGGTCGGAATCAGGCAGACCAGCAGCGCGATCAGCACGGTGATGGAAACCGGCGAACCCGCTTTCGCCGCCTCCACGCTGAACAGCGAAAACGGCAGCAGGGTCACCGTCACGACCAGGAAAATAATGGTCAGCGCCACTAACAGAATCGTCAATGCGATTTCATTAGGCGTCTTCTGGCGCTTGGCCCCTTCCACCATCGCGATCATTCGGTCGAGAAACGCCTCGCCGGGATTCACCGTCACCCGCACCACGATCCAGTCGGACAACACGCTGGTGCCGCCGGTGACCGCGCTGAAATCGCCGCCGGATTCACGGATCACCGGGGCGGATTCGCCGGTAATGGCGCTTTCATTGACCGAAGCCACGCCCTCAATCACTTCGCCGTCCGCCGGAATCATGTCACCGGCTTCAATCAACACCACATCGCCGCGCCGCAACTCAGATCCGGCGATTAAATCCACTGGCGAACCGTAGCGCGGTTCCCACAGTTTTTTGGCGACTACGATTTTTTTGGCCCCGCGCAGCGATGCCGCCTGAGCCTTGCTGCGGCCTTCGGCTAGTGCTTCGGCGAAATTGGCGAACAGCACGGTAAACCACAGCCACAGCGCGACGGCGAGGATAAAGCCGGCGGGCGCTTCGCCATGGCCGTCCAAGGCTTGCACCCACAGCACCGTGGTCAGAATGCTGCCGATGTAAACCACGGACATCACCGGGTTACGCCATTGAATACGCGGGTCCAGTTTTTTGAAGGCGTCAACGACGGCGGGTTTCGCCAGCGCTGGATCAAACATGGAAAGCGTTGGGTGCGACATGGTTTCTTTCATCCTCTCTCAAAAATCAGGGATCGTCGTTCAGAGATCCAAATTGCTCCGGGCGCGATTGATCATTTTTTTAACTGCTGAATTTGCCTTGATCCCCAACAGTTTCATGGTCGGGTGTTGTTCCGCAAAGACTCGGAAAATTTCATCTGCAAAAGACTGGCCTATGGATTCCACCCCATGAAAATCGAACAGCACCGTCTCAAACCGGTCAATTCTGGATAACAGCCGCTTGGCCTGAGAACGAGACACCAGATGCTCATCGCCGTATTGCGCCAGCTTTACCGGAACCACGGTTTTGGTAAATCCATAGTCATTCCCTGAACTGAATTCATCAAAAACTTTTTTGGTGGTTCTAGTCGTGTCATTATTAAGCTTCATCCACACCGAGGTTCCAGACGAAAATTGCTCTCTTTCCATGATCCAATCCTCTTTATCGTCAAATCGGTGCGAAAAATAGACTCCCCCGGACATGACTCCAAAATGGTCAAACATCCGGGAAGCAAAGAAAATTCCTTCTCCAGTGTGACGTGCTGGATCAGTCGTCAGTTTTCCTTTAGCCAGTTCCAGCACTGCATGGCGCTCATCCATTAAATCCAGAGCCATTTGTATTTTCTTGAAAATGCCAACACCGTTATCGTAGATTGCGATTTCGGTGGCAACTGCCGTTTTATTCAGGTTAATACTAACCCAGGTACCCTCAGAATGATCAATGACATTATTAAACATTTCGGTAAATCCATAATGCCAAATATCCAAAATATTCTGAGGCGCTTGGCCGATCAGAATAGCAATATCTTCTCTCCAAATCCGATCCTCTTCCAAAATTTCAGCCAGCGAATATAATTTACGCCAATCAATCAATGGCGTTAATTGGTACCGACGGCTTCTGGTATTGCCGCTCTGATTAAGAACACCTTCGCCAATGAGTTTTTGAAGATGTTTATTCACAGCCTGGCGGCTGATATTGAATTTTTCAGCCGTAATACTCGTGATATCCGCCGGATGTTTCTCCACACACTCAAGAATGAATCGCCTTACAGCTTCGCCGCGCACCTGTACCCTAGTCATCGGAAAACACCTCATATTGACAACTTTATAAAAGATTATTGTCAACTTTAATCTTTGTCGGTGTCAATCTTTGGTTTGAGGTGTTTCCTCAGCCCAACCCTCTTCGCATGGGAGAGGGGGTTAATGGTTTCAGTGCCCAGTCCACAGCATGAAATGCTCGACTACCGGCCCCAAGGCCAGCGCGGGGACATAGTTGAGCAGACCCACCAGCAGCACCGTGCCGATCAGCAAGCTGATGAACAGCGGCCCGTGAGTGGGCATGGTTCCCACCGTGACCGCAATGCGCTTTTTCGCTGCCAGCGAACCGGCGATAGCCAGCACTGGCACGATGACGCCGAAGCGGCCAAACCACATCGCAATAGCCAGCATCACGTTATAAAACGGCGTATTCGCCGAGAGTCCAGCGAAGGCGCTGCCGTTATTGTTGCCCGCAGAGCTGAAGGCGTAGAGAATTTCCGAGAAACCATGCGACCCAGGATTAAGAATGCCAGCCCGTCCGTCGGCGCTCATCACCGCAATAGCGGTTCCGGCCAACACTAATAACGGTGTCACCAGAATCGCTATTGAAACCATCTTCATTTCAAAGGATTCGATCTTCTTGCCCAGATATTCCGGGGTGCGGCCAATCATCAACCCAGCAATAAAGACAGCCATGATTGCGAATACCAGCATCCCATAGAGACCGGAACCGACCCCGCCAAACACCACTTCCCCCAATTGCATCAGCACCAGCGGAATCATTCCGCCAAGCGGCGTAAACGAATCGTGCATGGCAATCACCGCGCCGCAGGAAGCCGCAGTGGTAATGGTGGCGAATAGCCCAGAGTCGGCGATGCCGAAACGCGCCTCCTTACCTTCCATATTGCCGCCGGCCTGGGTCGCGCTGACAGTTTGATCGACGCCGGCGGCGGCGAACAGCGGATTGCCCTGCTGCTCGAAGGTGATCGTTGCAACCGCCATGACTACAAACAGGATGGTCATGGCGGCGAGTACGGCCCAGCCCTGGCGGGTGTCGCCCACCATGCGGCCAAAGGTGTAGCACAGCGCCCCCGGAATGATAAAAATCGACAGCATCTGGAAAAAGTTGGTGAGCGGCAACGGATTTTCAAAGGGATGCGCCGAGTTGGCGTTAAAAAAGCCGCCGCCATTGGTGCCGAACATCTTAATGGCTTCCTGCGAAGCGACCGGACCCATCGCCAGAGTCTGGGTTTGAATAGCGACAGGCTCGGTTACTGCATTGCCTTCGGCATCTTTGATGGCTTGACCAGCGGCATCCAATTTCGGTGTTTCATAGGCGGTAATGTCTATGGTCGTCATATTCTGATAGGCGGAAAAATTCTGAATCACGCCCTGGCTGACCAGAAACACTGCGAATAGCAGCGACAACGGCAACAGCACATAAAACGTAATCCGCGTCAAATCAACCCAGGCATTGCCGATGCTCTTTACGGTGTGGCGGGCAAAGCCACGAATCAGCGCAATGACGACAACGATGCCGGTCGCCCCCGACAGGAAATTTTGTACGGCCAGCGTGAGCATCTGGGTGAGATAGCTCATGGTTGATTCGCCGGCGTAACCCTGCCAGTTGGTGTTGGTGACAAAACTGATGGCGGTGTTAAACGCGGAATCAGGACTGACATTGGCGAACTGCTGCGGATTCAGCGGCAGCCAGAGTTGAAACCGTTGCAGCGCATAAACCGCCAGCACCCCCAACCCATTGAACAGCAGCAGGGCGAGCGCGTAGTGCAACCAGCCCATCTCTTCGTCCTTGCGGACGCCGCAGAGGCGATAAATCGCCGATTCGATGGGACCACCGAGACGCAACGCCAGAATGGGACGACCAGCCATGACCTCTGCGATATAAATACCGAGCGGTTTGACCAGCGCCAGGAGAACCAGCAGATAGATCCCGAGGAGCAACCAAGCATGTGGAGTCATCATAAATCCTCTGCTTTGAGCAGGGCCACAATGAGATAGATCAGCAACCCGACCGAGATGATGCCGCTGAGAATGTAGAGCCAAGTCATTGTGCGCCTCCCAGTTTTGCACAGCCGACCGCGAGGCCGGTGATCAGTATAAAAAATAGAGATATTCCAGCGAGATAAACGAGGTCCATCGGGCGCCTCCGCACGTTAAGTGATGATGCGATGGAGCATGAGTGGATGGCTAATGCAGTCAGCGCCTCCGGGCTAGCCAGGCGCAGAGTTCAATCAAAAAGGTCATCAACAGGAAAAAACCTAGCATGACGCCCAGCATAAATAGATCGTCCATGGCGCACCTCCACACACAGTTTAGATGCTATGGATCATAGGGAGACAGATCAAAAAATGGTGCAAAAAAACGTGGGTATCGTGTAAAAATGGCGTAAACGCCACTGGTCGAGGTTACGGCGCTGAGAGGCGGGTTTAGCTATTGAATATGGCGCCTTTAACAAGGGATTAGACCCAGGACTTTCGCCAAGCCCCTTAAATTCATCATACCTGCAAAAGCGGGTATCTAATATTTTCAGTGGCTTACTGGATTCCCGCTTACGCGGGAATGACAAAAAGTGAAAGTCCTGAGATCAAAAAAACAGTGTGCAGAAACCAGGCAAATTAACTGCATCATCAAAGTAGCGGCTCATGATTAGGCGCTCAACCATGAGCCGCGTAATAAACCGAGATTAAATGCTTAATGAATCAATCTGTTCATAGGCATTCTTAAGCCACATCTTGACCCGCTGCCTTTCCAGCAGACCCAAACCCGTGGCATCCTGTTCTGCTTTATGCTTAGCCGCCCAGAAACTGGTATTGCTGGCATCAATCTTCATCACTACCGCTTCGTGCAGTTTCTTGATCGAAATGATCCTGGCGTTCAATTCCAGCGCTCGCTCTTTTTCTCCAGACCGTTCAAATAAATCGAAGCGGTCACCGTGTATTTGGTTCAGGACGAGAATATAGCCAAGGCGTGGACCGAATCGATCCAGCAACTTTTTAAGCAAGTCCACCGAGTCCTTACCGGAATCCATGACATGCCAGTAGCGGATAGCAATGCCCCACTCGTCTGCTATTTCCATCACCCCGGATTCATCCAGCCATTTCACCAATGGATCATGGGTTTGGGCGGCGAGATCAACCAGAATGCGTATTTCTGGATTCTCGGTAGCGGTTTCCACCATCGTATCCAGACTTTCGTAACGATCAATCGCTACCGGCGCGGCATAGTCCGAGTAAAAGCGCAGGAGTGAACGGTGTGATCGATCCGTATCAAAACCTCGAAATGGAATTTCCTTATCAATCAGGTATTGCGCAATAACTCGCGCTACCATGGATTTACCAACTCCGCCCTTTTCGCCGCCGACGAGATGAATATTAGCCATCATTAACTCCATTGGTCTCAAGATAAAAACTCAGGACTTTCGCCAAACCCGCAAATTCGTCATACCCGCGAATGCGGGTATCCAATCTGTTCAGCGATTTACTGGATTCCCGCTGACGCGGGAATGACGGAAAGCGAAAGTCCTGAAACTATTACCGCTCATCTTCCGAAGAGTGGAAGATTTTATAAAGCTGTTAAATTATAAACACTCTCAATAAGAACGCAATATATTGTTGTTTTTGTTATTATTATGGGACTCATTGTTGCGATGAAGGTTTAACACACATGTCTCCGTTCCTGATTCACCCCCAGCTCGCAGCCGACTGTCGGATTCTGGGTCGGCTCCGGCACAGTTATGTGCTGCTACACAAAAATGCGGTCGTAAGCTGGTTCATTCTGGTTCCAGAAACCGAAGCGTTGGAGTTTCTGGAACTGCCCGAATCGCTTCAGATTCCGGTACTCCAGGAATGCAGCCGCATCGCCGGATTCATCCGCCAGCAAACCCCCTCGACCAAGATCAATTTCGCCGCCATCGGCAATGTTGTCCCACAGTTGCACCTGCATGTAGTTGGCCGGCGCCCAACGGACCCCTGTTGGCCCCGACCGGTGTGGGGCCACCTGAGCGAGCAGCGGGATTACTCGATGGCTGAAGTAGCCGGAATCGTAGACCGGCTGAGCCGGTTGATCGGCCTGATGCCCATGTCCTGAGCGATGCTGCTGATCGAGATTACTTTGCTTCGCTAGCAGAGCTGGAAGAGGGCGGCAGCGCGCGCGCCCAAGCAGCCAGCGCCCGGATGTGATCGGGAGTGGTGCGGCAGCAGCCGCCGATGATGCGAGCGCCGCAGGCGTACCACTCCCGCGCCTGCTCGGCAAAAGTCGCGCCGGAACCAGAACCGCGCCAATCGCGGCGAGCGGCGTCGTAGACCTCCCCCGAGTTCGGGTAAACCACAATCGGCTTTTGGGTGGCGCTGCGAATGGCGCGCACCAGATCGGGAATGTAGCGCGGGGCGGAGCAGTTCACGCCCACCGCCGCGACTTGCGGATAGGCGTCGAGCCAGGCGGCGCAATCGGCCAGAGATCGGAAGAGCGTCGTGTAGGGAAAGAGTGTAG
>NZ_CBTK010000249.1 GCF_000531125.1 Candidatus Contendobacter odensis Run_B_J11 | reverse complement strand
GGAAGCCCTGGGGTTGATGCCCTCGGACACCGGCGCTCCGGGGGGCAAACGGACCGGGCAACGGGTATCGCACTACATTGTTTCGGAGGGGCGGTTTGAAAGTGTCGCCCAAAGGTTGCTGGCCACCGGCTTCAAACTGAGTTGGCAATCGCCTGCAGGCGGACGAGCGGCGGCACCTCAGTCAAAAATCAAATACTCGTGTGCGAAGTGTGGCCAGAATGCGTGGGCCAAGCCCGACGCGCACTTGGTCTGCGGCGACTGTGGTTTATCTATGAATACCGCAGCACGTTGAATTTTAGAAAGCGACTGAAAACATCGTGCAGCAATAAATCCTCGTCAAGAAATACCGGTGAGCCCACCGTTGTCGCTACAAAAAATTTCCTCCTGTAAATTTTCCTGTGATCGGAACTGTGGGGCAGGCAGATAAAATGAACATCACCTATTTAGATCAATTGGTTGGATTCAGTCAACGCCCTAGCCTGACGCTACCAACCCCCGCCATCACAGGAAAATTTACAGGACCAAAAATTTAGGAAATCCCTTTAGTTTTTTTCCATAAAATCATCTGGGTACAGCGAAAGAGTGCGAGTTTACGACCCGTGGTTTCATCGGTGACGACGGCATCCCAAACCTGCGTGGTGCGTCCGAGGTGTTGCGCGGTCGCTAGGCAGCCGACGCTCCCGCCCTCTTGGACCGTTCCCAGAAAATTGCTCTTCAGTTCGAGGGTCGTGAACGACTCCGCCCCCTCGGGCAAATGGGCGAAGGTGGCATAACCACAGGCCGTATCCGCCAAGGCCACCACGCTGGCCGCATGTAAGAAATAGTTCGGGGCAATATGTAATTTTTTGACTTCCATCCGGCAGATCAGCCTTTGGGGAGCCAGATCGAGGATGACAATACCCAGATAGCCGGGCAAATAGTCACTGCCCCGTTCGTTGAGCACTTCAACCGTGATGTCGGAACGCAGGCTATTCATTGCTTTTTCTCCTCGTGGATAAACCTGTTCAGTTTTCTTCGACGATTTCATCACGTCGCTGCACAGCGGTAAAACACTCCAAGTGTTCGGCATCCGTTCACCACAACATTGATATCCAGATTTCCTACAGACACCCGGCACATGGTGCACTTGTACTAGTCGGTAGTTTAGCAACATGGGCTGTGCTGCTAGTGTCGGGATTTTGGCGGTGGTGGTGTGTGGTCGGTCGGTCGGTAATTGATAACAGTGGCAATCAACTGGGTTGGCGAGGTTGCCCAAATTTTGGTGTAGGAAGCAGCAACCTAAGTTAGCTGAGTTCGGATGAAGACGTAGCAACAACTCAGAGTTTGACCCGGCTCCTCGGTCAGAACTGTAAATAGAGTACGTTACAAACTTGACCGGCCAAAATATGCGGGTCAACAACGGCGGCTACTAAAATAGGAAAGGATATTGTGCAGCCGCATATCCCTGTTGAGCTGCTAACCGATACCAGTGAACGGCTTTTCGATCATTTTTTGGAACACCACGACCCTGCTCATACCTCATACCGAGAACATATTGTGCAGCCGCATGTCCTTGTTCCGCCGCTGACCAATACCAGTAAACGGCTTCTTGATCATTCTGAGAAACACCATGACCCCGCGCATATCTCACACCTAGAGCATATTGTGCAGCCGCATGTCCTTGTTCCGCCGCTAACCGATACCAGTAAACGGCTTCTTGATCATTCTGAGAAACACCATGACCCCGCGCATATCTCATACCCAGAGTATATTGTGCAGCCGCATGTCCCTGTTCCGCCGCTAACCGATACCAGTGAACGGCTTCTTGATCATTTTGAGAAATATCACGACCCTGCTCATACACCACACCGAGAGCATATTGTGCAGCCGCATATCTCTGTTCCGCCGCTAACCGATACCAGTGAACGGCTTCTTGATCATTTTGAGAAACACCACGACCCTGCTCATACACCACACCAAGAGCATATTGTGCAGCCACATATCTCTGTTCCGCCGCTAACCGATACCAGTGAACGGCTTCTTGATCATTCTGAGAAACACCATGACCCCGCGCATACATCATACCCAGAGCATATTGTGCAGCCGCATATCCCTGTTCAGCTGTGAATCGGAACCATTTAATAGTTACTTGATTATCTTGAAAAATGCCACAATCCCGCATAGACTTCACGTCTAGCTTAGATTGGGCAGCCGCATCCACCCGTTTAGCTGCTAACCGGAACCAGTGAATGACTTCTTGATCATTCTGAGAAACACAACGATCCCACGCATATCTCACACCCAGAGCACATTGTGCAGCCGTATGTCCCTGTTCCGCCGCTAACCGATACCAG
>NZ_CBTK010000248.1 GCF_000531125.1 Candidatus Contendobacter odensis Run_B_J11 | reverse complement strand
TGATCCATACTTCACTGTGTGTGGAGCCGCGCGAGGGCCATTTGTATGTGTTCATGCCGCCCCTGGAGCGGCTGGAACACTATCTCGACCTGCTGGCCTGCGTCGAACAGACCGCCGCTGCCTTGAAAATGCCGGTGCTGGTGGAAGGTTATGCCCCGCCATCGGACTGGCGGCTGCGCAAATTCGCGGTCACTCCCGACCCCGGCGTGATCGAAGTCAACATTCATCCGGTGGGTGACTGGCAGTCGCTGAAACAGAACATCGAAGGGCTGTACGAGGATGCCCGGCAGTCACGGCTGGGCACTGAGAAGTTCATGCTGGACGGTCGCCATACCGGCACCGGCGGCGGCAATCACGTCACCCTGGGCGGAGCCACGCCGAGTGACAGCCCCTTTCTGCGGCGACCTGAATTGCTCCGCAGCCTGATCACCTACTGGCAGCACCATCCCAGCCTGTCTTATCTGTTTTCCGGCATGTTCATCGGCCCGACCAGCCAGGCGCCACGGGTGGACGAGGCGCGTAACGACAGCTTGTACGAAATGGAAATTGCCTTCCGGGAAATGCCCGCAGGCGAAGTGCCGCAGCCGTGGCTGGTAGACCGGCTGCTGCGCAATTTGCTGGTGGATTTGACCGGCAACACCCACCGCGCCGAGTTCTGCATTGATAAGCTGTATTCGCCGGACAGCGCCACTGGGCGGCTGGGACTGGTGGAGATGCGCGCTTTTGAAATGCCGCCGCACGCCCGGATGAGCCTGATGCAGATGTTGTTGTTGCGGGCGCTGGTGGCGCAGTTCTGGAAGCAGCCGTATCCCAATCGGCGGCTGGTGCGCTGGGGCACCCAGATTCACGATCAGTTCATGCTGCCACATTACGTCTGGCAGGACTTCAAGGGTGTGACCGATGAGTTGAATCAGGCCGGTTTCCCGTTTGAGAGCGACTGGTTCCTGCCGTTCTTCGAGTTCCGCTTTCCGTACTATGGCGCGATTGTGCAACAGGACATCGAACTGGAGTTGCGGCAAGCGCTGGAGCCGTGGCATGTCTTGGGCGAGGAGCAGGCTTTGGGCGGCACTGCCCGTTATGTAGACTCTTCGGTAGAACGGATGCAGATCAAGATCAGCGGAATGATCGGCGAGCGGCATATCGTGGCCTGCAACGGGCGGCGGGTACCGCTACGATCCACCGGTGTTCCAGGCGAATTTGTCGCCGGCGTTCGTTACCGCGCCTGGCAGCCGCCGTCGGCGCTGCATCCCACCATTCCAGTTCACGCGCCGCTGGTGTTTGATCTGGTGGATACCTGGAACCGGCGATCCATCGGCGGTTGCACCTACCACGTGATGCATCCGGGTGGGCGCAATCCCGACACTTTCCCGGTCAACGCCAACGAAGCCGAAGCACGGCGCTTTGCCCGGTTCTGGCCTTATGGGCATACGCCGGGAGCGATGATCGCGCCCGCCGAAGAAGTCAACCCGAACTTCCCGCACACGCTGGATTTGCGGCGGCGCGAAGACTGAGCGACTGCATAAAAAACCCCTCCCCCGCAAGCGGAGGAGGGGCATGGCGATCACCAACACTGATTGTTTTAACTCTCAGCCCAGTTGCTTGAGCAATGCTCCAGCACGTTGCTTCTGGGCAGCATCACCCTCATTAAGAACATCATCCAGCAAACTGCGCGCTCCCACTTGATCACCCATATCCAGATAGGCGGTGGCGAGATCCAGCTTGGTTTCTACATAATCGGCGGATGCCTCGGCGCGACCGCCAGATTCAACCGCCATTTTACCAAGCGACAACGTATCGCCGCCAAAATCCTGCAATTCCGCATCGAGCCGCAACGGATCATCGGACCCGCCGGATTTGCCATATTCCTGGGTGACATCGGCGAACTCAAACTTCAGATCTTGCAGCGCGGGTGGTGCGGGTTTAACCAGCGGCGCGGCTGCCTTCTGTCCGGCAAATCCTGGTGACGGCGGAGGGATGGGCTTCGAATCCAGAGCGCCTCGGCCCATTTCCAGCGGTGGCAAATCAACCGGCTGCGGTCGAGCGGTTTTTTCCAATCCCAAATCCCCGAAATCGAAGTCCATGCCGTCCAGCCGTAGTTCAGACGGCAGTTCCTCCGCCTGGAACGGGGAGGATTCTACAGGCTTCGTTGCAGGTTCCCCCGGGGACGCAGCGGCGAATGGATTAACAGGCCGTCGCGTGATCGATGCGGTAGGTGGTTCGGCTTCGAACAGCGGTGCCTTAATGTCAGGCGCGGTACCGTTGTTGCTGGCGACTGCGGTCTGAACCCGGTTCAGACCAAAATCCATATCCTTGAGCAATTCACCAATCGGCTTGGGCGCGGGCGTGACCACCGGCTTGGACGCAGGACCGGCTTCGTCATGATCCTTGAGCAGCAATCGGGTGGTGGGTTGAGGCGTCGGCGCGGCCCCGCGCAGCAACCCTGCTGCCATGGCCGCCAACCCAGGGGCGATGGGTTGTGACCGTGCCGATCGCGGTTCGCGAATTTGGGTGCGCGTCGTTGTAACCTCCGCTGTGCCGGAATCTGCCGGTGCAGCAGCAGATTCCGCTGTTGTCGCCAGAATCTTCGGGCGGGCGGGCCGCCGGAGCAGCGGCAACAGCAGCACCGAGCCAATCGCCAGTACGATCAACGCAATCGCGACCCAAACCACTGGATTGGACATCCAACTGATCTCGTTGTCCACGACAGGCTGGGGCGCTGGAGGTTTGGTGGCGGGGGCCGGTTGTTGCGGTGGGGCAACAGCGGGCATTGGCGCCGGTTCAGGCATGGTGCTGGCGACGGGTGGGGGTGACTCGACCGGCTGCGGAATACTGGCCTGGGGAACGATTTCCCGTGGTTGCTCGGCCGGCGATAAAAAGGGCGGCGGCGCGGTTTCAGGTTGCGAAGCCGACGGAATCTGGGGCGCTGTGGCTGTAGCGGGCGGCGCTGGCGGTTCAGCCGCCAAGGGTGGAGGCGCCGGTACCGGTGCCGGCTCCAGCAGTGGCGCAATGGGGGGTTCTGGGGCGGTGGGTTCGACCGGCGGCGGAGTGATTACGGCCAATCCTGGAGCCGCTGGCGGTGTAGCGGGTGTACCGGTCATACCCATCATACCCATCGCTTGCGGATTAGGCACCTTGAGGGTCGCGCCGGCGCGTAGGGTATTGGGATTGCCGTTGGCAAACGCTTCCGGGTTGCCTGCTATCAGAATCGCCATCATTTGCGGCACGTTGACGGCGGGCGAAGGCCGAACCCGGCGGGCAACTGCTGCCAGAGTTTCCCCCGGTTTGACCGGCCCATAGAATGAAGCTCCTTCAAAACTGACCGGCGGAGCCGGCGGCAAAACCGGAGTTGCGGGGAGTTTCTGTACCGGTGGCGCGACCGCAATCGGCGGTGGAGTCACAATGGGTGCCGACGGTAATGGCGGCGGGCGACGGTTGGCGTAGAGTTCGGGGTCGAGCTGAACCGGGAACTCGCGAATCAGCCGACCGCGCGGCCAGGTCAGCTCCAGCAGGAGATTGAAGTTCGGTTCGCGGATCGGCTCAACCGACGTCACCTTGATGACATTCGGGCCACCGGGTGGCGTCCGCACCGATAAACGCAGCTTCGAGAGCAATTCCAGCCGCTCGACGCCGGCCCGGTCGAAGTCCTGCTGCCGCGGAAGCCGCACGGTCAGGCCAGTGAGTTCGGCGGGATTGCTGATGATCAGGGGAATTTCGGCCTCGAAGATTTGATTGAGCGACGAGCGCACTTCGAGTTGACCAACCCCCAAGGCAAAGGCGCACAGCGGCGCTGCCAGCCCGGCTAAAAGGAATAGTCGGAGTAATATCCTGGTCGGCATGACCTGTCTCCATTCCGCCGCCGGAGAGTCGTTATGGCCAGCGGGATTGGCTTGGATGCTGCCGCCGGCCACGACGGGCAGGCGACTGTCCCACTTCAAGCCGCCGGTCGAGCCTGATCGGGCTTGAAGCTTCCCATTAAAGATACTACTTAATCGGGATTTCCGCGATTTGGATACGATTCGGAAGGCGATTTAGCGTTCCAGCAGGATACGCAACATCCGCCGCAGCGGTTCAGCCGCGCCCCATAGCAACTGATCGCCGCAGGTGAACGCCGCCAGGTATTCCGGCCCCATGTTGAGCTTGCGCAGCCGGCCTACCGGCACCGTCAAGGTTCCGGTGACCGCAGCCGGAGTGAGTTCACGCATGGAAATCTCGCGCTGATTGGGTACCACCTTCACCCAGGGATTGGCAGCGCCGATGATCTCCACCACTTCATCCAGCGGCACAGCACGGGTCAGTTTGATGGTCAACGCCTGGCTGTGGCAACGCATCGCGCCCACCCGCACACACAAGCCATCAATCGGAATCGGATAGCTGGAGCGACCGAGAATCTTATTGGTCTCGGCCTGACCTTTCCATTCCTCGCGGCTCTGACCGTTGTCAAGTTGCTTGTCAATCCAGGGGATCAGGCTGCCGGCCAGCGGCGCTCCAAAGTTCTGGGTCGGGAGGTCGCTGGAACGGAGGGTTTCAGCCACGATCCGGTCAATCTCCAGAATCGCCGAAGCCGGATCGGCCAGCCGGTCCGCCACCGCGTCGTGAATAACGCCCATCTGCTGAATCAGCTCGCGCATGTTTTGAGCACCAGCGCCGGAGGCGGCCTGATAGGTCATGGCGCTCATCCATTCCACCAGCCCCTGAGTAAACAGTCCGCCCAAGCCCATCAACATCAGGCTGACGGTGCAGTTACCGCCGATATAGTCTTTCACGCCTCGCGCCAGCGCGTCCTGAATCACATTGCGATTGACCGGATCGAGGACGATAACCGCGTCATCCTTCATCCGCAGGGTCGAAGCGGCGTCAATCCAGTAGCCGTTCCAGCCAGCAGCGCGTAGTTGCGGATAGATTTCGGTGCTGTAGTCGCCGCCCTGACAAGTGATGATGACGTCCAGCGCCTGTAAATCAGTCACTGATTTGGCGTCTTTCAGAGGCGGTGCGCCCTGACCAATGTCTGGACCTTGCCCCCCCACGCTGGAAGTGGTGAAGAACACCGGCTCGATCAGAGCAAAATCATTCTCCGCCCGCATCCGATCCATGAGTACCGAACCTACCATCCCGCGCCAACCTATCAAACCTACTCGCATCATTGCCTGATCGCCTCGTCATATTTTGTTGGAATGGGAGCTGTAGCAAGTCTATTTGAGTTGTGGAAACGCAGCACAATTCATCCCAGTGAGTAGTTTAGCCCGAAATTCATCCAACCGACCGCTGGATGGCACTGATCCCGGACGATCTGTCCTCTTCATTACTTCTGCGCTTTCTCACCCCTATCAATCCACGCTGGATTCACCCGATGGCGAACCGCTGTTTATCCCCTTGCTGCGTCGTGCGCTCACCGCATCGCCCAACTGATACCAGTCCACCTTGCGGGTGAGAACCATCACCAGCGCCAAACAGCCGAACAGAGTCACTGATCCGGCCAGCAGGGCATGATCTTCCAGACTGATTAATACATAGAGAATCCCGAACACGGCAGTGAGCAGTACCCCGAAGCTTACGCCTCGAGCGACACTGCCCAGGACATAAACCAGATAGTAGCCCAGTAGCATTACGCAGCCGGCGGTAGCAATAGCGTAGGCAATTCCGAAATCGAGATGCTCGGATAACGACAGCAGCAGCAAGTAAAACAATACCAGCGCCGCGCCGGTCAGGCTGTACTGGAACGGATGGATCGCCAGCCGCTTGAGTACCTCGAACAGAAAGAAAGCGGCGAAGGTCAGGCCAATGAACAGCAGCCCGTATTTAATCGCCCGGTCGGTTTGAGCGTAACTATCCGCTGGATCGACAAAGCGCACTCCCAGCAAAGTGTCGAGTCCCCGATCGCTGCGTAATGCAGCGTTCAGTTGATGGATCATGTTGGTAGCCAGCCGGGTGGTAGACCAGGTGGCGGAGAAACCATTGGCAGTCACTTCACGGGTTTCCGGCAGGAATTGTCCGTAGAAGCTGGGATGCGGCCAGTTGCCGTGTACCGTAATCCGGGTGGTATCGCCCACTGGAGCGAGGCCGATGGCTTGGGTGCCACGCAGGTCGAGCGAGAACGCGAACTCCGCAGACCACGGCCCTTCAAGATTCAGCCCGCCGATCCGGGCCTGAATCCCGTTCGGCATTTTGTCCTCGCCGGTGCCCGGCAGAAAGTCGAGGCGCCGGCCTGCCCACGTTAACACCGGCGCCCGCAGGATACCCCGTGGGTCAGTAATGCCGACTATCAGCCGTGGCTCACCGAGGGTGATCAGCTCGTTCGCGCCAGGGGGTTTAAGTAACTCGCCTTCGGTAGTAAAGCGTCCCTTGACCGCGATATTGGCGCCAAACACCACGGCGTGATAAAGGCTGCGGCGCACCTGTTCGGTGTTCAGGCTGGCTTGAAGATCCAGTTCAGCGGGCAACAGATAGATTCGATCCGAAAAGCGTTTTTCCACCTCCGTCATCTTGTCGGTATCCTTGTCGCTGGATTTGAGCGTCTTGACAATGCGGGTGTAGGGAATGACCAGCACCGGCCCCACCAGGGTTTGATCACGGGCAGTGGCGGCGGCAATTTCTGCAACTACGCTATCACGGCGACCGGCGCGCTCGTCCACCAGGAACCCGATCCGGGTTAGCCCGACCGCAAGCACAAGGGTAATCAGGAAAATCAGGGCGATCTTGATGAACAGGCTGTTTCTCACTGGTGAATCCTCATGAGGAATGATGGCGCGAGCTTAACCGGTCCGGTTCAGGCTGTACTATTCAAAATCGTTCTCAAAGCGGATGGCTTGCCCCCGCTCATCCGCTGCCCCCGGAATGCTCTATGATGCGCGTGTCGCTGTTATCCCTGAATCGTTGGCCGGCCCGTGCGCCGGCGAGGACGCACCCCCGGATGAAACCGCTGATCCGCGCCTTCACACTGGTTAGTTCATTGCTCCTTGCTCCGTTGGCAGTGGCCGCCGACGGCTTGCCCGTCACGCCGTTCCAAGCCCGTTACGAGGTGTACGCCTCCGGGTTTTCCATCGGCGAAGCGGTCATCACCTTGACCACCACCGCGCCCGGCGCCTACCAGATGAGTTCCGATGTTCGTCCTAACGGCCTGGTTGCCCTACTGGCGTCGGGGCGTATCCACGAACAGGTCAGCGGCGAAATCCACCATGGCACGATCCGTCCAATTCAGTACGAACGGTTGCTGGATACCGGCAGGAAATCCAATCAGATGCAACTGCGCTTTGACTGGTCAGCCGCTCAGGTTCAGGCCCGCTACAATTCGGAACAGGCCACGCTGCCGCTTGCGCCCGGCGTCGTGGACCCACTGAGCCTGCAACTGGTGGTCATGGGAGATTTGCAGCGCGGCCAAGTGCCCAGCCAATACAGCCTCGTGGACAAAACCGAGATCAAGACCTACCAGATTCGCAATCAGGGTGAAGAAACGCTGGATACTCCGCTCGGACCCTTGCGCACGGTGCGCATCAACCAATACACCCCCGGCAAGACCCGAATGACCACGTTCTGGGTAGCGCCCGGAAAGCAATACTTGCTGGCGCGCATTTCACAGGAGAAGGATGGCAAGGAAGAATTGCGCATGGAAATCCGGGCGGTCGAGCGTTAACCAGAGTTCTATCCGCGTGACTACCCCAAAAAACCACCGAGCGCCAACCTGATGATTCGCCTGCTCCGCCATCCTGCCCGGTTGCTGGTTTTCGGCTTCGCCGCCACTATCTTCACCGGCGGGGTGCTACTGGCCCTGCCTATCGCCAGCGCGAGGTATCCGATTCCTTTTATTGACGCGCTGTTTATGGCCACCAGCGCAGTGTGCGTCACCGGGTTGGCAGTGGTCGATCCCGGCAGTGCATTGAACGGTTTTGGCCAGGCGGTGCTGCTCGGCCTGGTGCAAATCGGCGGTTTGGGCATCACCACCCTGTCTACTACGCTGATTCTGCTAATGGGCCATGCGCTGTCGTTTTCCAGCCAGGATGCGGTGCAGGGCAGTTTCGCCCTTAGCCAGCGGGTCAGCCTGGGTTTGCTGTTGCGGCAAGTGTTGTTATGGACACTGGTCATCGAGGCGCTGGGCGCAGTGGTTCTGTTTCTAGCCGAGAGCCAGCGTCAGCCGCTGGATCAGGCGCTCTGGGTTTCGGTATTTCACTCGGTCAGCGCCTTCTGCAACGCCGGGTTTGGCCTGCGTCCCGATAATTTGGTAGCGGATCGGGCTAACGCCGGGATCGTGTTACCAATTTCGCTGCTGATCATTCTGGGCGGGATGGGTTTCGCGGTGCTGGCGGAATTAGCGCGCTGGGTGTTATATCGCCTGCGGCGGCAGCGGAAGTCGCTTAGCCTGCATACCAAGGTCGCGTTGGCCCTGACGGCAGCGCTGCTGCTGACGGGCATGGTGGGATTTTTGATGCTGGAGCGCGCCAATCTCCTGGTGAATATGAGCCTGAAGGAAACCCTGCTGACCGGTTGGTTTGCGTCCGTCACCCCCCGCACCGCCGGTTTCAACACGATCAATTACGGGCAGGCCACCGCCGCGACGCTGTATTTCACCATGGTGTTGATGCTGATCGGCGGTTGCCCCGGTTCGACCGCCGGCGGCATCAAGGCTACTACCCTGGGGGTGTTGCTGGCCTTGGCGCGGTCGCGCTTTCGGGGTGAGCGCGGAGTACGGCTGTTCAATCGCAGCGTGCCGGAAGCCAATGTCGCCAAGGCGACTTCGGTCGTAGCGCTGGCCTTCGTTCTCGTCATCCTCGGGGTCATCCTGCTGTCCGCCTTGCAGGTCAGCGGCCAGTTCCATCCACGCACGGTCGAATGGTCGCTGGGCCTGCTGTTTGAGGTAGTGTCAGCGTTGGGTACGGCAGGGTTGTCCACCGGCATTACCTCGCAACTGAACGATGGCAGTAAAATTTTAATCATGGCGCTGATGTTTATCGGTCGGCTGGGACCGCTGACTATCGCCCTCGCTTTGGCCGGGCAGACGCCACGCCCAGCCGTGTCCTATGCGGAAGAGCAAGTCATGATCGGTTAACCCACGATAAGGAGAATGGGCGATGCGCATTGCGGTATTGGGACTGGAAGATTTCGGCTTTCATCTGGCCTGCACCCTGCACGAACTCGGCGATGAAGTCATGGCGGTGGATCGAAACGAGAACCGGGTACAGGAGATCATGCGTTACGTCAACAAGGCGCTGGTCGCCGATGTCGCTGACCGCGAGGCGCTCAAGGATCTTGGCATCCGCAGCATGGATGTGGTGGCGGTGGATGTGGGCGAGCGCTTCGAGACCAGCGTATTGCTCACCCATTATCTGCGGGAATTGGGTATTCCCCGGGTGCTGGTCAAAGTTGCCAACACCGATCAGGCTAAAATTCTGACTCTGATCGGAGCCAGCGATGTGGTGCAGCCGGAGCGGGAGATCGCAGTCAAGACCGCGCACCTGATTCACTATTCGCGCTCGAAATTGCTGGATGCGGTCGCGCTGGGCGATGGCTATTTCGCGCTCACTCTACAGGCGCCGCCCAGTTTTGTCGGACGGAGGGTCGATGAACTGGGATTGCTCAACCGCTACCATGTGCATCTGCTGGCCATCAAGCCAGCGGCGGAAAAAGCCGCGCCTTTGGTGCCTGACGCTGCTTACCTGCTGGCGCAGGACGATGTGCTGGTGGTGATGGGCGAGGAAGCGAAGCTGATTGAAATTCACCAGAAACTGAAATAACCATCTTAATCACATCCTGCCTTGGGAGTTTTTCATCATGTCGGCATCGGCCCACTGCATTTTCTGCAAAATCGTCCGGGGGGAAATTCCGGCGATCAAAGTCTACGAAGATGATCTCACTCTGGCCTTCATGGACATTCAGCCAGCCAGTCCGGGGCATACCCTGGTGATTTCCAAGGCTCATGCGCCCACCCTGCTGGATATTGCCGAGGTTGATCTGCTGGCGGTCACTGTGACCACCCAGCGCATTGCCGGTGCAGTACAACAGGCGCTAGTCCCCGACGGCATCCGCATCAACCAGTTCAATGGCACCGCCGCCGGACAGACCGTACTGCATTACCACGTTCACATTATTCCGATGTGGGAAGGGCAAAAAATCGGCGCTCATGGCCGTGCGCCCGCCGATCCCGATGCGTTGAAGGCGCTGGCCGCACGGATTCGGGATGCCTTGCAGGCGTGAGCGCCATCGATCCGTAGCTTTGGCGATTCGATCCGAATCAGGCAGCCGCTCGCTGTCGGGCGAGTAATACCATTTCTCTATAAATTTGGGTTCTTCGACGGTTCTTGTGGAGCTAGGCGAAACTGATCAGTATCCGTTGCTTAAAGTTAACAAAGTTGCGGAAACCGTAACCCATGCGTTTCACTACTTTGTCACACTCGTTGTGAATCGATGCGTGAAATAGTTTAATACGTAATCTTTCCAGGCATTGAGCATCGACAGAAAGTTATTCAGATGCTTGTTTTTCATTTTCTTGGCCTGTTCTATCCATTGATTTAATTCAATTTCACCTTACTCACGAGTCAAACGTTGATCGAAAATTAAACGGAAATTCTCTTTATGCTCATAGAGCAGCTTCAGTTGAGGGGCTAACAGAAAAGCGTGGGCGAGCTTCTTCTTCTGATCGTCGGTCAAGTCCTCCGCATTTTTCAGCAGCGCCCATTTCAGACGCTTATAGCGCCAGCGATCCCGCCCATACGCGCCAACTTAAGTGTGGCTGAAGGAATAGCTCATTGAAGATGTTGTAAAAAAGGGCAGGTTCCAGGTTCGTTGATGACCCGAGCGCCGCGAAGCGTTCCTCCACTGCCTGCCGGGGCAGATAGCCCACATGCCGGAACAGCTCTCGCCCCTGTCCATCCAGAAAGATTTGGGTGGGGATGAACTTCACCTGCCAGACTTGTGTTTGTTCGGGATACTGCAACAGGTTGATCGCCACGACCTCCAGACGTCCACCGTGATGCGCTCGCAGTTCCGCCAGCACCTGCTGCATGGCGGTACAACTGGCGCAAGAGTCGGAACCGAGTTCTATCAATCGGGGCAGACCGGACACAGTAGAGGACATCGGATCGGTTGCCGCTTGGAATGTCGATCCCGCAGCTCGCCAGCGGTAAAGTCCGGCACCGGTCAGCACCAGGACGACAGCTAACAATAATAAGGGGAAGCGGCGGTTATTCATCGTGATTTTCCAGAGAGGGATGAGGCGTCACTGCTTCGGCTCACGCCTTCAGCCAGCGCACCGTCCGGGTTTCCGGCTCCGGTTGCAGGGTGGCGTGTTGAATACCGAAGCGTTCGGTCAGCAGGGTATGGCAAGCCTCCAGCACCGTTTCCCACTGTCGCAAATCGCGCACCACCAGATGAGCGGAGAGCAGGGTCTGCTCCGAAGCGATGCTCCAGATGTGCAGGTCATGCACCGAAGCGACGCCGGGTACGGTCGCCAGCGCCCGCCCTACCTCCTCCGGCGCGAGATTGAATGGCGTCCCTTCCATCAACCCGTGCAGGGCTTCGCGCAACAGGCGCAAGCTGGACAGCACAATCAACCCGCTGATCCCCAACGACAGTAACGGATCAATCGGCGTCCAGCCGGTGAAGGCAATGACGAGGCCGGACAGCAGGGCGGCCACCGAGCCGAGCAGGTCGCCCAGAATGTGCAGCAGCCTGCAACAACACTCAACAGGCCATGCAAGCCAGTTTCGGGCAGTCGGCCACCGCCTTGCAGGAGTTTGAACACCACACCCAGTCGCTAGAAACCGAATGGGGAGCATTCATCCATCAAAGTCTGGAAGCGTTGCACAGCACCGGGCAGGAAACCGCTCAGAGCGTGGAAAGCGCCTTGATCGCCGCAATCAACCAGCATTCGCAGGAGTTCGCTGGCGCGGTTGAGCATACCGTGACCGGCCCGCTGACCGAGGGCGCACAACAGGTGATGGATGCGGCGCGGGACGAATTGGAGAACCAGGTCAAACACCTCATCAGCGAGATCGGGCAACACTTCAACGACACCCTGAGCCAAATCAGCCAGGAACTTACCCAGTCTACGTCCAGCAGTTCGGAAGTCCGGGAATTGCTGAAACCGGTCTTTGATGACCGGCAAAGGCTAACCGATCCCATCACCCAGGTCGTCAAGAGCGTCCAGCAGGTCGCCGCGACTGTGGGCATCCATGTTTGAAGCGCAGGGAGAAATTACATGGTAGATTTTGCCAGTCAGATCGACACCGAAGCCCGGCAGATGCTGGAGCATCTGGGGGAAATTCGCGGGCAGTTGCAACAGGCCGGCGCCCGGGTCACCGAAGCGCAGCAGCAAGCCGATACCCTGATCGCCGAGACCCAGGCCGCCTATGAACAATTGACCCATCGGTTGCAAACCGTCCGCCAGCGAGCCGATCAGGTGCGCGAGGGTGTCACCACCCAGGTTTCGCACCTGACCCAGCAGGTCGAACATCTGATCCAGCAGGTCGAGCAGGGACATCAGCAGGTCACAGCCACCTATGGGCAAGTCAGCACGGTGCTGGGGGCGCTGGTGAACGACGCCAGCCAGCGCCATACCGAGCTACAGGGCTACACCGATCAGAACAGCCAGCAGGGCCAGGAACTACTGGGAACAGTGGAACATCTGCTGAGTGCCATGCAACAGGAAGCGCAGCAGGCCGAGACCGTGTACGGACAAAAGGTCATGGTGCAGGCCCAGCAGTGGGGACAGCATTTACAGCAATTAGCTGGCGGCGCACGGCAGGAGTTGAGCAGTGGTTTGGAGCAACACGTTCGCGGCGGTAGCCAGCAGTTCGCCACTCATCTGCACGAAACCGCCGGGCGCTTCAGCCAGAAGCTGACGGCTTCGGCGCAGCGGGTGTCGGAGCAGGGCCAGCAGGTGATGCAGACGTTCAACCATCAGCAGCAGGATCGGTTGCGCAAGCTGGGAGAAGACGCCAACAAGCTTAAAGATCATCTGTTCAGTGTGGCCGAAAACTTCCAGAAATTGACCCACGGCGCAACCGAAGCCACTGGAACGGTGGTCAAAGGCATGGATGCGGTCAACGTCGGCCTCAAGACGGCGGTGGGAACACTCAACAATGTGAAGAGCATTCTCGAAGACATCGGAACCTTGATCTGAATGGAGATCTTCGAGTCCATAATTAATCTTTTGACCACTCGATAATGGGGGCGTGATGGCGAAGTATGACGTGTACGGGATCGGCAATGCGCTGGTGGATATGGAATATGAGGTCGAGGTAGCCGACCTGGAGGCACTGGGCATCGAAAAGGGGGTGATGACCCTGGTGGATGAGGATCACCAGTTGAAGATCATGAGTCATCTGGCCGCCCACGCTCACCAGCGCAGTTCGGGGGGGTCGGCGGCTAATTCGATGATCGCGGTCCGCCAGTTCGGCGGGGCCAGCTTCTATTCCTGCAAGGTCGCGGGGGACGATCTCGGACACTTCTATATGAAGGATCTGCGCGATGGCGGGGTGGACACCAATCACCATACCGAGAAGGAATCAGGCCATACCGGCAGGTGCGTGGTGCTGGTCACGCCAGACAGCGACCGCACCCTATGCACCTTTCTGGGGATCAGCGGCGGGTTGTCCAAGAAAGAACTGGTCGAAGACGCTCTGCTCGACTCTGAATACTTCTACATGGAAGGCTATCTGGTCACCTCGGAAACCGCCCGCGAGGCGTGTATCGCCGCCAAGCGCCTCGCTGAGGCATCCGGGGTCAAAACCGCCATCTCCCTGTCCGACCCCAACATGGTCCGGTTTTTCAAAGCGGGATTGCTGGAGATGATCGGCTCAGGGGTGGATTTGTTGTTCGCCAACGAGGATGAGGCCAAAGGCATGGCAGGCGCTGCGGATTTGGGTGGCACGCTTGACTACCTGAAAACCCTCAGCCGGGAGTTTGTGATTACGCGGGGTTCCAAAGGCGCGCTGGTTTGGGAGGGTCAAACCCTGATCGAGATTGACCCGGTTCCGGTGGAAGCGGTGGATACGGTCGGCGCCGGGGACATGTTCGCCGGGGCTTTCCTCTATGGCCGGGGTCAGGGCTGGGAACACCCGCGTGCTGGAGCTTTGGCTTCGGCGGCAGCGGCCAAGCTGGTGACTCGCTTGGGGCCACGCCTGTCAGCGACGGAGACCCAGGCGATTCTACAAAGCATCCTGTGATGGCAATATGGAACAGTGGTGTGCAGCGATTGTGGCAATGACCTGAGCGTGTTCGCCATGCTTTAATTATCCTGGAAGATTTGCCATGTCCGGTCCCCGTCACTTAATCAGTTTTGATTGGGCTATCAAGCGCCTGCTGCGGAGCAAGGCCCATTTCGGAATTATTGTCCTTGCAATTGATTCTTCGAGGGTTCTTATGGAAACCGGGGCTTAATGTCTCATAGATAAGACTATCAGTGGATCGCTCATCAGGAATAGATTGATTTTCATCGGTATCCACCCCGCCACGAGCCGGCGCAGCGGGCCACAATCGGTATTGAGAGACCCGCTCCATAGCAACCCTCGAAGAACCCTCTTTTTTATCGGAGTCTCTGTATTCATGCCTGTCCAGCACCCCCATCCTATCCTCTCCTCCCAGCCGTTCACCAGCAAGGGCAAGATCGTCAGCGCCGAAGAAGCGGTACGGCTGATCCGCGACGGCGACACCGTCGCCACCGGCGGCTTCGTCGGCATCGGCTTCGCCGAGCATCTCGCTGTGGCGCTGGAGGATTATTTTCTGGAAACTGGCCGGCCGCGTGGCTTGACTCTGGTGTATGCCGCCGGTCAGGGCGACGGTAAGGACCGTGGCTTGAACCATCTCGGCCATGAAGGACTGGTGCGGCGGGTGATCGGGGGTCATTGGGGACTGGTGCCCAAGTTGGGCCAATTGGCCATCGCCGGCAAGATCGAAGCCTACAACTTGCCGCAGGGCGTTATTTCTCATCTGTTCCGCGACATTGCCGCGCACAAACCCGGTACCCTCAGTTCGGTCGGGCTGGGCACTTTCGTAGACCCGCGCTTCGGCGGTGGCAAGATGAACGCTATCACCACCGAAGAAATCGTCGAACTCATGCCCATCAGTGGACATGAATATCTGTTTTACAAGGCATTTCCGATCCATGTCGCCCTGATTCGCGGCACCACCGCCGACCCTGACGGCAATATCTCGATGGAACGGGAAGCCTTGATCCTGGAAGTGCTGGCGATTGCCACTGCCGTTCACAACTCCGGCGGCGTGGTCATCGTTCAGGTCGAGCGCCTGGCCGAGCGCGGCAACCTGCACCCGCGCAGTGTCAAGATTCCCGGCGTACTGGTGGATTGCGTGGTGATTGCACCGCCCGAACATCACTGGCAAACCTTTGCCACCCCCTATAACCCGGCGTTCAGCGGCGAAATCCGGGTGCCGCTGCAATCCATCGACCCGATGCCGATGAGCGAGCGCAAGCTGATCGCTCGCCGCGCCGCCTTCGAGATTCTGCCCAACAGTGTGGTCAACCTCGGCATCGGGATGCCGGAGGGTATCGCCAACATCGCCAACGAGGAAAAGATCATCAGCCTGATGACCCTGACCGCCGAGCCGGGGGTGCTGGGCGGGATTCCGGCGGGCGGACTCAACTTCGGCGCGGCCAGCAACACCCAAGCGATCATCGATCAGCCCTCGCAGTTCGATTTTTACGATGGCGGCGGGCTGGACATCGCCTTTCTCGGCATGGCTCAAGTGGATCAGCAGGGCAACGTCAACGTCAGCAAATTCGGCAATAAGCTGGCGGGTGCGGGCGGCTTCATCAACATCAGCCAGAACGCCAAGCGGGTGGTGTTCGTCGGCACTTTCCTGGCCGGCGGCGCGGTCGCGGTCGAACACGGCCAGCTTAAAATCATCAACCCGGGTGCGGGCCGCAAGTTCATTGCCGAAGTGGAGCATCGCACTTTCAGTGGCTCGCATGCGGTCGCCAAGGGCCAGTCGGTACTCTATGTCACCGAACGCTGCGTGTTCCAATTGACCCGCGATGGCATGGAATTGATCGAAATCGCGCCGGGCATGGATTTGCAGCAGGATATTCTGGCGCAGATGGACTTTCAGCCGGTGCTGAAACAGTCGCCACGGCTGATGGATCAACGCATCTTCCAGACCGAGCCGATGGGTTTGCGCCGCGCCTTGCTGCGACTGCCGGTCGAGCAGCGCTTCACCTACGATGCCGAGGAAGATTTATTCTTCGTCAATCTGGAAAACTATGAAATCAAAACCCTGGCTGACGCCGAGGCGATCCGGCAGCAGGTGGAGCGCAATCTGGCGGGGCTGGGCCACAAGACTTACGCGGTGGTCAACTACGATAATTTCACCATTGACCCGGATTTGCTGGACCCGTACACCGACATCATCAAGGATTTGATGGATCGCTTCTATTCCGGTGTGACCCGTTACACCACCAGCGCCTTCCTGCGGATGAAACTGGGCGATGCTCTGGAGCAGCGCGCCGTAGCGCCGTACATCTACGAGAGCGTCGGCGAGGCCCGCCGCCATGTCCGCGAAGCCCAATCGGGTTTGACCGAGGAAGATTTGGAGATCGCCAGCTACGGCGGTACCCACTGATCCCCATCAGGCATCGAACGGGCATCCTGCCGGTTCACAATTCAACCTCCCCACGATTGTTCTGCTAGGCAAAGAGGTCATTGCCGACGACAATTAGACTACTATGAACAAGTCAACAATTCCTCCGGTGGTTGAAATGTCCTCATTCGTTCCGGCCAGCGATGGCACCGAAATCATCGTTGCTTCCTCCCAGTCCCAGTTACGGGTTCAGTTTGAAGCGATTGAGCTGCGCGCAATCACTGGGCCAGACGCCGGTCTGGAAGCCAGCTTCGGTCTACCCACCGTGCGCATCGGCACCGCGCCAGACAACGATGTGGTACTCACCGACCGTGCGGTTTCGCGGCGGCATGCTGAAATCCACATGACCCCGAACGGATTGCTGCTGCGCGATCTGGGCTCCACCAATGGCACCTTCATCAATGATGTACGCATCACCGAAGCCTATGTGCCGGCGGATGCCGAATGCCGGCTCGGTTATTCGCACTTGCTGATTCGCCAGCACACCGAAGAGCGAAAGGTGGCGGTGCCACGTCAGGATCACTTGGGCGAACTGGTGGGATCGAGCGAACGGATGCGCGAATTGTACGGTCTGATCCGAGCGGTGGCGCCCACCCCGACCACGGTGCATTTGCATGGGGAATCCGGCGCCGGCAAGGAATTGGTCGCCCGCACGCTGCATACCTTTTCCGGCAGAACCGGACCGCTGGTGGTATTCGACGCCTCGGTGGCCGATCCGGAAATGGTGCGCAACGACCTGTTCGGCCACATCAAAGGCGCGTTCACCGGCGCGACCGGTTCACGTGAGGGGGCGTTCCGTCAGGCGCACACCGGCACGCTGTTTATTGATGAAATCGGTGAACTGCCGCTGGATTTGCAACCGCGCCTGCTGCGGGTGCTGGAAACCCGCGAGGTAACGCCAATCGGTTCCGACAAGGCGATCCGGGTGGATGTGCGGGTCATTACCGCTACCCACCGCGATCTGGAAGCCATGGTCAAGGCCAACACCTTCCGCGCTGACTTGTTCTATCGGCTGTCGGTGGTACCGATTGATGTGCCAGCGTTGCGGGAGATGCGCGAGGATATTCCACTGATCGCCCGCAATCTGTGCCAGCGGTTGCAACTGAATTGCCGGATGTCGGCTGCGGCCATCAGCGCATTGCAGAGCTATGCGTGGCCTGGCAACGTGCGGGAACTGCGCAACGTGCTGGAACGGGCGGCAGTAATGTGCGGCGATAGGGAAATTCAGCCAGAAGATTTGCGGCTGCCCAAGGAACCACGAGGGATCGGAGAATCGGTGCCGGTTCCAGCGCCCGCGTTCACTGCCGCGCCAACGCCCAAGCCCGCCGCGCCGGCCACCACCGCGACCAACACGGCGGACGCCCGCACCCATCTCAAGGACATGGAGCGGCAGATGATTCTGGACGCTTTGGCGCGAACTCAAAATAACAAGGCCGCCGTCGCCCGCGAGCTGGGGATTCCGCTGTCCACCTTGAAGCGCCGCCTCAAGGAATATCGGATCGGCGACGAGGATTAAATGGGGGGGTCTCCTGCACCCCGTCCTCTTGAGAGAGCGTGGGGCTGAAAAGCCCGGCATACGCTGTAATGCCGGTTAGGCGATGGAACGTTCCAAGAATCACGAACCATATTGATTGCTAAACTCACATGCTTTTTACCAGTGCTCTTTTCGCATTCCTTTATCTGCCCGTAGTGTTTGCAGGTTTTTTCGCCTTGGGGCGGCGCTCAGAGAGTGGCGCGGCAGCGTGGCTTTTCCTAGCTTCGACCGTGTTCTATGGCTATTGGATGCCGGAATTTACTCTTTTGCTATTCAGCTCCGTCGGCTGGAATTTCTGGGTGGGAACACGCATCAGCAACGTGTTACAAGCCAATATTGCGGGGGGTAGAATAATCGCCAGACGCTGGCTCATCGCCGGCATCACCGTAAATCTTTTACTGCTGGCCTATTTTAAGTACGCGAATTTCCTTGTTGACAACCTGAACGTGCTTTTCGGCCAGCGCTGGAGCTTCGATAAAGTTATCCTGCCCATTGGTATTTCTTTTTTCACCTTCACCCAAATTGCCTTTTTGGCCGATACTTTCCAAAAGGGTGTGCGTGACTACGCTTTTATAAATTACGGCTTATTCGTCACCTATTTTCCACATTTGATCGCAGGCCCGGTGTTGCATCACGCTCAAATGATGCCGCAATTCGGAAAATCAAAGACTTATCGGATCGACTTGGCTAATGTTGCTGGCGGTCTGACCATTTTCTGCATCGGGCTGTTCAAAAAAATCATTCTAGCGGATGGGATTAGTCCCTACGCTGATGCTGTGTTTAATGCCGCAGAGACAGGCGTAATGCCAAATTTTACCGAGGCTTGGATTGGCGCGCTCGCTTATACCTTTCAGTTATATTTTGATTTTTCTGGCTATTCTGATATGGCTATTGGATTGTCGTGGATGTTCAATATCCGCATACCTTTCAATTTTAACTCACCATATCGGGCAACAAACATTACCGATTTCTGGCGTCGATGGCACATGACGTTATCAGCATTCTTGCGCGACTATCTGTATATCCCACTCGGAGGAAACCGCAAGGGATCGATCCGCCGCTACGCCAATCTTCTTATTACCATGCTGCTAGGTGGTCTCTGGCATGGGGCGAACTGGACCTTTGTGTTTTGGGGCGGATTGCATGGGTTTTATCTGATAGTGAATCACGCTTTTGATGCGCTTATTAGTATGTACGGCTCCAGATGGATGGCAAACCCGCTATTCAAATTTTTGGGTTGGGCGCTGACATTTTTGGCGGTCATCGTCGCTTGGGTCTTCTTCCGTGCAACCAGTTTTAGCACTGCACTACGGATATTGGAGGCGATAGCAATGCCAGGACTTGCGCTACCGCTCGATGCAATCCATCCACTGCTGTGGAACCAGGGCTTACATCCACAGACCGGTTTGCTGCTTTGCGCGGGGCTTGGCGCTGTCGCGGTCTTAGCGCCGAACAGCAACCATATCGGCGAACACATCCTGATTCTTTCCCACAAGTATGCTTTTCTGCGCTCGATGCTCATTGGCGCAGCGCTGACGCTAGGGGTATTGCTGGTCGTCATCAACAGCGCCCGCGATGCAGCCAGCGCCTTTATCTACTTCAATTTTTGAACCACGATGATCCGATCTTTGATCCACAGTCTATTCGGCGTTCTGCTCGCCCTGTTAGCGGTTGAAGCGGTGTTGCGCCTGCTGCCGGTGTCAACATCCACCAAAACGGGTTACTACATCCATCCGCTGATCCTGAATTATCCGCCCTATCATGAATTTATCGTCTCGACCGGTTGGAATTTGCGCAACGCACAGCGGCATCGAGCAAATAATTATGGGTTTCTAACCCATCGTGACTTCGTGCCTGATCCACAGGCGGTTGCGCTGATTGGCGACAGCTTTGTCGAGGCCAACATGCTGGCGGAGGGAGATCGACTGAGTGGGCAATTGCAGTCCCAGTTGGCACCACGACCTGTGTTTGCGCTTGGTGAACCAGGAACAAGCCTGCTGGACTATGCGGTACGGGCGCGTTTCGCGCGCGAGCACTTTGGTGTACGCGATTTTGTCTTCGTAATTGAACGCGGCGATGTGCGTGAAACTCTTTGTGGCTCGGGCAATATCCACGGACCTTGCCTCGATCCCGATACGCTCGAACCTCGTACTGAGCTTCAACCTCCTGCTGGGTTAACAAAGCGCATCCTCCGTGAATCGGCGCTGGCGCAATACCTATTCTCCCAAATCAAGATTGACCCCGCCGCCCTGCTCCGACCGCTGCGAACCGTACCGCTACCGCAAATCAATTCCTACCGACCCAACGGCCCAGAGGATGTGCCGCTTGAGAAGGTGGATCGGATAGTTGAGAGGTTTTTCTCCAGCTTGCCGCGCGGTAGCGGCGAGCGCCTATTGCTGGTATTCGATAGCGACCGTGACCATTTGCTCGAGACGCCAACTATTGGCGCACCAGTACGCAATCGCTTCATGCAGCTTGCTCAACAAACTGGCATTGAGATTGTCGACACTGCACCCTTATTCCGCGATTTTCTACGCAAAACAGGCCTCAGCTTAAATGTTGGTCCTTTTGACAAACATTGGAATCGAGAAGCAAATCGCCTGGTGGCTGAAGCGGTTGCGATCAAGATTGAAGCTATCAAGGGAGCGTCTGGCGTCGTTATGATTTCTCACCCTCATTGAAAGCAGAGTAGGCGTCTCGCTCACACTAATTCCAGCGACTTGTCGACCTTTTCCGCCAGCGCCCATTCCACATGCTCCCGCACCAGTGCGGAAGGATGTTCCTGCCGCATCCGCAACGCATCAATGACAGCCGGTGCCGGCGGTGCGTTGCCCAAAGCCACGGCGACATTGCGCAACCAGCGTTCATGGCCGATCCGGCGGATGGCGCTGCCTTCAGTCCGCTGTAGAAACTCCGCCTCATCCCAGCCAAACAGATCAATCAATCCTGGCGCATCCAATCCATGCCGGGCGCGGAAATCCGGCTCGGCAGTCATTGTTGCAAAATGGTTCCACGGACAGACCAGTTGGCAGTCGTCGCAGCCATAAATCCGGTTGCCGATGGCGCGGCGAAATTGCAGCGGAATCGGCCCGTGTAACTCGATGGTGTGATAGGAAATGCAGCGACGGGCATCCACTTGGTACGGCGCGACGATGGCCTGAGTCGGGCAGATCTCCAGACAGGCGTTGCAGCGCCCGCAATGAGCAGTCACCGGCGCATCCACCGGCAGCGGCAAATCCACATAAATCTCGCCAAGGAAAAACCACGAACCCGCTTTTCGGTCCAGTAGCGTACTGTGTTTGCCAATCCAGCCCAAGCCGGCTTTTGCTGCCAGCGCCTTTTCCAGCACCGGGGCGCTGTCCACGAATACCCGATAACCGAATGGGCCAATCGCGGCGGTAATCCGCTCGGCCAGTCGTTGCAGGCGTTGCCGTAAAACCTTGTGATAATCCCGGCCCAGTGCATAACGCGACACATAACCAAGTTCCGGGCGGTTCAACACACTCCACGGTTCAGCAGCGTCCGGTGGTCCATAATCCATCCGTGCCGCGATCACCCGAACCGTGCCGGGCACCAGTTCCGCCGGTCGGCTGCGCTTGACCCCGTGCCGCGCCATGTACTCCATCTCACCGTGAAATCCCGCCGCCAGCCAGTCGAATAACCATGCCTCGGGTTCGCCGAGATCAAGATCAGCGATGCCGACCTGCTGGAATCCCAATTCCCGCCCCCACGTTTTAATAGTGGCAGCGAGTTCGGCGAGTTTGGAAGTGGAAAGGGCAACGGTCATAGCGATGGGTATCAAGCGGCTAATGGCATAAAATCCATGCAGGACTGGTATGAATCTGCGCATTTCGCTGCAATCCGATTGCGCTATTCCGACATGAATCCTTGCAGCAGATCGTTCAGGAACCGCAGACCGTGGTCGGTGGCTTGCAAGCGTTCGCGGTCCACTTCCAGCAACCCGCGTTCCCGCGATTGGCTTAATGCCGGTTCCAGCGCGGCCAGCGGTAACCCGGTGCGCTCGGTAAACAGCGCCGCCGGTACTCCTTCGATCAGCCGCAGCGCGTTCATCAGGAACTCCACCGGCAGGTCAGCCTCGCCGATCACCGCGTCGCCACCGATACCGGCCCGCATTCCGGCAGACGCCAGATAATCGCGGGGCTGTTTCAGTTTCCACAGCCGATGGATTTGTCCAGCAGCGGGATCCGTCAACTTGCCGTGCGCGCCCGCACCGATGCCCAGATAGTCGCCGAATTCCCAGTAGTTCAAATTGTGCTGGCAGCGCCAACCTTCGCGGGCATAGGCCGACACTTCATATTGCCGATAACCGTGCCGAGCCAGTTCCGCTCGCGCCCGATCCTGAATGACGTCGCTCACTTCATCATCCGGCAATACCGGCGGCGCGTGGTGAAACGCGGTGTTTGGTTCGATAGTGAGCTGATAATAAGAAAGATGGGTTGGTCGCAAAGCCACCGCATTGGCAATATCGGCCAGGGCTTGGTCTACCGTCTGTCCTGGCAGGCCGAACATCAGGTCCAGATTGAAGTTCTCCAGCCCAGCGGCATGAGCGGCTTCGGCGGCGGCGAACGCGGCGCGGCGGTCGTGAATCCGTCCCAACTGCTGCAACTGTCCGTCGTTGAAGCTCTGCACTCCGATGGACAGCCGGTTGATACCGATGGCACGAAATTCAGCGAACCGGTTTTGTTCCACCGTGCCAGGATTGGCTTCCAGGGTGATTTCCAGATCCGGGCGCAACGGCAAGCGGGCACGCAAGCCCGACAGCAGCCGATCCAGCGCCTCGGCGGAGAACAGGCTGGGGGTACCACCGCCAATGAACAGGCTGCTAATCCGCCGCCCCCATACTCGTGGTAAATCCTGCTCCAAGTCCCTCAGCAGCGCATCGACATAAGCCGATTCCGGTAACGGGCTGTGCGCCTGATGGGAATTGAAATCGCAGTATGGACACTTGCGGACACACCACGGGATGTGGAGGTATAACGCCAGCGGAATCGGGGAGAAAAATGCCAACATCACCTCTCTCGAACTAGAATTATGTTGACACCCATTAAAAATTTGCGAGTCATCCCTTCTCCTGACCGCAACCGGTTCACCGCAACGTTTTCCAACCTTCTATGGAAGCGATATGCAACTCAATAAAATTTACGCCAAAACTGCCAAGGGGCTTGAGGAAATCCAGACCCGCATCCATAAACTGCCAGCCAACCTGCGCCGGCTGCTGATCATGGTGGATGGGCATTCCACCGCTGCTGAGATGATCAATCGGCTGACCACCCTCGGCGAGGTCGAACTCGCGCTGGATCAATTGGCGACTGGTGGATTCATTGCGGTCCCTGCGTCCAAATCAGCGGCTCCCGATCCGGCGGCTCCACCTGCGCCACCCGAATTCGATCTTGACCAGGCTAAGAGCCTGATTCACTCCATCCTGCTGGCTGCCATGGGGCCTACCGCTGCCCACCGGATCGAGTGTGTCGAAGCCACCACTACACCTGAGCAGCTCCGCATCGAACTCGAGGTGATCCGCGACATTCTGTCCAAGGTACTTTCCCAGTCGCAGGCCGAACAGGTTTGGCAACAGTTGGCACCGATCATGCCCCCGCTGGAACAGCCGGCATCGATCCCCACTCAGAGTACAACACCCGTAGCGACGGCTGTACCCACCTTCAATCTCGATAAAGCCAAAGGCTTCATCCGCTCCATTTTGCTGGGCGCCATGGGTCCCACGGCGGCGCGTCGGATCGAGCGGATCGAAGCGACCACCACGCCCGAGCATCTCCGGGTCGAACTCGACGCCATCCGTGACATGTTGCCCAAAGTGATCTCCAAACGGCAGGCCGAACAGACCTGGCGGCAACTGGAACCGATCATGATTTCGCTCGGCGCACCAGCGCCTGCTCCCGATGCGAAGACATCAGCGTCAGCGCCAGTGCCAGTGGTACCCCATACCTATATCGGGCCATAAACCGACGGGATACCGCTCTAATTTTGCGCTTTGCTCAATGCGCCGTTGCTGTAGCCCGCACCCAAAAATCCGGATCATTCCGCAACTGTCGGCACAGTAGCACTAACGCCTGGCCGCGATGGCTCAGACGATTCTTGGTCACCAACTCTAATTCAGCCGCAGTCTTCCCCGCCTGATCGGGCGGCAGAAATACCGGGTCGTAGCCAAAGCCGTGAGTACCGTGCGGCTCAAGCGTGATCACGCCCTCCCAACTTCCCTGGCAGATCAGCGGTGTCGGATCAGTGGGATGGCGCAACAACGCCAGTACACACTGAAAGCGGGCGGTGCGCCGTTCTTTGGGCACTTCGCGCAATTCAGCCAGCAGTTGAGCGAGATTGGCGCGGTCGCTGGCTCCAGGCCCAGCGTAACGGGCGGAGTAAATGCCCGGCGCTCCACCCAGCGCATCCACCATCAGCCCGGAATCGTCGGCCAACGCCGATAATCCGCTATGCAAGGCCGCGTTGCGGGCTTTGAGAATAGCGTTCTCGACAAAGCTCAGTCCGGTTTCCGCCACTTCCGGCACGTTGAAAGCCGACTGCGGCACGACCTCCACCGCCAGATTCGCCAGCAGGGCGGCGAATTCCCGCGCCTTGCCGGGATTGTTAGTGGCCAGAACGATTTTAGGCATGGTTTCAGCCCGGCAATCCCAGCACGTCCCGCTGCTTGCGTAACAGGTGCTCAATCCCGCCCCGCGCCAGATCCAGCATCGCCTGCAATTCCTCGATGCGGAAGGCGTGACCCTCAGCGGTGCCTTGGAGTTCGACGAACGCGCCGGCGTCGTTCATCACTACGTTCATATCAGTTTCCGCCTCCGAATCCTCAGCGTAATCCAGATCCAGCACCGGAACGCCCTGATAGATACCCACTGATATTGAGGCCACCTGCCCGTGCAGCGGATTCTTTCTGACTTTCTTGCGCTCCAGCAGATAACGCACGGCATCGGCCAGTGCGACGAAACTGCCGGTGATCGCCGCAGTGCGGGTGCCGCCGTCAGCTTGGATCACGTCGCAATCCAGCGTCACGGTGCGCTCGCCCAGCGCTTCCAGATCCACCACCGAGCGTAGCGCCCGCCCGATCAGTCGCTGGATTTCCATGGTCCGTCCATCCTGGCGGCCACGGCTGGCCTCACGGCTGGAACGGGTATGGGTAGCGCGGGGCAACATGCCATATTCTGCGGTCACCCAGCCTCGCCCCTTGCCCTTGAGAAAGGGCGGTACCCGCTCCTCCACGCTGGCAGTACAGATCACCCGGGTATCGCCGAACTCTACCAGCACTGAACCTTCGGCGTGCTTGGTAAATTGGCGGGTGATCTGAATCGAGCGTGTTTCATCGGCGGCGCGGTGGCTGGGACGCATGGGCAGTTCCTGTGGGCTAAATCGGGATGAAATGATAGGGCGCGGAACTATAACAGAACCGGTGAGCGCCACGAGAGTACCCCCGCAGGTTCGGCGCCGGACGAAAAAATGGCGTGGTATCGCGCTAATACGGCGAATACCACCTAAGATAAAAAAACACTGAAAATGAGGATAGACCCATGTTACGCAGCATGACCGCCTTTGCGCGCCAGGAACAGTCCAGCGCGTGGGGCACGATTACCTGGGAGTTGCGGTCGGTGAACCACCGCTATCTGGAAACTGCCCTGCGCCTGCCGGAAGCGCTGCGAGGCTTGGAAACCCTGGTGCGCGAGCGGATTGGCGCGGCGCTCAGCCGTGGCAAGGTCGAAGCCACACTCAAGCTACAAGCCGCCAGCGCCGCCCCGTCCGCCATTGCCTTGAATTTGCCGGTCGTTGAGCGGTTGCTCGAAGTGGCGGCGGAACTGGAACACATGATCGGGCCGGGCACGGGTCTACGGCTGATCGACGTGCTGCGCTGGCCGGGGGCGCTTAACGAAGCGGAACCCAACCTCGATGACATCCGCGCCGCTGTTCTCAGTGGTCTGGACGCGGCGCTGGCGGAATTGATTGCGACGCGGGAACGGGAAGGTCAGCGCACCGCCGAACTGCTGCAACAACGCTGCGAGGCAATTCGGGTTCAGGTCACGCGGGTACGCACCCGCCGCCCCGAAGTGTTGTCCCGCTGGCGTGACCGGTTGCTCAGCCGGTTGGCGGACATTTCGACCGATAGCGATCCCGGTCGGTTGGAACAGGAGCTGGTTTTGATCGCCCAACGGCTGGATGTGGATGAAGAGCTTGACCGGCTCGACACCCATCTTGACGAGATTCAGGCGGTGTTTGCCCGTCCCGAACCGGTTGGGCGCCGGCTGGATTTTCTAATGCAGGAACTTAATCGCGAAGCCAATACCCTGTCCTCAAAATCTGCCGATACCGATACCACTCGCGCTGCGGTTGAACTCAAGGTGCTGATTGAACAGATGCGCGAACAGATTCAGAATATCGAGTAGATTTTCACCGGGTTTCACCTCATCTTATGCGTCTATTTAAGCCGCTATTTCAGCGGCTTTTTTAGTGTCTTACGGCTGCATTGCATATCTTGAAGTCGCGTAATGTTCGTGTACCCAACAGTGTACCCATAGTTATAGCACTTCTATACAGCTTGTGGAATTTATAAACACCATTTTAATTTACTAAAATCAAGAATTTTCATCACCTATATCTTTTCCTGATTGCCCCATCAACAATGCGCGACGAGATCATTGATATTTCTGGCAACGATGTATTGAGCAGACGTAGCATCCACTCGCAACGCCTCGAAATGAGCTTTACCACACTCGATTTTTGCGCTTTCCTTATCGCGCAAGTCGTCAGTAAACAGGCCACCCTTGGTCTCTACCACGAAGTAAAGCCGTTCCGCGCCGTCCTTCTCGATGAGTACCGCCCAATCCGGGTTATAACTGCCCAAGGGCGTCGGGACTTTGAACCAGCCAGGGAGTTTTGCGTATACCTTGACGGATTCGTTCTTCTCCAACTGTTCGGCAAAGGTGCGCTCGACTCCGGCTGAATCGTAAACGATGTGTTCGTAGACCGATTTCTTAACCGCTAACATGTTTTTCAGGTAGCCGGTTAATTCCTCTTGCTCAAAGAGTTCCTGGGCGTAATAGCATTCGTCGCCGAGGCGCTGGTATTTGATGCCGTCCACTAGGGCCAGCCGTTTACTGCGGTTGATAACCTCAGTGGTGAGTTCGATAAACTGCTGCGGATTACGGCTAAAGTCATTCAGTCGCCCGCTGTCATTGAGAATCCGTACCAAACTGCGGCGAGTGAGTTGGGTCTTGTCCTGCAAGTCGGTGAGCAGATCGGGTAATACGATGTCGCGTTCATCCAGGGTGATGCCAAAAGCGGTCGCGGTCTCTGCGGCACTGACTCCGCCCCGCCCGATGGTGAGATCGGCTTTGCGGATATTGACCCGCGTTTTGCTGATCGGTGGCGCGTCCTGTAGCGCCTTGGCGCAATCCGTCAGTAGCTTGTCGTTATCGAACTGCACCCGATAGGTCGTCTTGTGCTTGATGCGATCCCACAGCGCCTTGAATTCAGCACTGTGCAAAATCGCCTGCCGGGTCTTGATCGGCTGTCGTTCATTGGCGTCCTTGATGTCCAGTTTGCCCGCGAGCTTGTGCAGGATCGCCTGCACTTGGGGAAGCTGGGCCTGGAATGATTCAGGCAAGTGCAACGTCCCGTCCTTGAGCGCCCGCCGTAGCGAATCCTGCACCTTGCCGTTTTTGTCCACATAGCCTGCTTTCTGGAGATGGTTCCACAGGGCTTCGGACTGAACGACGCCTAATGCGGTGGTGCGTCCGGTCGCATCCATGACCGGGATGGCCGCGAATTGGTGTTTTTCGACGATGCCGAAGCGAATGCCGGTGTCGGTTTCAATCTCTTTCTGCAAGTTCTCGGCGAATTGTTCGTAGCTCTCGGTGGCGATGACGGTCAGGGTGTTAATGGCAAAGCCGCGCAGCCGTTCGCCCTGCTGGTTCACGCACAAGCGCAGGCCGCGCCCGATAGTCTGGCGGCGTTCGCGTTCACTGCCGATGTCGCGCAGGGCGCAAATCTGGAAGACGTTGGGATTGTCCCAGCCTTCGCGTAGCGCCGAGTGAGAGAAGATGAATTTCAGAGGGGTGTCGAAACTGAGGAGCTTCTCTTTTTCCTTCATGATCAGGCTGTAAGCGCGTTCGGCACTGTCGCGGTTGCCCTGATTATTCTCGGCGGTATCCGTCCATGCGCCTTTCTTGTCGATGGAAAAATAGCCGTCGTGGACTGCGGAAGCCTCTATGGTCAGGTCGATTTCTTTGAACAGGCTTTGATAATCGGGATGGTTCGCCCAGCGCCGATATTCTTCCTCGAACATCAGCGCATATTTTCCCTTCTGTGGTTGGCCGCTGGCGTCGTACTGGCGGTAATGCGCCACAGTGTCGATGAAAAACAAGGACAGCACCTTGATCCCTTGCGGGCGCAAGCGCAGTTCCTTGTCCAGATGCTCCTTGATGGTGCGGCGGATCATCAGCCGTTTGAGCGCATCGCCGTCTACGTCGCCAATCGCCTGACCGAGGGACAGCCAGTGTTCGCCGCCGGGGACTTTGACTTCGACCAATTCCTGACCTTTGGCGCAGCGAATTTCGCCGATCCGGCAATCGGCGTACAGGGCGCGTCTGGTGGTCTGCTCCAGATCATCGCCGTCCTGCACTGTCATGGTTTGGCGGTGAATGGTGGAGCCGCGCTGCACATCCAGTTCGACTTTCGCGGTAATGGTTCCACGCTGATTCTGTGTCGCCAGCAGTTTCACATACGCTTTGTTGTGACCGCCTTGCACATCCAGGGAAGCGACTTCAATCTGCTTCACCAGTTTGCGTTCGTAGGCGTCCACCGCATCGAGCCGATAGAGCATGTGGTGTTTGTCGGCATGGGTTGCGGAGTAACGCAAGGTGCAGAGTGGATTCATCTCGCCGAGGGCTTTCCTGCCATGCCCTTCCAAGCCGCCATCAACGCTTTGCGGTTCATCCACAATGACGATAGGTTGCGTGGCGCGAATCAGGTCAATCGGTTTCTCACCGCCGGTTTTCTCAGTGTCCTTGTAGAGATTATTCACATCCTTTTTGTTAATCGCCCCGACCGTGACCACCATGATTTGAATATGCGGGCTGGTGGCGAAGTTGCGCACTTGGCCGAGTTTGGCGGAATCGTAGAGGAAGAACTCGAAAGGGGTGTTGGCGTAGAGAGGCCGGAAGTGGTCTTCGGTGATCTGGAGGGTTTTGTAGACGCCTTCCTTAATCGCGACCGAGGGCACGACAATGACGAATTTGGTAAAGCCGTAGCCTTTGTTGAGTTCAAAGATCGTGCGCAGATAGACGTAGGTTTTGCCGGTGCCGGTTTCCATCTCGACGGTGAAATCGCCGGACGCGAGGGATGCAGAAGGTTTCAGACCGTTGCGGAGTTGAATGTCGTTGAGGTTGGTGTGGAGTTCATCATCGAGCAGGTGCAGGCGATTACCGATGCCCAGGTCGCTTTGGGCGAAGGTCAGGGTTTGTTGCGCGTCGGGATCGTTATGGGTAACGGTGAACTCGGAGCGGCAAATTTCCTGACCACGAAACAGGTCGCAGACGGATTCGATAGCGGTGCGCTGGTAATCAAGATTGGGTTCAAAGTGGAGTTTCATGGTCGCTCGTAATGTGGATGCAATGCTGCCGGATGACCCGTTCGCCCAGTGCGCCGAATCGTTCCCGCACGGCGCTATGGAATGGACGCAGTTTATTGTTAGTCAGGCACAGCTCCGCCTCGGCAAAATTTTCCAGCGCAGCAGGCATTTCCAGCAGTTGATCGATTTCCTCTTCAAGTGTTTCAAGCCAGCGCCGACGACTGTTAATCAATAATGGCGCATTGAGATTCAATATCGCAATCGTATAAACCGCTTTGCGCTTATTGCTTTCAGAAAGGGTCAACGCCGGTTCAATTCGACCATCACTGGCATAGTGAAAGAAACGCTGACAATCGGGCCGGATTGGGTGAATAAAATCTGATTTTGAATAGTGATTGCTACGCGCATGTCCGCCAAATACATCCCGCTTGATCAGTTTGCGAAAACTAATATCATCAATGGCTGACAGCAACAGGTTATGGTGATCAAAAGTATCGGCAGGAAACTTCGATCTAGGGCGTACATGATCAAGATGCATCCCTAGATCATTAGCATCGAGCAGAGTTTCGCTGTAAGCGCATAAACCAAATTGCTCAAGTAAGCATAGGTCGCGAGTGTCTCGGTTAGCGCGAAAATTTTCCCATGCTTTCGGTGATGCCGTTCCATCGCGCAATTCCTACTGATGCCGAATCTGGCGCTGATTCAATGAGTAGTGTCCACTGGTTTTCTGTATGGCCCTCATTGCCCCAGCGCCTCACGACGGCGCATGATCAGTTCAGCGCGACGAAGCAGGGGATGGTCATTACCCAACGCATCGGTCAATTTGGATCGCAATGCCTGTATCTCTTCAGTGCGCCAATCTCCTTGTTCCACAACCGCTAAATAGTTGCGCAAATCTTTGCTTTCATGAATTTCCGGTTCTGGGGAAACGCCCATCACGGATTGCATGACGTCGGCATTGCTACGGCCATAGGTACGAGCCGGAGGGATCGCGGCAATGGCATCACCTTCCTGGTTTTCACTCAATACGCGCACATGTTCCCGTTTTACTGTTGAAATTACTTGTGGGCTGTGAGTCGTCACGACAAACTGTATTTGCGGAAACGCAAAGGTCAGGTCTTGTAGTACCACTTGTTGCCATTCTGGATGCAGGTGCATATCGACTTCATCAATAAGAATCAGGCCAGGTGTTTGTTTTGCAGCGTTGCGGCCAAAATCAGAATTAAGTCGCGCCATTCGATAAGCAATATCGGCGACTAATGCGATCATATTTCGCACCCCGTCTGAAAGCTGATTAACTTCCAGGACGCCCGATTCCGGGTGTTCCATCACGACCGTTTGGTGCGTAAAGCTGTAGCGCAGATTGCGCCAGCCGGTGGTGGTCATCAGGCATTCATCGACGGCTTGGCGGACAGCGGCGATCAAGGGGGTGTAAGGCGTATCCGTTTCAGCATGGTTATTTCCTAAACGCTCGCGTTGCTGATGGCGCCAATCGAAATCTGCTTGTGCGGTATAGCGAAGCCAATCTTCAAAAAACTTGTAGCTTGAGGCCGGATCAAGGCAGTCCTGATAACCCACTGTTCGCGAATAAAATTCGCTCTCGAATACCTTTTTTTCAGTCTTTTTCTTCTGGTTCCACAGTCTTCCAGTGCCATAATAAGCAACCAGTGGTAATACAACAGATTGTTTTTGCGTTACTGCGTACTGCATTCGTTCGCCAATAGCGGTTAATGGTTTAGCTTCCTTGATCGTTGTACCCGATTTTGGGGTATTGAGCCAACGCGCCCATTCGATAGACTCGCTATTTACTTCACCGCGTGCGTTGATAACTACTGGAAACTGTGGCTCCATCTCGCGCAATTCAATCTGGGTCATTCGTAGCCGTACATCCTCACTATTGATACCGGTGCGTTTCCCCGTATAAAAGCTACCGACAAAGGTGCCTAACGCGACGGCTAGAGCGTCCAGCACTGTTGTTTTGCCGGCGCCGTTGTGGGCAATGAGTACCGTCAACCGCTCATCAAAATCGATGGTCAGATGAGCAAAGCAGCGATAATTTTTTAGCTCCAGTCGTTTAATCCAAGTGCGGTGAGGCATGATCACGCTCTCCGTCAGTAATTGGGATCATGGATTTTTACAGGCTCCGCACGTTATCCAGCCCGTGCTGCTGGAGAATGGCGGTGAGGTTGGTCTTGGCGACATCATCGGCAAAGGCGCTATCGCGAAACACGAGTTGAGAATCGCCAACCGGGGCCAGTTGTTGATGCCAGTCCACCAGCCCCAGGGCCAGCGGTTCGACTTCGGCAGCGGTAATCTGCGGGGCCAAGCAGACCAGCAATACACCCGCGCCGATGTTGTGAACGGTCTTACCCGCGATGGTTTTTTGCTCAATGGGAATGGTGAGGTCGAGGCCGAGCTTGAGCAGCAATTCAAACAGGATGTCCTGTTCGCTGCGGTCGGTTTTCAGGTGGTCGGTAGCGTCGAACAGGGATTGTGGAAGGTTATCGCGGTCGGGTTCCCAGGCGCGGATGTTGGAGGAGTCGAGTTTAAATACGCGGAAGCCGAGATCAAGATTATTTGAACCACGAAAATCACGAAGATCACGAAAAGAATCTTTATCAGCATTACTCAATAAATCTTCGCTTATCTTTTCTTTCGTGCTTTTCGTGTCTTTCGTGGTTAATTCGTTTTTGATTTTAGCAGCAGCACGGCGCAGGCGTTCTTTAGTCAGTTCGGCAATGGTGGAATGATCTATTCGTCCAGTTGGTTCTGGAAGTTGAATAATAACAAAGCGGCGGGTTCCATTATCTTTTGCATTTTGCGCTATTACTGCATTTCCGGTTGTCCCGCTACCGGCAAAAAAATCTACAATAATACTTTCTTTATTAGAACCAATTTTAATAATTTCTTCGATCAATCCACACGGCTTAGGATTTTCAAAAGCCGTCATGCTACCTAGTAGTTCTGCCATTTCAGATGAGCCTTCAGTATTCAAAGGTACAAAATCCCAAATCGTTGGATAGGTAACACCATCTTTAACGTCAATCAAAAATCTTTTTAATTTTGGGCGTCCCTTTCCATTTTCTCCAAAGTAAATCTCATTATTTTCAAGTAACTCAGCTACACGATCTTTACTAAATCGCCAATTCCCGTTAGATGATGGATAGTGTTCTTCACCTGTATTAGGGTTGACAATTGGAAAATACAGGGAAGTCACATAACGACCACCTTTTACATTAGCCATAAGGTCGCCAGGAGTCCAATCACCTTTTACATGATTATCAGGATTTCTGTATCGCTCAATTTGCTCCTGAGACCGTTCACGCAAATTTAATTGTAGTGTTTCAATATTTTTAGAAAACCCAAGTATATAATCATGATTAGCACCAATTATCTTATCGTTTGGTGGTGTACTTCTTTTTTTCCAAATGATCTGCTCAATAAAGTTTTCTTCTCCAAAAATCTCGTTACAAAGCATACGCAAATTTTCAACTTCATTATTATCAATTGAAATAAAAATCACTCCATCATCCCTTAATAAATTCCTCGCCAGTTTCAACCTCGGATACATCATATTCAGCCAATCGGTATGAAACCGCCCACTGGCTTCAGTATTACTGCTAATTTTCCTGCCGCCTTCGACTTGCCCGGTTAGTTCCAGATAATTCCTGATATTGTCCCGGTAATCATCCGGGTAAACGAAATCCTTGCCGGTGTTATAAGGCGGATCGATATAAATGAGCTTCACCTTTCCGGCGTAACTCTTTTGCAGCAACTTCAACACTTCCAGATTGTCGCCCTCAATCATCAGATTCCGAGTCGTATCCCAATCCACGCTGTCCTCCGGGCAAGGGCGCAAGGTGCCGGTCGAGGGCGTCAATGCCAGTTGCCGGGCGCGGCGCTTGCCATGCCAGTTCAGGCCGTATTTCTCCTCGCGTTCTTCCACCGCCCCGCCCAACAGTTGCTTCAACACCTCGAAATCAATCTTGCCCTCGGTGCAGGCTTCCGGGAACAGCGCCTTGAGTTGCTGAAGGTTGTCAGCGATCAAATCAGCGGATTGGGCTTCGGGATCGTGGGCGGTGAGCTTGTGCATGGTGGTTGCAGGCGTTCCAGTCAAATAGCCGTCAAATAAGCCAGAGTTTGAGAAAATGAGCCAAGCCAATGAAAATCATGGGGTTCTGTGAACAGCGATAAGGCAAAAGGTCTTCGCTGGGCATCGCCAGTCAAATAACCATCAAATAAGAAATTCATCGGGTTCCGATCCTCAACACTCAACATAATTTTCTATCTGCGTCATCTGCGTCATCTGCGGAAAATAATTGATCAGTAAACGCTATTTGCTCCCTCACCATTTGCCCATCACGCATCACGATAATCGCGGTTTGCGTTTGGGCAGCGATCTGTCTCGCCCGTTGCGCTGCTCGTTGTAAGGCCGGTATCGCATTGCGCAGGTCTTCATCCTTTGCTTCTTGTAGTGATTTAGCGTTCATTTTCGCTCCAATCAATCAAAGTGATTTCATCCCCGGAACTATCAAAATGCAGCCAAGAATCGACCAAGGTTTTATAGAAAAAATGGAAATTATTGAGTCCTGCTGCAAATCGCCGCCGTATGGTCAATTCAGGAACATCATGTCCTCCTTGACGCACGCGCTCCGCCACTCGCGCAATGGCGATTTCAGCATTAGGCAATTCCAGAAAAACCAGTTTGACCCGATAGCCTTGCGCTTGCCATTCAGGAATAGCACGAGCATAAGCAATGCCGCTCAACGTCGTTTCAAACGCGAAACTTTCTCCATGAGAGACGGCCTCTTTCATCGCTTGCACCATCAACCGCCCCGCTTTCACCGCCGCCCGTTCAGGGGCAAAAGGCGATAAACCCGCAGCGATTAGATCAGCATTGATAAACGTCAAACAATGCGCTTCATTCGGCAAAAACTCGCGGGCAAAAGTGGTCTTTCCTGCACCATTTGGCCCGGCAATCATGACAATCTTCTTTTGCTCCATCGTAGACGCCTATGATTCTTTATAACCCAAGCCACGCACGACCACCGCCCGCTCAGATTCCAACTGTTTAATTTCCAGATTCAGTTCCACCCGTCGCCCCATTTGTTTCTCTTTCGCCGCCTGAACGCGCAACGCCGCTAATTTACATTGAAGCCGGGCATGATTTCCTAATCCCTCCCGCAACGCCTGCGAATGCTCGGCACCATCAGGGAGGACGAACTGTCCGGTGATCCGCGCCGCCTCCAGCGCCACCGCTCGATCCAGCCAGCCCTGATAGAGCGTCCACAAATCGCCACAGGGCAGTCCTGAGAGCGCCAAGCTATCCAGGAACGCCGTTTCTTCCTTCGTGGGCGCATCCGGGCGAAACGATGCCGTTCGGCGCAAGTCTTCAATGACCACCTTGCCCGTTTCACCCTGCGAACCGCGCAGATGCGCCAATGACAGGCTGACCGTTTCCCCGTGTCCCGTCACCAGCACCAGCGGATAGGGAATCGCCCGATGGATCAACTCCACCAGTCGCGCCGTCTTCGCTGCCGGACGCAACACCACGGTCAACACCGCGATTTCCAGATACTCCCGCACCTCGTCTCGAAACGCTGGAACTCCTACCCCACTTGGCTTGAGCGCCGCGATCCAGAACAACTCATCAATGCCCTCCTGAATCTGGCGTTTATCGGCAGTCGTCGGCGCGCCCTGTTCCAACAACAATTTCTTCGGCACTCGCTGATCAACGCGGGCATTGACCGGCAATGCCAAGGCATCAATGACCGGAGCAAACCTCACGCGCCTGCGGCCTCCGGCAACACCACCAGAAAGGCGACCACCTCAAAGTCATTGATTCCCGCAAACTCGCCTTTCAGCGCATGAGTCCCGCCCGCACTGAACAGGCTGGCTACCGCCCGTTCTTCTTTCTTGCCGACGATAGAAGCAATGGCCTTGGCGAGAAGGTCTTGCACCGCCCGCATCTCCTGACCGTCGCGGGTGGCTTTATCGAAGCGGGCGCAGGCCCCAGCATCGGGCAGATCGCGGCCCATACCGAGTTTCTTCAAACAGTCGAGCGCCTGCTTGGCTTGGGTGAAGGATAGCAACACCGTACCCTCTTCACTGAGATGCACCAGATAATGCGGAGCGAGCGGATAGCCCGGTTCACCGCTTTTAAGCGCCACATCCCCCACGGCACGCAGACAGAAGACCACCCCCGGTGGAATTGCAGCATCACCATTACCGGACGGGGTGGTGACGGCAAACGTGCCTAACGGCAGGGTATCCAGTTGGCCGGGATGTTCCCGGAGAAAGCCCGCCAAGTCCATCCGAAAGTCATTCAAGGTCAAATCCGCAATCGAAACGCCGCTACTCAGGTCTTCCAAATCAATCACGGCATCCTGGAGCTTGAGTAATTGCTGGCGGCGGTATTCCAGATCATTCATCGGATCGCCGGATTTCTGTTCAATCAGATTCTCTTCACCGGTGGCGGAAATATCCAGCAACACCATTCGCCCACTGACCCGCTGTTCGAGGTTAATATATTCCTCCAACTCCAGATTAGGCCAGAAGTTAATCAATTGAATTTGGGCATTCGGCGAACCAATGCGATCAATTCGCCCAAACCGCTGAATAATCCGTACTGGATTCCAGTGAATATCATAGTTAGTCAGCGCATCGCAATCCTGCAAATTCTGGCCTTCGCTAATGCAATCCGTAGCAATGAGTAAATCCAATTCCCCTTCATCCGCGCACTCAACCGGGCGTTCCTTGGATTGCGGTGAAAAGGCAGTCAGGATACTGGCAAGGTCTTTACGCAAGTTGGGTAATGTAGTCTGGTTGCGGCCAGCCCCGGTGACCAGCGCGGTGTGTAATCCCAGTTGTTGCAATGCCCACGGATTCAACTGCTGATAAAGATACTGAGCCGTATCCGCAAATGCAGTGAAGATAATCATTTTACGATTGCCGGGGTTAATCGGCTGGTGACACTTACGCTCAATGACTTCTCGCAACTCGGCAAGTTTGGCATCACGGGCCGGATCAATATCCTTCGCCGCTGACAGCAGCGTCGCCAGCCGGTTGTGATCTTCCAGTAAATCCTGCCGCCAACGAACCCGGTCTACATCCTGAAGCAATACTTTAACCTTACGCCCCACCCATAAGCTTTCGAATGCAGGGTCTTCCGCATCCACTTCTTCAATATCGATCTCCTCCACTGCTTCCGCGTGGGTCTCAATCTTGGCAATCGTCGCATCTACATCAGCGAGTTGACGTTGAAGGGTCAATACAAAAGAAACCACTGAACTCTCCATTCGTTTCAGCAGATTCACTCGCAATAGATGGATCAGGCTTTCCTCACGATCCACCTGTCGAAAAATGGATTCACCGCCACGAATCCGAGTGCTGTATTTCTCATCATAAGCGCGTTGTTTATTCGGCAACACATAGCGCAATGGCGCATAGGCTGCGAGATTCAGACGGCGAATCTCATTGTTAATCGTGCGGATGGAGGGAAACTCTTCAGCCAGGTCTACATTTGACTTGATATTGATCGGCTTGAGGCGTTCCGGGAAGCGTCCAGTTTCGTGAATCCCATAATACTTTTCGATGTGTTTGCGCGAACGGGCGATAGTCAGCAAATCAAGCAGCTTGAAATAATCGAAGCCCAGCATATCCATCAATCGGGTGGGACGGCGTTGAACATCCTCCAAAGCGAGCCAGCGGTTAAACTGAAGCTGCGCTTGGCGAACGGTGGCTTCAATACTGGGTATGCCGTGCGCCGCCAGCGCCAGATCATTGCCTTCTGTGACAAAGGAAATCTGATTCTTGAGGTCAGCCAAACGATTATTGACCGGCGTAGCGGAGAGCATCAAAACACGAGTCTTGACTCCATCCTGAATAATTCGCCGCATCAACCGGTCATAGCGAGTTTCATGATCCTTATGCGTTGCTTTATTACGAAAGTTATGCGACTCATCGATCACCACCAGATCGTAGTTGCCCCAATGAATATGCGAGAGATCAATATCGCCGGACAAGCCATTATCACGAGATAAATCCGTATGATTGAGTACATCATAATGAAAACGGTCGGCGGCGAGGATATTGCGCCGGTCATTGGCTTTATAAATCGTCCAATTATCCCGCAAGCGCTTCGGGACTAAGACCAGCACTCGATCATTACGCAATTCGTAATACTTGATAATTGCCAGCGCCTCAAAAGTCTTACCGAGACCCACGCTATCGGCAATGATGCAGCCGCCGAGCCGCTCCAGCTTATCAATCGCGCCGATCACACCATCGCGCTGGAACTTAAACAGCTTCTTCCAAACTGTCGTTGTGCGAATACCGGTCGCAGATTTAACAATTTGCTCTTCATCCAATGAATCTCCCAAGTCCTTGAACAGGTGATAGAGAATGAGGAAATAGATCAATGATGGTGCATGGTGCGCGGTTAGTTCCTGAAGTCTCGACAGCAGAATCCGCTTCGGTTCGGGAGAGCTGGGCAGGCTGTGCCAAAGGTCGTTGAACCACCCACCCAGCAGGACACACTCTTCGTTGCTCTCCGCTGCCTGGATCAGACTGAATGGATGGGCCGGAGTGATTCCCAACCCCTCGGTAGTCAATGGACAATGCCCGGTAATCACCCGGTTCAAGATCGCCTTCGCATCGCTAACCATCAGGGCTGCCTGCGGAATGATGCCCGGAGCGTTCTTGACCTCCACTCGTGCCTCAAGCCAAGCGGCACACTGCCGGGCCAACCCACGAACCTGTAGTTGATTCCGGTAGAGACGATCCGTATCGGCACCGAGTAACGCCAGATCGTTCGTCGCAACGTCAGGAATGACCAAGCGGCATTTCGCCAACTGAGCCAGCCGCTCCTGAAGTTCGCCAAAAGCGAAGAGCGAAAATTTCGGTGTGGCTATGTCCAAAGTCCCCTGCGGGGTTAAGCATCGCCGTAGTTCATCAACGACTCGGTCGCTGCCACTGTTCCTGATGAGCTTCATCGAGTACCCATACTTTGTTAATTTTTATGGGGATATTGCTTAATTACTATAGCGCATTTGAGACCAATTTCTTTAGAGGTGTGGCTCCAGGAGGGGTCCAAATCGGGAGCAAAAACCGCTAAGTTAATTCACTGAAAAGACAACTTATAATATATAATCAACAAGTTAAAGATATTCATTCCAATTCAAGAGTCTCAACAAATGGTTGCCACAAGGAGCGTGTCAGTACCAAGCCACATTATTTCGACAAAAAGGACGAATCATGGGCGGAATCGGTAGCGGCTGGTATGAACATCAGCGCACGAAGGGGACGGTGACGAGCGACCGGGCGTTGGATATCCGATACTGGCAACGCGAAGGCGTGATGAAGCCTGGGCTGTGCTTCGAGGTGCGGTGGGGACAGCAAGACGCATTGACCCTCGGTGTTGCGGTACGGGTCGAAGAACAGCAGGTGGTGCTGACTTACCGTCATTCACGAAGCGATGGCTCCCTGACGCGGGTGGAATACCCCAAACCAAGCGCGTTCAGCGGCGCGATGAAATCCTGAAGGATGCCCGCGCCATCGCGGTGATCGTCGCCGTAGCGAATCCAGCCGCCTTTCCGCGCCGCATCGTCGAGCGCGATGGTCTGCCGGTCATAGGGCGGATTGCCCAGACAGACCAGCACCGCCGTATCCGCCTTCACTTTTTGCGCCCGTCGATGCTCCTCGCCCAGCACCCTGTAGGCCAACGGCAAATGGCCGGGCGGCGCGGCGTTGGGCGGCTCCAGCGTGTTGCTGCAATTGACCTTGAACGGGACGGCGGGGGATTTGTGTGCGAATGAACCGATTGTCGATGAATTGCTCACCGATAGTTATTCTGCACGGGCACGAGCGGAAACGGAATTGGCCAGCGCCGGGCCTGGATTTCAGGTGACGGTGGAAACGATGCTGGGGGGAAGTGCTTCAGTCCCGCTGATTCGACCGGGCTATCTGTGCAGTTTCGCCGGGATTCGGGGATTGGTGCGGTCGTGCAGTGTCAGTGCCAATCGCAGCGGTGATGGTCTTGCAGTACGGCAATCCCTTACTTTAGAAAGGAGAATCGGGCCATGGCTGTGAACTTGTGGCGACGTTGGAAGGATTTGCAGTCGGCTGATCCGATTCTGGTGGCCGACGTGGTGGCCCTAGACAGCGGACGGGTGTTAGTGGAGTTTCCGGGCGGATCAACGACGTGGATACTAGGAACGAGGACTATCGGAGGAAGGGTGTTCGTACAGGGCGGTAAGGTTCAAGGCGATGCGCCGTCCTTGGCGCTGGTGGTCGATACTGTTTAATCTATCTACCACACCGTGAAGGTTGTCTACTTATTTTTAGTCTAACTGTTCTAAACCAAATATCCTAACCACTTCACGATTGTTATTCATCATGCAGATGTATGATTTGTATCCTGTGTATCCGCCATAAGCATTCTTTGCATTGATAACGGCATACACATTTATTTCTTCACTATTCTTTTTTAGTACAGAAATATCTTTCATCTTGGCGGATTCTTCATCCCTCATTTTTGACTTGATTTGAGATAAACACGAATCAATAAAGGGTTTTGCAACCGATTCGTTGGTAATCAATTCCCCGCCCTGTGCAGACAGAGAAAGGGTCAGTAATGCAAGTACAGTGATTTGTTTCATGATGATTCCTTAAAACCCGTTTTGGATAGGGTGGTCACGAAAACGCTTTCGTGACCTGACGGTAAATGCCAATAAAATCAACATATATACCCTATGTTCACGAAACAGATTTCGGGAACATCGGCAATAAGCATGGGCCTGATGCCACGTCGTTTCCGTAACATCATTATTCTTGACGTTGTCACGGTAAACCTGGGACTCCGCTTCACGCAGTGCTTCCATTGGTGATGCGCCTAGGGAGAGAAAATAGGCTTCCGATTGCGCGACAAGCTGCGCGTATTTGCGATTGATTTCATTGAGTGTCATCTTTATTTATCCTCTTCAGGTCCATCCTTGGTCGCCCCACTGCCCGTTTCTCGGTGCCGTGCTGTTTAAGAGCGATTCGCAGAGTCCGGGACTGATGAAGCATCGCCGGAGTGCCTATCAATACCGCCCGAAGGCGGATTCACGGGTAACGTCTTGCCCTTTCGGGGGGCTGGTTGAGTCGCGCCGCCCAACAGTGCAGCGCCAATCAACGCTAGGCGTCATCATGGAGGATGACGATTCAGCGTTGAAGCCGGGGACTCAACTGGAGGATCAGGGTCAGCCTAATCGGTTATTCTAGGATCAAGCCCGCAGCATTGATTCTGTTAATTGTTCTCGAACCCCGTTGTCCGTTTGAAATCCTCCGCAATTTTTCCCGGATACCCCGATGTCACAACCCATGCAATACGCCACCGTCCCCTGGACGCCCAACAGTTGGCGACAACGACCAGCGGCGCAACTGCCGGTTTACGACGACCTGCCGGCGCTGGCTGAAGTAGAGGAACGGCTGGGCACCTCGCCGCCGCTGGTGTTCGCTGGCGAAATCCGCACCCTGCGCCAACAACTGGCCGAAGTCGCCGCCGGGCGGGCGTTCCTGCTGCAAGGCGGCGATTGCGCCGAGAGTTTTGCTGAGTTCCGCGACCACACCATCACCGACACCTTTCGGGTGCTGTTGCAAATGGCGGTGATTCTGACCTTTGCCGCCGCCTGTCCGGTGGTCAAGGTCGGACGGATGGCCGGCCAGTTCGCCAAGCCGCGCAGCGCGCCGATGGAAACCCGCGACGGGGTGGAACTGCCGAGCTATCGGGGCGACATCGTTAACGATCTCGATTTCACCCCGGAGGCCCGCCACCCCGATCCGCGTCGGCAACTGCGCGCCTATGCGCAATCGGCGGCGACGCTGAATTTGCTGCGGGCGCTGGCGCAAGGCGGCTTCGCTGATCTGCATCGGGTGCAGCAATGGAATCTGGACTTTTTGCAAGCCAGCCCGCAGAGCGCCCGCTATCACGATCTCGCCAATCGCATCAGCGAAACCCTGGGATTCATGCGCGCCTGTGGGCTGGATGCGGTGACCGATCCGCAAGTGCGGCAGGTGCAGTTCTACACCTCGCACGAGGCGCTGCTGCTGGGCTACGAGCAGGCGTTGACCCGGCGCGATCCAGCGACTGGCGACTGGTGCGACGGTTCGGCGCATTTGCTGTGGATCGGCGAGCGCACCCGGCAACTGAACGGCGCCCATGTCGAATTCCTGCGCGGCGTCGCCAATCCCATCGGCCTCAAGTTGGGGCCGACCGCCGACCCGGATACGGTGCTGCGCCTGCTGGACGCGCTGAACCCGGATGACCAGCCGGGCCGCTTGACCCTAATCAGCCGGATGGGCGCGGACAAAATTGAAGTCGCGCTGCCGCCGCTGATTCGGGCGGTGCAGCGGGAAGGCCGCCATGTGGTGTGGTCGTGCGATCCGATGCACGGCAACACCCAGGAAGCCAGCACCGGTTATAAAACCCGCCCCTTCACCCGCATTCTCGACGAGGTGCGGCGCTTCTTCGTCATCCATCGCGCCGAGGGCAGCATCCCCGGCGGAATGCACTTTGAACTGACCGGACAGGATGTCACCGAATGTCTGGGCGGCGCGCAGGCGATCACCGAACAGGGCTTGGCCGACCGCTATCACACCCGTTGCGATCCACGGCTGAACGCTTCACAAAGCCTGGAGCTGGCGTTTTTGATCGCCGAAACTTTGAAGGATTATCGGCAGGCAATGTTGGAGGATCGCCATGATGGATGAAGCGTCGCGTCTGTTGCTGGTGATGCAGACCCGCGACGCCAGCGCCGGACGCTGTGGCCGCAAGCTGCGCGAGCGTGGTTATGCGCTGGAAGTGTGCTGTCCGCTGGCCGGCGAGCCGTTGCCGGCGGCAATGGACGGCTACGCTGGGGCGGTGGTATTCGGCGGGCCGATGAGCGCCAACGACGACGCCAAACTGCCGGGACTCCGGGCGCAACTGGACTGGATTCCCCAGGCGCTGGACTCCGGGCGACCCTTTTTGGGAATTTGTCTGGGCGCGCAACTGCTGGCGCGGGCTTTGGGCGCGACAGTCCAGCCGCATCCGGCGGGGCTGGCGGAAATTGGTTATTTCGCGGTGCAACCGACCGAGGCTGGCCAAACCGTGTTTGAGAAACCGTTGCAGGTTTATCACTGGCACCGCGAAGGCTTTGCCTTGCCGGCGGGCGCAGAACTGCTGGCGACCGGCGCGAATTTTCCCCATCAAGCCTATCGTTACGGCGCGAATGCTTTCGGCTTGCAATTCCACCCGGAAGTGGATCAGGCCATTCTGGAAAACTGGCTGCTGGAAGGTGCGAAGGAATTGACCGCGCCCGGCGCGCAATCCGCCGCTGAACAGCGCGTGCGCCATGCCAATCATGATGCGGCGCTGGATCGCTGGTTCGATGGCTTTTTGGAACAGTGGATTTAGCTCCACAGCGCCCGGATACCGAAATAGGCGATGTCCTTGCAGCGACGGATAGCATCCTTGAGCAGCGAGGACTGGGGGTGGGTGCAAAACGTCATGCTCAGGATGACTCGCAGCTCATCCTCCTCCAGCCGGGTCACCTGGTGATAGACCCGCGCGCCCTCGAATGCGATGAGGGTATTGGGCGGGGTGGGGATGGCGACTTCCCGACCGTCCTGCTGGATCACCAGTTGCGCCGAGGACAGCCGGTTCGCATGAAGATGGCGGTTGACCAGCGGCAGCAATACGGTGAAATGGCGACCGTTATAAAAGTTGTAGTCGTAATGCCAGCCGATATGATCGCGGGGCCGGTCGTAGAACAGCAGTGAACAGGAACTCTGGTCATTGATCGGAGTGGGAACCACCGCTTCGCCGATGATCGCGGAACACAGTCGGCGCAGGTCATCCGACTGATAGAACGCGACGATCTCCGGGGCCGTCTGATGCAAGTCCTCATACGCAATCGTGCCACCCTGCTTGTGAGTCGGAAAATAGCTGCGCTCGGTGCGGCGATGACGCAACGCGGCTTCGCGCAACAGGGTGAAAGCGGTCTCCGGCAGCGGTTCCGGCATTACCGCAATGCGCCGGCTGAAGTCGGGCAGCGCATCTGGCGCTGGTTCGGACAGACGCAGCGCGGCACCATAGCGAGCGATGAAGTCGCGCTGGCGCATTTGCAGTTGGCGGTATTGGCGCTGCTTGCGCAGCTTGAGGCCGGTAAAAGCCAGCGCGCCAGCGGCGGGAATCAGCAGAATCTCCTGAAACATGAAGCGACCCGGTAGCAATGGAAGTGAAAGAGATACTCCGACTGGATAGCAGTCAGGGTTGATGCTCTCAGCCTAACCGGGTGTTGTTAAAAATGGATGAAGGGGCTAGAAACATAAGCAACCGGAATCCGTTGCGGCAAGAGGAAGCACGATGCAACGCCGGTGATTACTCCATCGCCGGTGGCAGGCGCGGTTACAGGTTGGGTAACAGCTATCATCGTTGGGAAGCCATTGAGTACACTTCGCCACTTTAGCAAATGCCCGAAAGCCGTAATTCCCAAAGACCGCCTGGATTTCACGATGCCGCATTCCGATACTCCCACCCTCGAAGCCTTCATCGGTAACACCCCGCTGGTGCGCCTGCAACGCCTGCCGGGCCACACCTCAAACCAGATTCTCGGCAAGCTGGAGGGCAATAATCCCGCCGGTTCGGTTAAGGATCGTCCTGCGCTGAGCATGATTCAGCAGGCGGAAGCAAGCGGAACCATCCAGCCCGGCGATGTACTGATCGAAGCGACCAGCGGCAACACCGGTATCGCTTTGGCAATGATCGCAGCGATAAAAGGCTACCGGATGGTGCTGATCATGCCGGAGAACCAGACGGCTGAACGCCGCGCCGCGATGCAGGCTTACGGTGCGGAACTGGTGTTGGTCAGCAAGGAGGAAGGTATGGAAGGCGCTCGCGATTTGGCGGCGCGGATGGAGCAGGAAGGGCGCGGTCGGGTGTTGGATCAGTTCGCCAATCCCGATAATCCGTTGGCACATTATGCAACCACTGGCCCGGAAATCTGGCGCGACACCCGCAGCAGCGTCACCCACTTCGTCAGCGCCATGGGCACTACCGGCACCATCATGGGCGTGTCGCGCTATCTCAAGGAACAAAATCCAGCCGTGCAAATTATCGGAGTGCAGCCGACCGAAGGTTCCTGCATTGCCGGGATTCGGCGCTGGCCGCTGGAGTATTTGCCTCGCATCTACGAACCGGCACGGGTAGACCGGATCATGGATGTGACTCAGGCCGAAGCCGAAACCATCACCCGCCGGCTGGCTCGCGAGGAAGGCATCTGTTGCGGCGTTTCAGCCGGGGGTGCGGCAGCGGCGGCGTTACGTTTGTCGCAGGAAGTTGAGAACGCGGTGATCGTCACCATCATCTGCGACCGGGGCGACCGTTATTTATCCACCGGGCTGTTTGCGGATTGAGCATGAGCGAAACCACCAAACCCTCCAGTTCGGCGCTGCCCGGCACCGTATTCGTATTCGACATTGAAACCGTGCCCGATATCACCGGGGGACGCCACTTGTTGGGGCTGGAAAATCTGGCCGATACCGAGGTTGCCGAAGCCCTGTTTTTCAAGCGCCGCCAGGAAAATGGCGGCGAACTGCTGCGGGCGCATTTGCAACGCATCGTCGCAATTTCGGTGGTGATGCGAACGGTGGATCGGCTCAAAGTGTGGTCGCTAGGCGGGCCGGAAGCACCGGAAGAAGAATTGATCCGCCGTTTTTTCGCCGGAATCGAGGAATATCGCCCGACCCTGGTGTCGTGGAACGGCGGCGGTTTCGACCTGCCGGTATTGCACTATCGCGCCCTGCTGCACGGGGTCAGCGCGCCGCGCTATTGGGATACCGGCGATCAGGATCAGAGTTCGCGCTGGAATAATTATCTGAGCCGGTTCCACTGGCGGCATCTGGATTTGATGGATGTGTTGTCCGCCTGGCAACCACGGATGGTTGCACCGCTGGCCGAAATCGCGGTGCTGCTGGGATTTCCCGGCAAACTGGGCATGGATGGTTCCAAGGTTTGGGCGGCCTTTCAGGCTGGCGATATTGCCGGCATCCGTCATTACTGCGAGACCGACGTGTTGAATACCTATCTGATTTATTTACGGTTTGAGCTGATTCGTGGCCGATTGAGCGCCGACGGTTATCAGCGTGAAGGCCAGCGCCTGCGCGAGCTGTTGACTACCGACAGCGCCACGAAACCGCACTTTGGCGAATTTCTGGCGGCATGGCGCCCAACAACAGGGGAAGACAACTAATGGGCAAGGCCCAGGCGAAAAGACAAAAACTGTTGGCAGAACCGCCTTTTACTGTCCGCATCGAGGATTTGAGCCACGAAGGGCGTGGTGTGGGACGGCGGGAGGGTAAAGCGGTGTTCGTCGAGGGCGCGTTGCCGGGTGAGGAGGTGCGCTGCGTCTATACCGCTCGCCGGGGTCGCCACGACGAGGCCCGCACTATTGAAGTATTGCAAGCTGCACCGGAACGGGTTGAACCGCGCTGCGCTCATTTCGAGATTTGCGGTGGCTGCGCCCTGCAACATCTGGATCCGACCGCCCAACTGGCGCTGAAGCAACGCGGGTTGCTGGACAGCCTGACCCACATTGGCAAAGTGCAACCGGAGCGGGTATTGGAACCGATGACCGGGCCGTTGTGGAGTTATCGGCGCCGGGCACGGCTGGGGGTGAAATGGGTGGCGAAAAAGGGTCGGGTGCTGGTGGGCTTCCGCGAGCGCCACAGCGCATTTTTAGCCGATTTACACCGCTGCGAGGTGCTGGATGAGCGCGTCGGCGGCTTGCTGGAAGCACTGGCGCAATTGATCGAAGCGCTGTCCATCCGCGACCGCATCCCGCAGATTGAAGTCGCTGGCGGCGACGAAGTAATGGGTTTGAATTTCCGGGTGCTGGCGCCGCCCAGCGCGACCGATTTGGTGCAATTGCAGGCATTCGGTGATCGGCATGGTCTGGCTCTCTATCTGCAATCGGGCGGACCGGACAGCGTTCGGCCACTGAGAGCGGAACCGCTGGAGCTGAGCTACCGCTTGCCGGACTTCGACCTGAATCTGGAATTTCAACCCTGGCATTTCATTCAGATTAACGCCGTGATCAATCGGCAACTGGTCGAACGCGCCGGTCAGTTACTGGAAATTGGGCCGGAGGATCGGGTGCTGGATTTATTCTGCGGGCTGGGCAATTTCACTCTAGCCTTGGCGCGGCGGGCGCGGGAAGTGGTCGGCGTGGAAGGCGATGCCAGCCTGGTGGAGTGGGCCAAGCGCAATGCCGCCCGCAACGGTATCGCCAATGCCGCTTTTTACGCTGCCGATTTGACCGGCGATTTGTCGGCGCAATCGTGGACAGCGGGCGGTTACGACCAGGTTCTGCTCGACCCGCCGCGCTCCGGCGCCTTGGAACTGATGCCGCAAATCGCCGCCTGGGGGGTGCAGCGGGTAGGGTACGTTTCCTGCCATCCTGCAACCTTGGCCCGTGATGTGGGCGAACTGGTGCATCGTTTCGGCTACCGGCTGCTCGGTGCCGGCGTACTGGATATGTTTCCGCATACCGCGCACGTTGAGTCGGTAGCAGTGCTGCAACGTCAGCGGTAAGCGATGCGGAAAAAAGAGGACAGCTATAGCAATTCCAGACCGGTTGTGGAGGTGGCACGGGCTTCCTGCCTGTGATACCAATTCTCAGTAGGTTTTCGCATTCAGGGTTCCCGTTTCCGTCATTCCCGCGAATGCGGGAATCCAGTAAGCCGCTGAAAAACTCGATACCCGCTTTCGCGGGTATGACGAACTGAGCGGCGGGTTGAGGATCGTATCGGCGATGCTCGACTACGGGAGCGCGTCATTCAGGCCGTGTTGGCACGAGGAGAAAATCCGCAGATCCCTTGCATGGCTCAAGGCCGATTGCCGACGCAATAACGCCCTTCAGTGTGATAACCGGTCGGGCAAGGTCCCTCTTTGGAAACAGCGGTCGGCGGATCGGCGCGATTGCCGACGCAATAACGCCCTTCAGTGTGATAACCAGTCGGACAAGCGCCCTCCTTGGGCAAAACCGGGGCGGCGGCAATCGCCGGGGCTGAAATAATGAGCGTCAGCAGCAAAACAGGCAGGACTCGATCAAGGTGTGCATTCAAGATTCCTACTCCTCCATCGAATCCAGTTGCCCGACCAGCGCGGCCCGCAGCGCGGCATATTTTTTGGGATCGTTCAGGGGCCGGTTTTCACGGTCGGTGACGAAAAACACGTCTTCGACCCGAGCGCCCACGGTAGCGATCTTGGCATTGTGCAATTGCACCCCGCATTCCATGAACGCCTGTCCGACCTGGCATAACAACCCTGGACGATCCCACGACACCAGTTCCACCACGGTTCGACTGTTGGTCTCGTCCTCGCGGAATGAGACCCAGGTTGGCATCTGGAATGCTCGCTGAATCCGCGAAATATGCCGGCTGGGTCGCAACAGCACGGCATCGGGTCGGCTCAGGGAATGCAGCAGAGTCGCCACGATCTCCTTGATCCGGCCGCGCTCGTGGATCGGCGCGCCGGAATCTTCCAGCACCGTGAAGCTGTCCAAAGTGAAACCACTATGGCCGGTAATGATGCGGGCATCGAGAATCGTCAGTCGCAATTGATCGAGGATGGAAGTAATCAGCGCAAACAGATTGTCCTGATCGCGGGTGTAGATGAAGATTTCAGTACCGCCCCGGCTGGGATCATCGCGAGCCATAACCAGCGGCCGTTCGTCATGCGCTTTTTTGAGAATCGCCCGACTGTGCCAGGCAATTTCGTCGGCGGAATGGCGCAGGAAATAATCGTCGCTGAAACCCTCCCACACCGGGTTGATGTGGTCTTCATCGATCCGGGTGACCTGTAACTGAAGGCGCGCCTGGATCTGCACCTCGCGGATGCGCTCTTCCTTATCAATCGGATTGTCCAGCCCGCGCCGCAGCGCCCGGCGGGTCGCTTCGTACAATTGCCACAACAGCGACGCCCGCCAGGTGTTCCACAGCTTGGGATTAGTGCCGCGAATATCGGCGACCGTCAGCAGATACAAATAATCCAGATGCATCTGATCGCCCATCAGTCGGGCAAAATCGTTAATGACCTCGGGATCATGAATATCCTTTTTCTGCGCGGTCAGCGACAGAGTCAGGTGATGCCGCACCAGCCAGGCTACCAATCGGGTGTCAAAGCTGCTCAACCCGTGCCGGCGGCAGAACCGCTCGGCCTCCTCCGCACCCAATTCAGAGTGGTCGCCGCCGCGACCCTTGGCGATGTCGTGATACAGGCCGGCCAGGTACAACAATTCCGGCTTGGGCAATCGTTCCATAATCGCGCTGCAATGCGGTAACTCTTGCGCAAACTGGGGCAGGAAAAACCGCCGCAAGTTACGCATCACAAACAAAATGTGCTGATCCACGGTGTAGGTGTGAAACAGGTCGTACTGCATCCGTCCGACGATATGGCCGAATTCCGGCAGATACGCCGGCAGCACCCCGTAAGCGTTCATCAACCGTAGCTGCTGCGTCACCCGGTGGGGCTGGCGCATGATCTCCATGAACAGGCTACGCGGACGCATGTCATTGCGGAACTTGTCGTCAATCAACGGGCGGTGATCGCGAATCAGCCGGATAGTAGACGCACGGATCCCTTTGACTTCCGGGTGTTGCTGCAACAGCAGGAAGATCTCCAGCAGGGCGAACGGGTAGCGCAAAAACACATTGGGCCGGGTTACTTCCAGATAGCCGCGCCGGGCCTGGAACCGGCGATTGATCGGTTGCGGCTCACCCGGATCGTCGGCCAGTAGAATAGCTTCCTCGAACAGTTGCAACAGCATCTCGTTCAGTTGGCTTAGCGCATTGACCGTGCGGTAGTAACGCTGCATGAACTGCTCAACCGCCAGATTTTGATCCAGATCCCGGTAGCCAAATAGCCGGGCGACGCGACGCTGATGATCAAACAGCAAATTATCCTCGCGGCGGCCAGTCAAGGTGTGCAGCGCAAAGCGCAACTGCCACAGGAAGTTGCGGCATTCGATCAACTCGTCGTATTCGCTCGGATTGAGAAAACCGTGGCCGACCAGCTCCTGCAAGGTGCTGGCACCAAAATGACGCTTGGCCACCCAGCCGATCATCTGCAAATCGCGCAGGCCCCCTGGCCCTTCCTTGATATTGGGTTCCAGATTGAAGGCCGTTTCGTTGTACTTGTGGCAGCGTTGGCAGCGTTCCCTCTGCTTGGATTCGAAAAAGGCAGCGTCTGGCCAGATGCGGTCGGAGCCGGTGACGGCGCGCATCCGCTCAAACAGCGCGGGGGGACCGATCAACAGTCGCGCTTCCATCAGACTGGTGGCAACGGTGATGTCGGCGGCACCCTCGTGGGCGCAATCCTCCACCGTGCGCACACTGTGGCCCACTTCCAACCCAACGTCCCACAGGAAGGCCAGAAAATCCTCCAGCCCGGAGCGGCGGACATCCAGCGCCACTTCATCAATCAGGATCATAAGATCCACATCTGAACCCGGATGCAATTCGCCACGGCCATAACCGCCTACTGCAACCAGCGCCAAATCCGGGGCGCCCGCTTCAAAAAACCGCAGCCAGATTCGCTGTAACAATTCGTCCATGAACCCGGCACGGGCCGGCACCAACTCATGCGCGGGGACGCCCTGCTCAAACAGTTCCTTCAGCCGGGCGTTGCTCTGGGTGAGCAAGACCCGAAACGGCATGACCGGATTGGCGGCAGCAACCAGTTCGTGTTCGAGCGCCGCCGTGTCGAAGGCCACCTTTTCGCTTCGCCGCCCGCTCTCGGCTTTGGGCAAGGGCCGGGTAGTAAAAGTGGGTGGAGTGAATGACAGCGTGGGCGGTAGTACTACAGGATGGGGAGTAGCCATGCGATCCTCGGAGCGGGGCGGCAGCTAGAGTGTTTCGTCATGCGGCAGGGTAAGAATTTCATGGCCGGTGTCGGTGACCAGTACCGTGTGTTCCCACTGCGCGGAGAAGCTGTGATCCTTGGTCACGACGGTCCAGCCATCCGGCAAGACTTTGACATGGCGCTTGCCGGCGTTAATCATCGGTTCGATGGTAAACACCATGCCCGGCACCAGTTCCACGCCCGTGCCCGGATTGCCGTAATGCAGCACCTGCGGTTCCTCGTGAAATTCCCGGCCGATGCCATGACCGCAATACTCGCGCACTACCGAGCAGTGCTGGGCTTCAGCGTATTTCTGGATGGCGTGACCGATGTCGCCGAGGCGGATCCCGGGCCGCACCATGCGCAGGCCAATACACATGCATTCATAGGACACCCGACTGACCCGCTGGGCGGCGATGGGCGCGGGACCAACGTGAAACATCCGGCTGGTGTCGCCGTGGTAGCCATCCTTGATCACGGTGATGTCAATGTTGAGTACATCGCCTTTTTTCAGGGTCTTCGGGCCGGGAATGCCATGGCAAACCACATGATTGACCGAGGTACAGATCGATTTGGGGAATCCGCGATAGTTGAGCGGAGCAGGAATCGCCTGCTGCACATTGACAATATGGTCATGGCAGAGCCGATCCAGGTATTCGGTGGTTACCCCCTCGCGCACATGCGGATGAATCATGCGCAGCACCTCTGCGGCCAAGCGGCCGGCCACCCGCATCTTTTCAATCTCTTCCGGCGTCTTGAAGGTGATGCTGCTGGTGGGTTTCTTGGGGCTTTTCTGGAACATGGTCGGGCTACGGATGCGTGGGTCGGCAATAAGGGGGCGGCTGACAATGGCATTCAGTCATTGGGACAGCAATCAGTCGGGTGGCGTTCGTTTGGTTTTTCTAAACAATCCATGGTATAAAGCGCGCGCCTTTTAGGCAAACTCTACCTGTTTTCCCTATTTCTCACATTCGCCGGCACGGGCGGCCGGGTGCCCAATATATCCTTGGATAGACTCCATTGGATAGATTAAAAAGGGTCGCCGCTCGGGGCGGATGGAGGCTTAACCCCCAATTTTAAGGAGAATATCCGCCATGGCGACTGTTTCCATGCGCCAGATGCTGGAAGCTGGTGTGCATTTCGGCCACCAGACCCGCTACTGGAATCCCAAAATGGCTCCGTATATCTTCGGAGCCCGTAGCAAAATTCACATCATCAACCTGGAAAAAACCCTGCCGCTGTATCTGGACGCGCTGAATTTTGCCGGGCGGATGGCCTCGCAGGGCGGCAAGATTCTGGTGGTGGGGACCAAGCGCTCGGCCCGTGAGGCCACCGCCGAGGCGGCGATCCGCTGCGGTATGCCCTACGTCAATCACCGCTGGCTGGGGGGGATGCTGACCAACTTCAAGACCGTTCGCCAATCGATCAAGCGGCTCAAGGATTTGGACCTGCAAGCCCAGGATGGCACCTTCGAACGACTGGGCAAAAAGGAAGTCATCGGTCTGCGGCGCGATATGGACAAGCTGGAACGCAGCCTGGGCGGCATTAAGGAGATGTCCAGTCTGCCGGATGCCCTGTTCGTGATTGATGTCGGCCACGAGAGCATCGCGATCCAGGAAGCCAACAAGCTGGGAATCCCGGTACTCGGCGTGGTGGATACCAACAACTCGCCGGATGGCGTGAATTATGTCATTCCCGGCAATGACGATGCGATTCGCTCCATTCAACTTTATCTCGGCGGTCTGGCCGAGGCGGTGCTGGAAGGACGAGCCGTGCTGACTTCGGGCCGCGCTGCAGAACCCTACATCGAGTATCAGGAAGAGTCGCCGAATATCCACGACCTCTGAACCCCAGCACTGGCTCTGTGTCCGATAGGCTCGTGCGCTTGGTGTGCGAGCCTTTTTGATGGAAGTGGTCGTTTGTCATCCCGTCTCACGATGATTTGAATGAATTTGTTTTTCCAAGAGGTAGGCAAGCATGGCGGAAATTACGGCGGCGCTGGTTAAAGAACTGCGTGAACGCACTGGCGCGGGAATGATGGAGTGCAAGCGAGCATTGCAGGAGATCGGAGGCGATATTGAGGCCGCAGTCGAACTGATGCGCAAAGCTGGTCAGGCCAAGGCCGACAAGAAGGCCAGTCGCATCGCTGCTGAAGGTCTGATCGTACTCAGGCAAGCGGCTGAGGCCGTCGCCATGGTCGAGATCAACTGTGAAACCGATTTCGTTACCAAAAACGAAGACTTCCGCGCCTTTGCTGCTGCCGTAGCCGAAGTGGCACTGTGCAACGCACCCGCTGATTTGGATGCACTGCTGGCGCTGAACATGGCGAATGGACACAGCATCGAGCAGAACCGGCGCGAGTGCATTGCCAAGATCGGCGAAAACGTCAATGTTCGTCGCTTCGCCCGTCTGGCGACGCCGACCGGGGTGCTGGGCAGTTACCTGCATGGCACCCGCATCGGGGTATTGGTGGAACTGGATGGCGGCGATGCCAATCTGGCCAAGGATATCGCTATGCACATCGCCGCCAGTCGGCCACTGTGCATCAGTTCCGATCAAATCTCGGCTGATCTGATTGCCAAGGAGAAGGAGATTTACGCGGCACAGGCTGCGGACGAGGCTAAGGATAAGCCGGCCAACGTCATCGAGAAAATCATCGATCAAATAGTCGAAGGGAAACTGCGCAAATATTTTGAAGCGGTGACTCTGTTAGGCCAGCCGTTTATTAAAGCCGAAGATAAGCAGAGTGTGGAAAAGCTGCTCAAGGCGCACCAAGCCAAGGTGATTCGCTTCGAGCGCTTTGAACTGGGCGAGGGCATCGAGAAGAAAGCTGATAACTTCGCTGCTGAAGTAATGGCGCAGGTGCGCGGCGACTAGCACAACTGCCATCGGCTCCGGCGTTGCCGGCTGACGCTGGAGCGGCGATACCCGTACAATCCGCCCATATTCGGCACGACCCTTCAGGTTTCGTATGCTCATGCAGGATCCCAAACCGGTGTTCAAGCGAATTCTCCTCAAACTCAGCGGTGAAGTGCTGATGGGCGAGGGCGAATACGGTATCGATACTGCGGTGCTGGCGCGTATCGCCGGCGAGGTGCAACAACTGCGTCAGATCAACGTGGAAGTCGGCATGGTCATCGGCGGTGGCAACCTGTTTCGAGGAGCGGGGCTGGCCAAAGCCGGGATGGATCGGGTTACGGCGGATCACATGGGCATGTTGGCCACGGTGATGAATTCACTGGCGATGCAGGACACTCTGGAGCGGATTGGCGTGTTCACCCGGGTGATGTCGGCGGTGCGCGTCAACCAGGTGTGCGAAGATTATATTCGCCGCCGTGCCGTCCGCCACTTGGAAAAGGGTCGGGTGGTGATCTTTGCTGCGGGTACCGGTAATCCCTTTTTTACTACCGACTCTGCGGCCAGCCTGCGAGCCATTGAAATCAACGCCGAGGTGATGCTCAAAGCCACTAAAGTGGACGGCATTTACTCGGCAGACCCCTTCAAAGACCCCGAAGCGGTGCGTTATGAGCGACTCACCTATGACGAGGCTCTGGCGCGCAAGCTGGGCGTAATGGATGCCACCGCTATCGTCATGTGCCGCGAGAACGACATCCCGCTGAAGGTTTTCAACATCAATCACCACGGTGACCTGGTGCGGGTCGTGTGTGGCGAGAATGTAGGCACCACCGTGGTGCGGGAATGACGCTATGACTGACAATCTCAAGAAAGAAGCGACCGCCCGCATGGCGAAAAGCATCGATAGCCTGAAGCAGGAATTGAGCAAACTGCGCACCGGTCGCGCTCATGCCAGCCTGTTGGATCATGTCATGGTCAGCTACTACGGCAACGAGATGCCGCTGAATCAGGTGGCTTCGGTGGGTATTGCCGATGCCCGCACCCTGCTGGTGACGCCGTGGGAAAGGAACATGGTTGGGCCCATTGAGAAGGCGATTCTAAAATCCGATTTGGGCCTGAATCCCGCTTCTGCCGGCACCACGATCCGGGTACCGTTGCCGCCGCTGACTGAGGAACGCCGTCGTGACATGGTAAAAATCGTCCGGCACGAAGGTGAGGGGGCAAAAGTAGCGATCCGCAATATCCGCCGCGATGCCAACAATCAGCTCAAAACACTGCTCAAGGATAAGAAGATTACTGAAGACGCCGAGCGGCAAACCCAGGATGAGGTTCAAAAACTGACCGACCGCCATATCCAGGACGTGGATAAGCTGCTCGCGGCCAAAGAAGCCGAGCTGATGGAAATCTGAGTTGTTGAGTCAAAGGCCTGGCGCAATGGCGATTCAGAGAGGCTCTCACTGAATGTCCGTTGACGTCCGTGATTCGCTGACGCCACCGGAGCAGTTACCCCGCCATGTCGCTATCATCATGGACGGTAACGGCCGCTGGGCGCAGCAACGCAGTCTGCCGCGCACGATGGGCCATCGCGAAGGGGCCAAGGCGGTACGACGGATTGTGCAAGCGTGCAGCGAGCGCGGCGTCACGGTGCTGACGCTATTTGCCTTCAGCACCGAGAACTGGCGGCGGCCACCGTGGGAAGTGGAAGTGCTAATGAAACTGTTTCTAGCCACCCTGCGCAACGAAATTCGCCGCCTGGATGAGGCCAATGTTCGGCTGCGTTTCATCGGCGATCGCAGCGCGTTTTCCGGGATCTTGCAGGATTACACCGCCAAGGCCGAACGGCGCACCGCCGCAAATACCGGTCTGATCCTGGTCATCGCCGCAAATTACGGTGGACGCTGGGACATGGCCCAGGCCGGGCGGAAACTGGCCGAGGAGGTGGCTGCGGGTCGATTGCAACCGGGCAGTATCACCGCCGATTTGTTTCATCACTACACCTGCCTGTCCGATCTGCCGGAACCAGATTTATTGATCCGTACCGGTGGCGAGCAACGCATCAGCAACTTTCTACTCTGGCAGATGGCCTATACCGAGTTGTACTTCACCGACCGCTTGTGGCCGGACTACGACGCCGACGATCTGGAATCCGCCTGCGCCGCATTCGCCAGTCGGCAGCGGCGTTTCGGCCAGACTGCTGATCAGATCGCGCGGAGCGCTCATGCTTAGACAGCGCGTTGTCACCGCCATCGTTCTGGCTCTGATCACCGTCTGGGTGGTATTGAAGTTGCCCGCCATCGGTTTTGGCGCAGTGCTCTTGGCGATCACGCTGCTGGGCGCTTGGGAATGGGCCAATCTGGCGGGAATGAACCAGACCCGCAGTCGTCTGGGGTACGGCGCGCTGATTTTGGCCCTGATCCTGGCCTTTTGGCCGCTGGTCGATAGCCCGATGTTGATGAACGGTCTGCTCATTCTGGTCTTCGCCGGTTGGTGTTATGTCCCGATCTGGCTGCGCCATTACGCCAGGCGGCCTGATCGCCCCGATCATCTGATGACCCTTGGCGCCGTCGGCATCGTCATCCTGGTGGGGCCTTGGGTGGCGCTGATGGGTTTGCGCGACAAGTTCGGGCCGGGCTATGTGCTGTTTCTGCTGCTGCTGATCTGGGTAGCCGATATTGGCGCCTACTTCGCTGGACGACGCTGGGGACGACGCAAGCTGGCCCCCGCCATCAGTCCTGGAAAAACCTGGGAAGGGGTGTGGGGCGCAGGCGCGGCGGCGCTCACTTTTGCGCTGATCGGCGCGGCGGTGCTGGGCATGGGATCGCGCTGGCTGTGGTTCGTGGCGGTTTGCATGGTGACCGTCGGTTTCTCCATTGTCGGGGATTTGTTTGAGAGCATGATCAAGCGCCAGCGTGGAGTGAAAGACAGCGGCGCGTTGTTGCCCGGTCATGGCGGGGTGCTGGATCGGATCGACAGCCTGACTGCCGCCGCGCCGGTGTTCCTGCTGGGCCTCTATGGAATGTACGGATGAGTGCGCGCATCGGCGTCACCCTGCTGGGTTCGACTGGATCGATTGGAGTCAGTACGCTCGACGTGCTGCGCCGCCATGCCGATGGTTTCCGGGTGGTGGCCCTGACCGCTCACCGTGATGTTGAGGGACTGTTTCAGCAGTGTGTGGAGTTTGATCCCGCTTATGCGGTGATGGCGGATGTGGATGCGGCTGAGCATCTACGCGACCGATTACAGGCGGCAGGGCGGGCGGTTGAAGTGCTGGCGGGCATGACCGGATTGGAACAGGTCGCAGCCTTGCCCGAAACCGGTTACGTCATGGCGGCGATTGTCGGGGCGGCGGGGCTGCTGCCGACTCTGGCGGCAGCGCGGGCGGGCAAACGGGTGCTGCTGGCCAATAAAGAAGCGCTGGTCATGGCGGGTCCGCTGTTCATGGCGGCGGTGCATGAGTACGGCGCGGAACTGTTGCCGATTGATAGCGAGCATAACGCGGTCTTTCAGTGCCTGCCGTCACACTTTATGACTGCCGGTCTCGATGCGGTGGGGGTCCGCCGGATTTTGCTGACCGGCTCCGGCGGACCGTTCCGTACTACACCGCTGGAATTTTTGTCTGCTGTAACCCTGGATCAAGCCTGCGCTCATCCGAACTGGCGGATGGGCCGGAAGATTTCGGTCGATTCCGCCACCATGATGAACAAGGGGTTGGAAGTCATTGAGGCGCATTGGCTGTTTGGAGCGCCACCCTCCCGGATCGAAGTGGTGGTGCATCCACAAAGTGTGATCCACTCCATGGTGGAATATGAAGATGGCTCGGTGCTGGCGCAACTCGGCAACCCGGATATGCGCACCCCGATTGCCCATGCTCTGGCTTGGCCGCAGCGGCTGGCGTCAGGAGTCGCATTCCTGGATTTCACCCGGCTGGCACCGTTGGAATTCCAGGAGCCGGATCTGGTCCGTTTTCCCTGCCTGCGGCTGGCGTTCGCCGCGCTGGAAGTGGGCGGGACCGCGCCGACGATCCTGAATGCGGCTAACGAGGTTGCGGTGCAGGCATTTCTGGAACAACGCATTCGCTTTACCGCCATTGCCGCCGTCGTTCGGCACACGCTGGAACAGGTTTCTACCCACGCCGTAGCCTCGCTGGAGGCAATTCTCGCTGCCGACGCTCTGGCGCGGGCGACAGCGACAGAGTGGATAATCGCGCAAACCTCGGAGGTCTGAGATGAGTGATTCGCTGATTTCGGTGCTGGCTTTGATCGTGACCTTGGGCGTACTGATCACCGTCCATGAGTTTGGCCATTTCTGGGTAGCCCGCCGGCTGGGGGTCAAGGTACTCAAGTTTTCCATCGGCTTCGGTCGCCCATTGTGGCAACGGCGTGGGCGGGATGGTACCGAGTATGTGATCGCCGCCTTGCCGCTGGGCGGCTATGTGAAGATGCTGGATGAACGTGAGGGCGAAGTGTCGCCGAACGAAGCGCATCGTGCCTTTGATCGCCAACCGATCGGTTCGCGCATTGCTATTGTATTAGCTGGGCCACTGAGTAATTTCCTGTTTGCCATTCTGGCCTACAGCTTGATGTTCATGATCGGCATTCCCGGCGCCAAGCCGCTGCTGGACGATCCGGTGCCCGGTTCACGGGCGGCGGCAGGCGGTTTTGGCAAGGGCGATTTGGTCGTTGCCATTGACGGCAAGCCCACTCCGACGCTTAGCGCGGTCATGCTGGAGCTGGTGGATCGCGCCATGGCCGGCGAGGTGATCCAGATCAAGGTGACGGACACCGAAGATCGGACACGGACTCGCACGCTGGATTTGCGCAACGCCCCGGACTTGAGCGATGCGGCGCAGGTATTCAGTCAGGTAGGATTAATCCCGTGGCAACCGGTATTGCCAGCAGTGATCGGGCAAGTGACCCGTGGTGGGGCAGCAGAGCGGGCCGGGTTGCAACCGGGCGATCAGATCCTGTTAGCCGAGAGTGAGCGAGTCAAGGATTGGCGGCATTGGCGCGACATCATTGAGCGGCACCCCGGCAAACCATTCAGCGTGCGGATTGATCGCAACGGTACCGAGCAGGTTCTGGAGTTGATTCCCGACCTGCGGGACAACCAGCGGGGCGCACACGTCGGCTTCATTGGCGCTATTGCCGATGTGCCTGATGATCTCGCCCAGAGCTTGCGGGTCGTGGTACGGTATGGGCCGCTGGATGCGGTAAGCGCGGCGTTGGGCAAGACTTGGGACATGTCGCTGCTGACGCTGCGGATGCTGGGCCGGATGTTGGTTGGCAGAGCCTCGCTGGACAATCTCAGTGGGCCGCTGACCATTGCACAATTCGCCGGTCAGGCCGCGACTGCCGGGCCTATAGCGTTTTTGTCGTTGCTGGCTTTAGTCAGTATCAGCCTGGGGGTCTTGAACCTGTTGCCAGTGCCGGTGCTGGACGGCGGTCATTTGCTGTACTACCTGATCGAGTTGTTCAAGGGCAGCCCGCTGTCGGAAGCGGTGCAGAATGTGGGACAGCGCGTAGGGATCGTGGTTTTGTTGCTATTGATGGGGCTGGCTCTGTTCAATGATTTCAATCGTCTGCTGGGATAAGAACTGCCAACCCTGGCTTGGGGTAAATAAATACCTATGAAATTATGTCGCTACCTGATTCTTTCTATTGGCCTGCTGGTCGCGGTATCCGGGGTATACGCCGCCGATTTCGTGGTGCGGGATATCCAGGTTGAGGGCTTGCAACGCATCTCCGCCGGCACTGTTTTTAATTATTTGCCGGTGCAAGTAGGTTCATCGATTTCGGAGAAGGATTACCCCGACATTATCCGCGCTCTGTTCAAAACCGGCTTCTTCACCGATGTCAATCTGGAGCGAAAGGGCAATGTGCTGGTAGTAACCGTGGTCGAACGTCCGGCTATTGCCGAAGTCAAGATCACCGGCAACAGCGACATCAGTACCGAGGATCTCCAGAAGTCACTGAAAGAAGTAGGCCTGGCCGAAGGGCGGGTATTCGACCGCGCCCTGCTCGACAAGGTAGAGCAGGAATTGTTGCGGCTATACTACAGTCGTGGCCGATACGCCGTGCAGGTGAAAAGCCAGGTGCAACCACTGGAACGCAACCGGGTCGCAGTGAACATCGATATTGCGGAAGGCGCAGTCGCCAGCATCAGCCAAATCAATATCGTCGGCAACAAGGCTTTCACTGAAAAAGAACTACTGGGTAAATTGCAATCATCCACCGGCGGCTGGTTCTCCTTCTTCTCCAAGGATGATCAGTATTCCAAACAAAAACTGGCTGCTGATATTGAAACCTTGCGTTCATTTTATCTGGATCGGGGCTATCTCAAATTCAATGTAGATTCCTCTCAGGTTTCTATCACTCCGGATAAAAAGGATGTTTATGTCACGATCAATATCACGGAGGGCGAGCCGTACATTATCCAGGATGTGCAATTGACTGGCGATTTTGGCGTGGTCCCGGAAGCGGACTTGCGCGCACTGATTACTCTTAAGCCAGGCGAGACTTTTTCCCGCGCCAAGGTCACTGAAACTGCCAAAGCGGTCGGCGAACGTTTGGGCCAGGAAGGTTATGCCTTCGCCAATGTCAACACGGTGCCGCAAGTAGACGATGCAACTCAGAAGGTCACCCTGAATTTTGTCGTAGACCCCGGCAAGCGGGTTTATGTCCGGCGCGTCAATTTTCAGGGCAACATCAAAACTCAGGATGAAGTATTGCGCCGCGAGATGCGCCAAATGGAGGGTTCGTGGTTCTCAACCAAGGATATCGACCGATCCAAGACCCGTCTGCAACGCCTGGAATATCTGGAAAGCGTCAATATCGAGACACCGGCTGTGCCCGGTGCCAGTGATCAGGTCGATGCTAACTTCACCGTGGTCGAACGCCCCTCCGGCAGTCTGATGTTTGGTATTGGCTACGGCCAGGAATCGGGGATATTGCTGAACGCCAGCGTGACGCAGAACAATTTTCTCGGCACGGGTAATCAACTGGGCTTGGTGCTGAACAACAGCCAGGCCGGCGATAACTACAGTTTCTCCTACACTAATCCCTATTACACCCCAGATGGTGTCAGTCTTGGCTTCAGGGCGTTTTACCAGACTATTGACGGCGCTCAGCTCAACACGGCCAACTATGTCCGAAATGCCGCTGGCGTTCTAGTCAATTTTGGATTCCCGCTGAACGAGTTCGATACCTTGCGGTTGAGTCCCGGATACCAGCATATCTGGATCGGTACGACGACGAATACACCAATTGAAATCTTCGAATATCTAAAGGAGAACGGCGATACCTATGACCAGCTTACACTGGACGCCAGTTGGGCGCGTGATAGCCGTAATCGGACTATCTTTCCAAGCAGTGGCAGTCTGAATCAGATCGCAGGGCAGTTTGCCTTGCCGGGGAGTACTGCGGAATTCTACAAATTGAATTACCGGAGTATTAACTACTTCCAACTGGCTAATTGGCTCACCTGGTCGGTCGGCGGTGAAATCGGCTATGGCGACGGTTACAGCAATACCGGTGGGTTGCCCTTTTTCGAGAACTTCTTTGCAGGTGGTCTGCGCTCGGTGCGGGGTTGGAAATCGAATACGCTGGGACCGCGCTATAGCAACGATGAACCCAGCGGTGGTGCGTTCAAAACTGTCGCTAATACTCAGTTGATTTTACCCGTACCGTTCATGGAAAAATCCGAAAATGTGCGGGTGGCAGCCTTTTTCGATATTGGCAACGTATTTGCGACTCCAAGTGCTTTCGAAGCCAACGAGCTGCGCTACTCGATTGGCATTTCCGGGCAATGGCTATCACCACTTGGCCCTATCGTGTTGAGTGTTGCCGCGCCGCTTAACGAGCAGTCCGGTGATGAAACGGAAGTGTTCCAGTTCTCCTTCGGGGTACCGTTTAACTGATCAGGACTTTCGCTAAACCGGTAAATTCGTCATACCCGCGAAAGCGGGTATCCAGGCTTTTCAGCGGCTTACTGGATTCCCGCCTAACGCGGGAATGACGGAAAGCGAAAGTCCTGCTGATTTCTGAAGTTGATTTGATTGTTTGTATGGGGTAATTTCTCGCACTCTTCTTCCGCTGGAGGTATGACATTGAAAATCATGCGTAATTTGTTGGTCGCGACCGCTTTGGTGCTGCCCGTTTCACTGGCGCAGGCGGCCGACGTAAAACTGGGTTTTGTCAGCATCGCCAAAATTCTCAATAGTGCCCCACAGGCCGAGGCAGCCAGCAAACGATTGGAGCAGGAGTTTGCGCCACGGCAGAAGGGTCTGGTCGAAGCACAGAAATCGCTACGCAAACAAGAGGAAAAACTCTCCAAGGATGGTGCGGTAATGAGCGAAAGCCAGCGCCGCAGCTTGGAAAATGAGATTCGCAATCAGGCTCGAGAGTTGAAGCGAACCAGTGACGAGTTCCGGGAAGATTTTAATCTGCGCCGCAATGAAGAACTGGGCAAATTCCAGAAGCAGGTACTGGAAGTTATCAATAGTGTTGCCAAGGAAGAAGGCTTTGACTTGGTGGTGAACGATAGCGCGACGCTGTATTTCAGTCCACAGGTGGATGCCACCGAAAAAGTACTCAAGCGCCTGACTACCAAATAAAGCCGATGACCACGCTGGGTGAAATCGCGGTGGTGGCGGGTGCATACCTGCGAGGATGCGATGCCGCAACGGTCATCGTCGGAGTAGCGCCTCTGCACCGTGCGGAACCCGGCTATCTCAGCTTCCTGACTCATCGCCGCTATCGTGCGTGTCTGGAGACCACCCGGGCCACTGCGGTGATTTTGTCACCCGAAGATGCCGCAAGTTGTTCAACACCAGCGGTAGTGGCTGCTAACCCCCATGTTGCTTATGCCCGAGCGGCGGCGCTGTTTGCGCCGGTCGCCGAATCACGGCGAGGTGTCCATTGCACCGCTTGGGTGAGCCCGGATTCCCATATTGCCGCCGATACCTGGATCGGGCCGCATTGCGTGGTGGAAGCAGGCGCTGTCATCGAAGCGGGGGTCGTCATCGGTCCGGGTTGCGTAATTGGCGAATACGCCATTATCGGGGCAAATAGCCGACTGGTAGCACAGGTGACGATTTGCCACCGGGTGCGGCTGGGTCAGCGGGTGCTAATACATCCGGGCGCAGTCATTGGCAGCGACGGTTTCGGCCTCGCCCTCGATAGTAAGGGCCGCTGGCTCAAGGTTCCCCAACTCGGTAGCGTTCTGATCGGGGATGAGGTCGAGATTGGGGCTAATACCACCATTGACCGGGGTGCGCTGGAAGATACCGTCATCGAGGACGGAGTTAAGCTGGACAACCAGATTCAAATTGCCCACAACGTCCATATCGGTGCCCACAGTGCGCTGGCGGGCTGTGTGGGTATTGCCGGCAGCGCCCGTATTGGCCGCCATTGCATGCTGGGTGGTGGTGTCGGAATCGCCGGTCATCTGGAAATTGTCGATCATGTACAAATCACTGGCATGTCGCTGGTGACCCAATCTATCACCGAGTCCGGGGTGTATTCCTCGGGGCTGGCGGTGGAGCCGAACCGGATCTGGAACAAGATCAGCGCCCGTCTGCGCCGGCTGGATGAAATATTCCGACGCTTGGCGGCACTGGAAAAAAAAAGCAACCGAGACGGCACCCTTTGAGAGGTTAAGGCTTTGGAACCGATGGATATTCAGGAAATTCTGGAATACCTGCCGCACCGCTATCCCTTTCTGCTGATTGATCGGGTGCTATCCATTGAGCCAGGACAGTCGTTAACGGGCCTTAAAAATGTCAGTTTCAACGAACCCTTTTTTTCCGGCCATTTTCCGCAACGGCCCATCATGCCTGGGGTGCTGATCCTGGAGGCGCTGGCGCAAGCGACCGGTATTCTCGCCTTCAAAAGCGAGGGGGAACGGCCGGACCATCGCTCCATGTATTACCTGGTGGGGGTGGATCATGCCCGCTTCAAACGGCCGGTCGGGCCGGGCGATCAGTTGATTCTGGAAGTGCGACTGGATCGGATCAAGCGGGGCATTGGTAAATTTTTCGGCGAGGCGAAGGTCGACGGGCAGTTGGTAGCAACGACGGAGCTGATGTGCGCCAAGCGGGATATTAATCCGTGATCGACTCGCGCGCCGTAGTAGACCCGTCAGCTCGACTGGCACCGGATGTGACGGTGGGGCCGTTTTCGGTGATCGGCGCAGACGTAGAGATCGAGGCGGGTACCTGGATCGGCCCGCATGTGGTGATTCAGGGACCGACCCGCATCGGCCACGACAACCGGATTTATCAGTTCAGCTCACTGGGTGAGAGGCCACAGGACAAGAAGTATGGCGGCGAGCCGACTCGGCTGGAAATCGGCGACCGCAACACCATCCGCGAGTTTGTGACGATCAATCGCGGCACCATGCAGGACGCTGGGCTGACTCGGCTGGGCGATGACAACTGGATCATGGCCTATGTCCACATCGCCCACGATTGCGTGATCGGTGACCGGACCATTTTTGCCAATGGGGCATCGCTAGCCGGCCATGTTCATATTGAGGATGATGTGGTGCTGGGCGGCTTCGCGCTGGTTTATCAGTTCACCCGTCTGGGGATGCACAGCTTTTGCGGGTTCGCCTGCGGGGTGAATCATGATGTGCCGCCTTATGTGACGGTGGCGGGCTACCGCGCTGAGCCGCACGGTATCAACGCTGAGGGTCTGCGCCGTCGTGATTTTTCCGATGAAGAGATCCAGGCGATCCGCCGTGCTTACAAGGCGATCTACCGTACCAATTTGCGTTTGGAAGAGGCTATCGAGAAAGTGCGGGAGATGACGGCAGAGTACCCGCGACTGCAAATTCTTGCCGATTTTCTGGCAGCGCCCTCCCGCAACGGGATCGTCCGCTAGAGCTGCGCCGACGGTGCAGATTGCTATCGTTGCGGGCGAACTGTCGGGTGATTTGCTCGGTGCCGGTCTCATCGCTGCCCTCAAGACCCGCTATCCCCACGCCCGTTTCACCGGTATCGGTGGTCCTGAAATGCTGGCCCAAGGGTTTTCGAGTGTGGTGCCCATGGAGCGGCTGGCGGTCATGGGGCTGGTCGAAGTGTTGCGCCATCTCCCGGAACTGCTCGGAATCCGCCACCAACTCTATCAACGCCTGCGATCCGATCCGCCAGCAGTGTTCATCGGCATTGACGCCCCGGATTTCAACCTGACGCTGGAACGGCGGTTGTGTACCTGCGGTATCCCCACTGTGCATTACGTCAGTCCTTCGGTCTGGGCATGGCGACCGTGGCGAGTACGAAAAATCGCCCGTTCCGTGGATTTAATGTTGACGCTGTTGCCGTTTGAGGCGGCGTTCTATCAGGATCACGGAGTGCCGGTGCGCTACGTGGGTCATCCGCTGGCGGATACTATTCCAATGCGTAGCGATGCCGTGGCCGCTCGACAAGCACTGGATCTGGTGTTGCCCGCAGCTACGCGCATCGTCGCTTTGCTACCGGGTAGCCGTATAGGTGAAGTCAGCCGGCTGGGCGCGCTGCTTCTGGACACGGCGATCTGGCTACACACGCAACGGCCTGATCTGCATTTCCTGATGCCGGCGGCGACGCCCCAGTTGCATGAAATGTTGCTGGGAATGAAGGCCGAACGCGCTCCGGCGTTGCCACTGACACTGATTCAGGGCCAATCCCGCAAAGCGATGACGGCGGCTGATACGGTGTTGCTGGCGTCCGGGACCGCAACTTTGGAGGCAATGCTGCTCAAGCGGCCGATGGTGGTGGCGTACCGGGTAGCCCCGGTAACAGCCTGGATCGCCCGGCGGCTGGTGACGATTTCCAACTTCGCCTTGCCCAATCTGCTGGCAGGGCGTGAGTTAGTCCCGGAATTTATTCAGGAAGTGGCAACGGTGGAGAATTTGGGTTTGGCGGTGTTGCACTGGCTGGATGATCCGGCGGCGGGTGGGCAGTTGGTGGCAGAGTTTGATGTGCTGCATCGCCTGTTGCGCCGTGATGCCAGCACTCAAGCGGCTGACGCTATCGGGGAGTTGCTGGACCAGCGGTGAGGTTGCATCGGTTTACTGCCGTTCATTTTAGGCGCACCTTGAAATTCATGGTTTTGACAAGCTATGGCGTCTTTTTCAGCCTACAGAGTAGTTGAGTTTTTATGAGCAGCGACACACAGACCAATCAAACATGGGGCGGGCGCTTCACCGAAAGCACCGACGCTTTTGTAGCGGCGTTCACCGCCTCGGTAGGATTCGACCGGCGCATGTACCAGCAGGATATTAACGGATCCATCGCCCACGCCCGGATGTTGCAACGGATCGGTGTGCTGTCCCCGGAGGACTGCGCGGCTATTGTGGGCGGGTTGGAGCAGATTCGCGCCGAAATCGAACGCGGCGAATTCGAGTGGTCGGTGGCGCTGGAAGATGTGCACATGAACATCGAAGCGCGGCTGACCGAGCGGATTGGCGATGCCGGTAAGCGGCTGCACACCGGACGCTCGCGCAATGATCAGGTGGCGACCGACATCCGCCTGTATTTGCGCGACGCCATTGACGCGATTTTGGTCGAACTCAAACGCTTACAGGGCGGACTGGCCGATTTGGCGTTGCGCGAGGCCGATACGATTATGCCCGGTTTCACTCACCTGCAAGTCGCGCAACCGGTAACGTTGGGTCATCACCTGCTGGCCTGGTTCGAGATGCTCAAGCGCGATTACGAGCGGCTGGTAGACTGTCGCAAGCGAGTCAACATCATGCCGCTGGGCGCGGCGGCGCTGGCCGGCACCAGTTATCCGCTGGATCGCCACTACAGCGCGCGATTGCTGGATTTCGCCGCGCCGTGCGCCAACTCGCTGGATGCGGTCAGCGACCGTGATTTTGCTATTGAATTCACCGCCGCCGCCGCGATTCTGATGACCCATTTGTCGCGGATGTCGGAAGAACTGGTGCTGTGGTCTTCGGCCCAGTTTGATTTTATTGACCTGCCGGATCGGTTCTGCACCGGATCTTCGATTATGCCGCAGAAGAAAAATCCCGATGTGCCGGAACTGGTGCGCGGCAAAGTCGGGCGAGTCAACGGGCATTTGGTGGCGCTGCTGACCCTGATGAAGAGCCAGCCGCTGGCCTATAACAAGGACAATCAGGAAGACAAGGAGCCGCTGTTCGATACGGTGGACACGGTGCAAGGTTGCCTGCGCGCCTTTGCTGACATGATCCCGGCGTTGCGCCCCAAGCGCGACACCATGCTTCAGGCCACCCGGCGCGGTTTCGCCACTGCAACCGATTTGGCCGATTATCTGGTGCGCAAGGGCGTCGCGTTCCGCGATGCGCATGAAATTGTCGGTAAAGCCGTGCGTTTGGGAATAGAAACCGGGCGGGATTTGGCCGAGATGGCGCTGGCGGAATTGCAGGCGTTCTCGCCGCTGATTCAGGATGATGTGTTCGCCGTGCTGTCGCTGGAAGGGTCGGTAGCGGCTCGCAATGTTTTAGGCGGCACCGCGCCGGTGCGGGTTCGGGAAGCAGCAGCGTTGGCGCAAATTTGGGTAACGGAAGGGAGTTGAGCGCAACCCCCATGCATTTCCAACGCACCCACACCGACGGCGCCGCCCGCCGTGGCCGACTGAATTTTGAGCGAGGCACGGTGGAAACACCGGCCTTTATGCCGGTCGGCACCTATGGCACGGTCAAGGCCATGACCCCGGAGGAACTGCGCGCCAGTGGTGCCGAAATCATCCTCGGCAACACCTTTCACCTGATGCTGCGGCCCGGCACCGCGATTATCAAGCAGCACGGCGATCTGCATGGCTTCATGCACTGGGACGGGCCGATTCTCACCGATTCCGGCGGCTTCCAGGTATTCAGCCTGGCGGCCATTCGCAAAATTACCGAAGCCGGAGTGAAATTCCAGTCGCCGGTGGATGGGGGTGCGGTGTTTCTGGGGCCGGAAGAATCCATGGCGGTACAGCAGGCGCTGGGTGCCGATATCGTGATGATCTTCGACGAATGCACCCCCTACCCGGCCACTGAAACCGAAGCGCAACACTCCATGGAACGGTCGTTGCGCTGGGCGCGCCGCAGCAAAATCGCCCACGCCGATCATTCCGCCGCGCTGTTTGGCATCGTTCAAGGCGGCATGTATCCCGACTTGCGCCAGATTTCTGCCGCCGGACTGGGCGCGATTGGCTTCGACGGTTACGCCATTGGCGGGCTGGCGGTCGGCGAACCGCTGGCGGAACGGGTGCGGATGCTGGATTGCACCGCGCCGCTGCTGCCGGATACCGCGCCGCGCTATCTGATGGGCGTCGGCAAGCCGGAAGATATTGTTGAATCAGTGCGCCGGGGCATTGATATGTTCGATTGCGTGATGCCGACCCGCAACGCCCGCAACGGCCATCTGTTCACCCACCACGGCGATATCCGCATCCGTAACAGCCGCTACCGCACCGATACCCGGCCCTTGGACGAAGGCTGCGGCTGCTACACCTGCCAGCACTACAGCCGCGCCTACCTGCGCCACCTGGACCAGTGCCGCGAGATTCTCGGCGCCCGGCTCAACACTATTCATAACCTGTACTACTACCAGGATCTGATGCGCGAATTGCGAGCGGCTATTGCTGATCAACGATTTGCGGCATTTGCAGCAGCATTTTATGAAAATCGCGGGCAACTTCCGCCGCCTGTGTATAATGCCGCCTTTTGAAAAGGTGTGGCGACGCTAGGCCCATCGCAATCCGGGGCATAGCGACGAATCCGGTTTAATTCGAGGAATTCCCAATGGAAAATATCCTGAACTTCCTGATCCAGGACGCCATGGCTCAGACCGCCGGCGGCCCTTCGAGCGAAATGGGTCTGATGAACCTGCTGTTTCCGATTGTGCTGATCGTTGCTTTCTACTTCCTGTTGATCCGCCCGCAGACCAAGCGCGCCAAAGAACACAAGCAGATGGTGGATGCGGTCAAGAAGGGCGACGAGGTGGTTACCGGTGGCGGGGTGTTAGGCCGCGTCACCGACGTAGGCGAAAATTTCCTGCAAGTGGAAATCGCCGACGGCGTCCAGATCAAGATCCAGAAGCAGGCTTTAGGATCGCTGATGCCGAAAGGCACCTACAAAGGCACTCTCTAATCCAACGCCGGCGCGCCGCTGGGCGCGCTGCGGAAAATGCTGCGTCATGTCCACTCCGTACACTCTGAATCAATACCCTTTGTGGAAATACCTGCTGATCAGTCTGGTGATGTTGTGGGGGCTGATTTTCGCCCTGCCCAACCTGTTCGGCGAAGATCCGGCGGTGCAAATCTCCGGGGCGAGAGCCAATATCGTGGTTGATTCGGCCTTCCAAAACCGAGTAGCCGCTCTGCTTGACGCCGAAAAACTGCCTATCAAGCGCCTGGAACTGCAAGAAGGCCGTCTGCTGGTTCGCTTTGCCGACCCGGAGACACAACTCAAGGCGGCCGACATCCTCAAGGATCAATTAGGCCGCGATTATATTGTGGCGCTCAATCTGGCCTCAGCGGCGCCGGGGTTCATGCGGGCACTCGGGCTGAATCCGATGTATCTCGGTCTGGACCTGCGCGGCGGGGTGCATTTCCTGATGCAGGTGGATATGGACGCCACCATCAAGCAGATCGAAGACAGTTATGTCGACGAAGTCCGTGCCCAGTTGCGCAGCGAAAAAGTGCTGTATACCTCGGTCGGGCGAGTGGCGACCGGCGGGGTGCAGGTGGAATTCAAGGACGCGGCGGAACGCGACAAGGCCGCGCCCGCACTGCGGAAGAACCTGTCGGGCCTGCAACAGAGCCAACCCGGGCCGCTCAGTCTCAAGCTGACGCTCGGCGAGCGCGAGATTAAGGAAAAGCGCGATTTCGCCCTGCAACAGAACATCACCACCCTGCGTAACCGGGTGAATGAATTAGGTGTGGCGGAGCCGATCATCCAGCAGCAGGGCAGCGACCGCATTGTGGTGCAACTGCCGGGGGTGCAGGACACTGCGCGCGCCAAGGAAATTCTCGGCGCCACCGCCACCCTGGAATTCCGGCTGGCGGATGAGGAAAACGACTGGAATCAGGCCGCGACCAGCGGTCATGTTCCGCTCAATTCGCGGCTGTACAAGGATCGCAATGGTCGCCCAGTGCTGCTGCAAAAGCGGGTGATGCTGACCGGTGATGCCATTGTGGATGCCTCCTCCGGCCTCGACCCGCAAAATGGCGGGGCCACGGTCTACGTTACCCTGGATGGCAAGGGCGCCAAGCGCTTTGAGGACGCCACCAAGGACAATATCGGCAAACGCATGGGCGTGGTGTTCATCGAGAACAAGACCGAAACCAAGCGGGTGAACGGTGATCTGAAGAAGACCGCGTTTACCGTCGAGGAAGTGATCAATGTCGCTACCATCCGCGACCGGCTGAGCCGGCGCTTCCAGATCACCGGGCTGGAGAGTACCCGCGAAGCCCGCGATCTGGCGCTGCTGCTACGGGCGGGCGCCTTGGTCAGCCCCATCGAGATTATCGAGGAGCGCACCGTCGGACCCAGCGCCGGCAAGGAAAACATCGCCCAGGGTTTTCGCGCCGCCTTCATCTCTTTCCTGGTGATCGGCGCGTTCATGGTGTTGCGTTACAAACGATTCGGCATGATTGCCAACGCGGCACTGGCCGCCAACGTAGTGCTGATCATCGCCGCGCTGTCCACGCTGCAAGCCACCCTCAGCCTGCCCGGCATCGCCGGTATCGTGCTGACTATGGGCATGGCGGTAGACGCCAACGTGCTGATCTATGAACGCATCCGCGAAGAGTTGCGCAACGGCACCACCCCGCAAGCCGCGATTCACGCTGGCTTTGATCGGGCCTTCGACACCATTCTCGACTCCAACATCACCACCCTGATTGCGGCGATCATGCTGTTCGGCTTCGGCTCCGGCCCAATCAAGGGTTTCGCAGTGACGCTCAGCATCGGTATTCTGACCTCGATGTTTACGGCGGTCACCGGCTCGCGGGCGTTGGTTAATCTCATCTATGGCGGCCGCAAGCTGACCACGCTGTCGGTCTGAGTGCGCACGGGAAAATGGCTATGTGGCGATTTGATTTTTACAACACCCATATTGATTTTCTGCGCTGGAGCAAGCTGGCGATGGGCTGGTCCATCGCGGTGCTGCTGATTGCGGTCGGCTCGCTGCTGTTCCGGGGGATGAATCTGGGACTGGATTTCACCGGTGGCACCGTGATTGAGGTGCAGTATCCCAATCCGGCGGATCCCACCCAAATCCGGGCCACCTTGGCCAAAGCCGGCTTTGGCGACGCCCAGGCCCAGCATTTCGGCACGGCGAGAGATGTGCTGATCCGCATCCCGCCCCGGGCGCAGACCAACGCCGCTACCCTGAGCAACGACGTGCTGCATACCCTGCAAGGCGTCGAGGGCGGCGCTAACGTCACTCTGGTGCGGGCGGAGTTCGTCGGGCCGCAGGTTGGCCAGGAACTGGTGGAACAGGGTGGGCTGGCGGCGCTGGGTGCGCTGCTGGGGATTCTGGTCTATGTGATGTTCCGTTTTGAATGGCGGCTGGCAATCGGTACCGTCGCCGCCACTGTCCACGATGTGATCTTCACCGTCGGCTGGTTTTCGCTGTTCCAGATCGAATTCGACCTGACGGTGCTGGCAGCGGTGCTGGCGGTGATCGGCTACTCGGTCAACGACACCGTCGTAGTGCTGGACCGCATCCGCGAGAATTTTCGCAAACGGCGCAAGGGCACGGCCATCGAGATCATGAACCTCTCGATCAACGAAACGCTGTCGCGCACCACCATGACCAGCTTCGTCACCCTGTTGTCGGTCATCGTGATGTATTTTTTCGGCGGCACCGTGATGCGCGGGTTCTCCATCGCCATGATCGTTGGCATCGTGGTGGGCACCTACTCATCGATCTACGTCGCCAGCGCCACCGCGTTGTACCTGGGCATCAGTCGTGAAGATTTGTTGCCACGGGCCAAAGAGACCGCAGATGAGCGGCCCTGAAACGAAGCAGGGAGGCTGCTTCTGCCTCCCCTGCATGTTTGGCGGCGTGCCGTGTGCTTAGAGATCGCTGCGCAACTGGCTGAACGGGTCGGTTTCATCGGCTTGCGGCGTCACCAGACGAGCGCGGGTGCTATCCTTCCTGTGGAGTTGGTCGCTCTCCACCGCGCGCATCACCAAGCGCGCCCATGCGGTGGCAATCAGCCACAGCAGGACGCTGGCGGCCACCAGCCCGGCTGATCCCAGCAGGTTGCCGAGGGTACCGCCAGCGAGGCCGTAGCCGATGCCGGCCAGGCTGGCCA
>NZ_CBTK010000247.1 GCF_000531125.1 Candidatus Contendobacter odensis Run_B_J11 | reverse complement strand
ATTACAAATTAGAAAATTATATCCTAAAGTTAACAGCAATTGCTATGCCGAACACTATTGGACAAAACCCCACTTTGCGACCCCATGAACAGCCCTGATCTCTATTTTCGACTGTTGCGTTATGTGCGACCGTACACCCGCATTTTTGCGCTTGCGATCATTGGCACTGCCGCCGCCGCCGCCACTGAGCCAATGATTCCGGCGCTGATCCAGCCGTTGCTGGATGGCAGCTTTGTCAATAAGGATCCGCACTCGATCCGGCTGATCCCGCTGCTGCTGGTGGCGGTGTTCATCGTGCGCGGCGTGGCTGATTTCATCGGCAAGCTGGCGATGGAATGGATCGCTCACCGGGTGGTGATGGATCTGCGTAACGCCCTGTTCGCCCGATTGCTGATCCTGCCGACCCGTTATTTCGACGACCATTCCGCCGGCAACCTGCTCTCCCGTCTGACCTACGATGTCAATCAGGTGATGACCGCCACCACTCAGGCGCTGGTGACGCTGGTCAAGGACGGGCTATCGGTGATTGGCCTGTTGGGCTGGATGCTGTATCTGAACTGGAAACTGTCGCTGATGGCGTTTCTGATTGCGCCCGGCATCGCGCTGATTATGCGGCTGGTCAGTCGGCGACTGCGGCGGCTTAGCCGGGAATTGCAGGAACTGATGGGCGATCTGAACCATGTGATTGACGAAGTACTGCAAGGCCACAAGGTCATCAAGATTTTCGGCGGGCAGGACTATGAGCGGCAACGCTTTCACCGGGTCAACAACCGGGTGCGCCAGTTCAATTTGAAGCTGGCGGCGGTCTCCGAGGGGAGCGGGCCACTGGTGCAATTGCTGGCGATCATGGCTCTGGGCGCGGTGATCTATTTCGCCGCGCTGCAATCCGCCGCCAATCAGATCACGGTGGGCGGCTTCGTCTCGCTCTTTGGGGCGATGGCGATGTTGCTGGCGCCGATCAAGCGGCTGACCAAGGTTAACGAGCATCTGCAACGTGGGCTGGCGGCGGCAGAAACCATCTTTGCGCTGCTGGACGAGCCGCCGGAACCGGATCGAGGCGTTCGTACCATCGGTCGTGCTCAGGGTCGGATCAGCTTCCACAATGTGAGTCATCGCTACCGGGCCGAGGGCACCGAGGTCATCCATCAGTTCAGCCTGGAGGTGCAACCGGGCGAAACCATCGCGCTGGTGGGTCCTTCCGGCAGCGGAAAAACCACGCTGATGGGTCTGTTGCCGCGCTTCTATGAACCCGAAGCCGGCGATATTCAGGTGGATGGCGTCCCGATCCGCGAACTGCGACTGGCCGAGCTGCGCGCCAACATCGCCTATGTCAGCCAGGACATCGTGCTGTTCAACGATACTGTTGCCGCCAATATCGCTTATGGAGCGGGCTTCCAGGCCAGCGAGGCTGAACTGATTCGGGCCGCTGAGAGCGCCCACGCCATGGAATTCATCCGTGAATTGCCGCAGGGGTTGCAGACGCTGATCGGCGAAAACGGGGCGCGATTGTCCGGTGGTCAGCGCCAGCGTCTTGCTATCGCCCGCGCCCTGCTCAAAAACGCGCCGATCCTGATTCTGGATGAAGCGACGTCGGCGCTGGATACCCACTCCGAGCGTAAGGTGCAGCAGGCATTGGATACTTTGCGTCAGGGTCGCACCGCCTTCATCATCGCCCACCGCTTGTCCACAATTGAGAGCGCCGACCGCATCGTAGTACTTGACCGGGGTGGCATGGTCGAGATGGGTACCCACCCTGAATTACTGGCTCAGGGCGGGTTGTACGCCAGCCTGTACCGATTGCAGAGTAATGATGACCACGCAACAACGTTGCATTTTCAATAAAATTATTGTCGAATGAACAACATTACCTCTTTGTACCGGCTAACCAGCGGTCACGGCTTACGAATGCGGATGATGCGCAGCAACATAGACCCTTCCAAAAAACTGGCGCCACTGCTGCGCCAAGCCTTCCGGTATGGGGTTGAAGCGGCGAACCGGGGTGAGGATCGCAATCCTTACGTCCCGAACAGTCACCTCTATCACGCCTGGGTAGCGGGATGGGCGACGCTGGCCCGTGGCTGGAGCAACACGGATGATCTCCGTTATCCTGATCGGCGAAACCGGGTCCATCCTTCCTGAACCGCTCTCTGAGATTAACTCAATGATAAAAAAACTGTTCTTCCTGCTCCTGACCGGCGCTCTGCTGGGTGCCGCGCCGATCTGGGCCGCCGATGGCGACTGGGATCGGGCCAAGGCCGCCCACGAACGGGGGGATTACACCGCCGAGATCGCGATCATTCGCCCGCTGGCCGAGAAAGGCTTTGCCTTCGCCCAGTTCAATCTTGGGGTGCTGTACGATCAGGGCAATGGCGTGCCGCAGGATAATGCGCTGGCGATGCAGTGGTATCAGAAGGCGGCGGAACAAGGCTTGTCGCAAGCGCAGGTCAATCTGGCGATCATGTACCGGGAAGGCCAGGGCATGCCAGTGAACCTGACGCGAGCCTACTTCTGGTTCGAGTTGGCCGATGCGCAAGGCGACAGCCAGGCGCCGGAGGCCAAGCGCGAGCTGGCCGAGAAACTGACCCCGGCCCAGGTTACCGAAGCCGAGCGGCAAGCTACTGAATTCATGTTCACCCATTCCTTCACGGTGCCGCCGCTGCCCCCGTATAACCCCGGATCGGCGCACGGCGGCGGTTGATCACGGTTAAAAAAACCTCTCAGTCAGCGCCGGTGGCGACTGGTCGGGCCGGATCACGAATCCACTCGCTCCACGATCCGGCGTACAGCCGCGAACCGTTCAGTCCAGCGGTCTCCATCGCCAGCAGATTGTGGCAAGCGCTCACCCCGGAACCGCAACTATGCACCACTGCATCGGGTAATCGCCTGCCCAGCGCTGTAGCGAACCGTGCCCGTAGTTCGACGGGCGGCAGGAAGTGGCCGTCGGGCGTCAGATTGCCATCGGTCGGCAAATTGATGGCGCCGGGAATGTGGCCGGCAACCGGATCAATCGGCTCCATCTCCCCCTGGTAACGCGCCGCTCCCCGTGCATCCAGCAACACCTCATCTGCTGGCAACGCCAACACCTGCGCCGTGGTCAACCAGTGCTGATGATCCGGCTTGGCATCGAAAATAACAGGTCGCACGATGGGCAATTCGGCAGTCAGCGGCAAACAGGCCCGCTGCCATGCGGGAAAGCCACCGTCCAGCACCGCACCAGCGCGGTGTCTCACCCAACGCAGCAACCACCACAACCGCGCCGCCGCCAGCATTCCGCCCATGTCGTCGTAGGCCACAACCTGCGTGTCGGGTCCAATCCCCCATTTGCCCAAGGTGTGCGCCAACCGGGTCGGATCAGGCAAGGGATGCCGCCCGGTGACTGGCGTGATCGGGCTAGATAAGTCCGCGTCGAGATGAGCGTAGCGGGCGCCGGGAATATGGCTCTCCCGGTAGGCCCGCTCACCGGCTTCGATATCCGCCATAGTGAAGCGGCAATCCACGACCACCCAATCCGGATCGCAGCAATGCGCGTTCAAGGTGGTGGCATCAATCAGGGTGTCGTAGTTCATCCTTATTCTCGGTATAGGAAAATGCGTTTAGCGGTCATAAAGACTTCCTCGGTAGTGGCTTATGTTAAGAGCCTATCGGGAACCGGACGCCGCAGGCTGGCCTACAGAGTCAGCGCACAGTGTCGGAGACAGTCGCTACAAACCCCAGCCACTCATCCAATCGGGCGTGCGCCTCATCCACGCCCAATCGGGCGGTTGCTGAAAACAATTGAGCGCTGGCTTGCGGATAGTCGGTCTTGAGCGGCTGTTGCACCTGTTGCAGCGCCGTTAGCGCCGCGCCGCGACTGAGCTTGTCCGCCTTGGTCAGCAGGATATGGGTAGGAAGCTGGCGGTAGGCGCATCCGTCCAGCATCTGCCGGTCCAGCGCGGTTAATGGGTGGCGAATGTCCATCAACAGCAGCAGGCCACGCAGGGCTACGCGCTCGCGTAAATACTGCTCCAACAACTTTTGCCAATGCCGGCGAATCGCATCCGGCACTTGGGCGTAGCCGTAGCCGGGCAAATCCACCAGATAGCGCTCTGGCTCCACCAGGAAGAAATTGATCAACTGGGTGCGGCCCGGCGTTTTGCTGACTCGGGCGAGTTGTCGCTGGTTAGTGAGCAGATTGAGGGCGCTGGACTTGCCGGCATTGGAACGACCGGCAACGGCCACTTCTCGACCGATATCAGGCGGAAGTTGCACTAACTCATTAACACTATTTAGGAACTTGACCGCCTGATAGCGAGTGGCCGCCGTGCGCACTGCCGGGATAGGAGTAAACTGGATAGGGTTTTTCATTGAATTCAAGGGCCGAAACTGCTATATAAAACCGCCGCTTTCGCGGGGCGGGATTTGTTCAGACTAGCACGGATTCCGCCGCGACCCAGCGAGGTTCAGCCGCCGATTTCCGCCTACGGCAGGTCGCCTGAACCGAATTATCGTCATCGTACAGGAGCCTTCTAAAAATGAAAAAACTCGTTGTGATCGCCGCGACCTGCGCCCTGCTCGGCTCTGCGACCGCTGCCTTGGCCGCCGGCGACCCTACCGCCGGCAAAACCAAGTCCGTCACCTGCGCGGCTTGCCACAATGCAGATGGTAACAGCGCCATTGCCCAGTATCCCAAACTGGCAGGGCAAAGCGCCGATTACCTGGTTAAACAGTTGCAGGAATATAAGAGTGGAACCCGTGTCAATCCGATCATGGCCGGTATGGTCGCGCCGCTCAGTCCACAGGACATGGAAGATTTAGCGGCCTATTTTTCCTCGCAGCAAATTGCTGGTGGCGCTGCTGATCCAGCTCTGGCCCCGGTCGGTGAGGCGATCTTCCGTGGCGGCAACCTGACTAGCGGCGTTGCGGCCTGTATGGCTTGCCACGGCGTCGCCGGCGCCGGCAATCCCGCTGCCAAGTTCCCGGCACTGGCCGGCCAGCACGCCGAGTATGCCGAAGCCCAGTTGAAGGCGTTCCGCGCCATGGAACGCGCCAACGATGCCGGTCAGATGATGCGTGGCGTCGCCGCCAAGCTGACTGATCCGGAAATCAAGGCGGTTGCCTCCTACGTTCAGGGCTTGCAACCCTAAAAGCCAGTCAAACTGGGGTGAAATACCTGGGTTTAAATAGGGGGTGGCGGTTTAGCCACCCTTTTTTTGCAGTATCGGCGGTGATTTTTAACTCCATGCTGGGATTCCCCATCTTGAACGGATTTCGGCTGTCCGGGTCAAACCGGCGTCTATCGCCCTTCCTTATCATTCTGCCATCTTCCTCGAATCCCCACTGTGAGCGAAACGATCACACCCATAGGCAAGTCCGTCCACCGCCGTACCTTGGGCTGGGTGCTGCTGGAATTTCTCGGCTCCATGAATCTCGCCATTACCCTGCTGGTGGTGGTGGCCGTCTCCTCAATCATCGGTACGGTGCTGCAACAGAATCAGCCCTATCCGAATTATGTGATCAAGTTCGGGCCATTCTGGTTCGAGGTATTTAATCGGCTGGGATTGTATGATGTCTACGGTGCCGGCTGGTTTATTGCCATCCTGGCGTTTCTCATTCTCTCCACCAGTGTCTGCATCTACCGGCAGGCTCCCGGCAAGCTACGGGAGATGCTCCGCTTCCGCACCCGGATTCGGGCCGATTCGTTGCGCGGTTTTCATCAATGCGTTGAATGGCGGTTGCCGGAGCGCGATCTCAAAGCGGTATTGACGGAAGTGACCGGCGCATTTCATGCGTTCGGCTATCGCTGGCGGGTTCAGAATTATAGCGATCACCAGGTCGCAGCAGCGATGAAGGGTCGCTACAACCGCTTGGGCTATCTGTTCACCCATGCGGCGGTGGTGATCATTGGCATTGGCGGGCTGCTGGATGGCAATTTATGGCTGAAGCTCAAGGAATGGCGCGGCGAGATCGCCCTGGAAACCCGCGACCTGGCCGCCCGCGATATTCCGCCGATCAGTCGGTTGGCGCCCGGTGCGGTGTCGGCGTTTCGCGGCAACGTGATGCTGCCTGAAGGCAGCGCCGCCAATTTTGTGTTCCTGCGGCTACGTGATGGTTTTCTGTTGCAGGAACTGCCGTTTGCGATTGAATTGCGGGATTTTCAGGTCGAGTACCACGCCACCGGCCAGCCCAAATCCTTTACCAGTCAGGTCCGTATTCACGACCAGGATCATCTGGGCGATACACCGCTGGAGGCCACTATTCAGGTCAATCATCCGTTGGTCTATCGCGGTTACGCTATTTATCAGTCTGATTTTGGCGACGGCGGCTCCAAGCTGGAGCTGCGGGCGTGGCCGTTGACCACGGCGCGGGCTGATCCGGTTGAAACTCAAGGTGAGATCGGTAGTGTGCTCAAGGTGGCAGGGCCGACCGGTGCAATCCGGTTGGAACTGGATGATTTCCGGTTGTTCAATCTGTTGCCGGAACCCGGTGCCCAGCCCGGCGACCGCAAGTTTCGCAATTTCGGTCCCAGCGTCGGCTTCAAATTGCGTGATGCCGCCGGCGAAGCGCACGAATATCTCAATTACATGACGCCGGTGCAGCTTGAAGGCCGCTGGTTTTTCATCAGCGGTGCCCGCGCCCAGCCGGGGGCCGAATTCATGTACCTGCATATCCCGGTAGATGCGAACAACAGTCCTGAACGCTTCCTGCGCTTCAACGCCCGCTTGCACGACGCCGACGGATTGCGCACCGTGCTGGCGCGGTCAGCGCCGTCGGTCGAGGGGCAAAGCCCCGACTTCCAGCGCGATCTGGATCAGGTGCGGCTGAATTTGGTCGGGCTGTTCGCCCAGGGCGGTTTCGCGGCGGTGACGCAAAAGGCTCAGGCCGTGGTACCCGCTGATCGATTGAAAGAAGCGACCGGATTGTATCTCAACATCCTGCGCGACACCTTGGCCGAGGTCTTTCTCGACGTGCTGCGTGAGGAAGGAGTGAAGCTGGAGCAGGGCGTGGGCGAGCGGGAGGATGCATTTTTCAACGATGCGCTATCGGCGTTGGCGGCGCTGCCGGCCTACGGGTCGCCGTTCTATCTGCAACTCACCCGCTTTCAACAGGTAGAAGCCTCCGGTTTGCAGGTGACCCACAGCAACGCCACCGGCATGGTCTATACCGGCTTTGCGTTTCTGGTCATCGGCATCTTTATCATGTTTTATACCTCCTATCGTCGGTTGTGGGCGTGGTTAGCGCTGGAGGATAACGGAGTGCGGCTGATTCTGGCGGGCGCGGCTCATCGTCATTCAGCCGAGTTCACTGGTGAATTCAACGCGCTGCAAGCCGATTTGATCCGACGATTGGGTTCGCCTGAAGCGGTTGTAGAAATCACCGTACCGCCCCCGGATACGGCAGAGGCGGTGGCGCTGCAGCCATTCATTCGTGATACAGAGAGGAGTACAAGCAATGGCAGTCACTCGTGAAGCGATGCTGGAACGTCCTTGGGAACACTCATCGCCCTGGCTGCGATTGGCATTCTGGGACGGGCTGTGGGCACTATTGATCGCAGTCGGTTCTGGCTATGCCTATTGGCTTTATCAACCGTACATGGACGGTTACGAGGTTGCCATTCAGATCGGCAGCACCTTGGCGCTCATCACTTGGGGCCTGTACTGGAAACCGGCCCGCCGGTTCGTACTGACGGTGGCGCTACTGACGGTGGTCGCGTTATGGCGCTACGGCGCGGATTACGAGTTGCGCAAGAGTGCGTTCCTGCTCAAGTATCTGCTGGAAAGCCAGGCGGCGTTCATGTGGATGAGCACCCTTTATGTGCTGGCGACCGCGACCTATTTCGTTGCGCTGTTTAGCCGCTCCGAGTTCATCGGCAAGACCGCCACCGCGCTGACTTGGAGTGCGACGGTGATGGGTCTGACCGGACTGCTGGTGCGCTGGCGCGAATCCTATCTGCTCGGTACCGACATCGGCCATATTCCGGTGAGCAACCTGTACGAAGTGTTCATCCTGTTTGCGCTGATCACTGCGCTGCTCTACCTGTTCTATGAGGATCGGCATCGTACCCGCGCTATGGGCGGTTTCGCCCTGCTGGCGATCAGCGGCGCGGTCGCTTTCCTGCTGTGGTACACCTTCGACCGTCAGGCTCATCACATCCAGCCGTTGATCCCGGCGTTGCAGAGTTATTGGATGAAAATTCATGTGCCGGCCAATTTCATCGGCTATGGCGCTTTTGCCCTGGCGGCGATGCTGGGCGTGGCCTATCTGTTGCGATCCGGCGCTGAAGCGCACCGTCCGCAGGGGCTGCTGGCGCGGACCTTGCCGCCGCTGGATTTGCTGGATGACGTGATGTACAAGGCGATTGCGCTGGGTTTCGCTGCATTTACGATTGCGACGATTCTTGGCGCGCTGTGGGCAGCGGAAGCATGGGGCGGTTATTGGTCCTGGGACCCCAAGGAAACCTGGGCGCTGATCGTCTGGCTGAACTACGCGGCTTGGTTGCACCTGCGACTGACCAAGGGCTGGCGCGGCACGCCGATGGCCTGGTGGGCGGTGATCGGTCTTTTCGTGACTCTGTTCGCCTTCCTTGGCGTCAACATGTTCCTATCCGGGCTACACTCTTACGGTACCCTGTAGGCTGCACCACCGGGTTCTGTTTCCGTTATCGAACTGAAGGAATTTTGATCCTATGCCCCATCTGCTCCGTCGTCTGTTGCTGATCCTGTTGGCCGGTGTGCTGCCGTTGGCTATTGCTCACGCCGCCGACTCGTCCGCTCCGCCACCGCCCTTTCAAGAAGGCAAAGACTATATCCGGTTGCCGGCTGCGGTGCCGCCTGCTGCGCCCGATAAGGCTGAAGTGGTCGAGCTTTTCTCGTACACCTGTCCGCACTGCCGCGATCTGGAGCCGACGGTGCGGGAATGGCTAAAACGCAAGCCTGATAACGTAGTGTTCACGCGGATTGCCGTTGCCTTCGGCGCGAATTGGGAACCCAGTGCCCGTGCCTATTACGCTGCCGAGGCGCTGGGAGTGCTGGATAAGGTGCATCAACCGCTGTTCGACGCCATTCACCGGGAAAAGCGCAAGTTGAATACCGAGGACGAACTGGCGGCGTTTTTTGTCGAGCAGGGAGTGGATCAGGAGGCTTTTCGCAAAGCCTACAAATCGTTCCAGACCGAGACCCAGTTACGGCGCGGCAACCAGTTAGCCCAGCGCTACGGAGTGCGTGGAGTACCGGCGGTGATCGTCAACGGCCAATATGACGTGCGTTCGCCGCAGATGTTTGAAGTGGTGGATTTCCTGATCGCCAAACCCGCCGTTCCGCAAAGCTGAGGATGGAATCGGAATGGCCGATCCGGTCGAGTCGCAACGGGTGCGACTACTCAGCTACAACATCCAGAGCGGGCTGACCACGCTCAAGTATTCTCAGTATCTCACCCGAAGCTGGAAACATTTGGTGCCGGTGCCATCGCGGATGAGTAATCTCGACGGTATCGCCCAAGTTCTGGCCGATTACGATATCGTCGGTTTGCAGGAAGTGGACGCCGGCAGCCTGCGCAGCGGTTTTGTTAATCAGGTTAAGTATCTGGCCGACTCCGCCGGTTTCGACTATGTGTTTGATCAGTCCAACCGCAAGATCGGCATGATCTCCCAGCATGGCAACGCGCTGTTGAGCCGCGCCCGGCCGGAGGCCATTACCGAGCATAAGTTGCCGGGACTAATTCCGGGCCGGGGGGTGCTGGAGGTCCGGTTCGGGGCCGGGCCGGATGCGCTGCATGTGCTGATTCTGCACATGGCCCTGGGTCGGCGCGCCCGGTTGCGACAGATTGGGTTTCTAGCCGAGTTGGTGCGTGATTACCGCCACGTCATTCTGATGGGCGATCTCAACTGCGACTCGGATAGCCCGGAGATAGCGGCGCTGCTGGAAACGGCCCACCTGTGCGAACCGGAGCCGGGCCTGTACACCTTTCCCAGTTGGCGGCCGGATCGGCAACTGGATCATATTCTGGTATCGCCGACGATTAGGGTTGAACAGGTCGAAGTGCTGGATTGTGTGTTTTCGGATCACCTGCCCATCACTATGGCGGCACGATTGCCGGAGTCGGTGCGACTGGCATGGGACTCGCGACCGGCTTTATCATCCGCCTTGGACTCGGTGGCCCTGGTTCCAGCCCACCCGCCCGCAATGCCCTAGAGTTTTCGCTCCCCCTTCGCAAAAGGGGCAGGGCCGTTAGGTTCTTCATCAGGATTTTCCGCGAGAAACCCCGGCATTTATGCCGGGGAGGGATAACGGACGGTGCGGCAGTTCCCCTCGGGGGGACTGTTGAAGCGCCGCGTTTTTGGGTAGCCTCTTCAATGTCTCCTATTCAAGACCTACCGCCGGGCAGGCGGAAGGTGAAGTCTGTGGAGAGGAGGTGAGACCTGGGGGAGTTTCCGGCTGCGGTTCGACCCGCGTAAGACTCCCCACTCCGGGGAATCGAATCGGCGAAAACCAAGCCTTAGCTCCTCTGGGCACTCCTCAACGAAGCAGAAAACCCTGATTGTGAAATCAGGAATCCCCGTCCTTTAGAGCCTGCCCCCGCGTAGGCGGGGGGCGGGGAGGATGTCAACGTTCCCCGGTACGCCAGCCAGCGTATCATTCGCCTGAATCGGCTGATAACCCTATAGCAACAGAGTGCCCTTCAACCAAGGTTTTGAATGGATTGAACGCCATGCGTCTCTCCACCTGATTTTTTGATTCGACCGAAGCAGGTTCGTCCCTGAACCCATCGCCAGTGACGGCTACTGCTCAATGACGACCTCTTGGCCACCCTCGACCTGAATTTCCACAGTTACGCCGCTGACTTCAAGTTTATAAGTACCGGCGGGTATTACTTTCTCAGTGCCGGTATAAAATATATCCACTACTTTTCCAGTTTGATCATGGATAGGAACACTACCAGTATATTTAGGAAACGCGATGTGCAACTTTAGCGGATAGGTCTTGAAGCGACACGGCTATCGGCATAGGTTATTGATGGTGAGGTGCCCCCTGGATTTCGTCTTCCAAGGGTCGATGATTAACATCGAGACTGGAAGGAC
>NZ_CBTK010000246.1 GCF_000531125.1 Candidatus Contendobacter odensis Run_B_J11 | reverse complement strand
ACGTGTGCTCTTCCGATCTCGCACGTTGCGACGACGGTTTCGCCGGGCGGCGGCGCCGCGCACCTCGGTGATCATCTACGGCGCTGGCGAAGCGGGCGCGCAACTGGTTAACGCACTGCGCTTCAGCACCGAGTTCGAACCGGTCGTGTTCGTGGATGACAACCCTCAACTGTGGGGCAGCGTGGTGCGGGGTCTCAAGGTTCGGGCGTCGTCCAAACTGCCGCGCCTGATCGCCAAACACCAAGCCAAAATGATTCTGCTGGCGCTGCCCTCGGCGCCGCACCGTCAGCGCCGGGATATCCTGGAAGCGCTGGCCGGATTGCCGGTGCGGGTGATGGATCTGCCCACCTTGGCGGAACTGACCAGCGGCGCCCGGCGCATTGACGAATTCCGCGAAATCGAGGTCGCGGACATTCTGGGCCGCGATTCGGTACAGCCTAACGAAACGCTGTTGCGGGCGCGGGTCAGCGCTAAAGTGGTGATGGTCACCGGCGCCGGCGGCTCGATTGGCGCAGAGCTATGCCGGCAAATTCTGGCGCTGCGGCCGCGCCGGCTGGTGCTGTTCGAGCGCTCCGAATATGCCTTGTACCTGATCGAGCAGGAACTGAGTGCGATGTTGGCGAATATGGGTCCGCCGCCAGTGGAGTTGATTCCGCTGCTGGGATCAGTGATGCATCAGCGGCGGTTGCAACGAGTGATGGAGTGCTTTGAGGTTCAGACTGTCTATCACGCCGCCGCTTACAAACATGTACCTATGGTCGAATGCAACCCCATCGAGGGGGTACAAAACAACGTATTTGGCACTTGGCGCACCGCTGAAGCCGCGATGGCAGCTCAGGTTGAGACCTTCGTGCTGATCTCCACCGACAAGGCGGTGCGGCCGACCAACGTCATGGGTGCTACCAAGCGGCTGGCGGAACTGATTCTGCAAGGATTGGCCGAGGCCGGTGGCGCGACCCGGCTGTGCATGGTGCGCTTTGGCAATGTGCTGGATTCATCGGGTTCGGTGGTGCCGCTGTTCCGCGAGCAAATTCGCCAGGGCGGGCCGGTAACGGTGACGCATCCCGAAGTGGAGCGTTATTTCATGACGATCCCGGAAGCAGCGCAGTTGGTGATTCAGGCCAGCGCCTTGGCGCAGGGCGGCGATGTGTTCCTGCTCGATATGGGCGAACCGGTGCGGATTCTCGACCTGGCGCGGCGGATGATCCGGCTGTCGGGCCTGGAGGTGCGGGATGCGGATCATCCCGATGGCGATATCGAAATCCAGTTTGCCGGTCTGCGCAGCGGCGAGAAATTGCGCGAGGAACTGCTGATCGGCGCCGACGCTGCCCCCACCGAGCACCCGATGATTCGCCGCGCCCGCGAACAATCTCTGGCATGGTCGCTGATCCACGACGGCTTGAAACGGCTCACCGCCGCCTCGCACGCCTTCGATTACCCGGCGGTGCGCGCGATTTTGCAGGAGACGGTAGTGGAATATCAGCCGGAAAACGGGATCGAGGACTGGGTGTGGCGGGCCGGCGGGCCGGCGGAATCTAAGGCGCTGCCGGATTAGTCTGCCGATGTCGCTGCTCCTGATCCGGCAGTCGGCCAGATGACTGCGGTTTTAACGCAGTTGCCGACGATTTCGACGATCTCGGTCGGATGCCCCGCCAGTGATAAGCGGGCGCCTGGCTCCGGGATGGCTTCCAACTGCTCCATCACCAGGCCGTTGAGAGTGCGTGGGCCATCGGTGGGCAGGGTCCAACCCAGCACCCGGTTCAGAGTGCGAATCGAAGCGCGGCCATCCACCACATAGCCGCCATCAGCGCGTGCGACCAGTGTGCAGTTGTCGCTGGCAGCCGGATCGGTGGTAAATTCGCCGACAATCTCTTCCAAAATATCCTCCAGCGTCACCATTCCCAGCACGTCGCCATATTCGTCCACCACCAGCCCGACTCGCCGCCGTTGTTGCTGAAAATTAAGCAGTTGCCGAGTTAGCGAGGTGCCTTCGGGGATGAAATATGGCTCACGCAACAGCCCTTCCAGATCGGCGCGGGTGAAATCCGGCTTGTGAATCATCAGGTGGAGTGCCTTGCGCAGGTGCAGCAGACCGACCACCTGATCGATGCTGTCGCGGTAGACCAACAGGCGGGTGTAGGGGCTGCGGGTCAGTTGAGCGACGATCTCCTCCCACGCATCCTCCAGATCAATTCCTTCCACTTCATTGCGCGGCACCATGATGTCGTTGACGGTGATTTCCTCCAGTTCGAGGATGCCCAGCAGCATGGCTTGGTGGCGTTTGGGAATCATCACCCCCGCTTCCAGTACCACTGTGCGCAGTTCCTCGGCGCTGAGCGATTGCTGGCTGGAGGTCTGGACCGTGACCCGGAACAGCCGCAACAGGCTATTGACCACCAGATTAGTCAACCACACCAGCGGATACAGCGCCTTGAGCATGGGCGCCAGCACGGCGGCGGCGGGATAAGCGATGCGTTCGGGATGCAATGCCGCCAGGGTCTTAGGGGCGACTTCGGCGAATACCAGCACGATTAGAGTGAGAACAACGGTGGATATCGCAATGCCGGCCTCGCCCAGAAAGCGGATGGCGATAACCGTCGCCAGCGAGGAGGCCAGAATGTTGAAGAAGGTATTACCGAGCAGGATTAAACCGATCAACCGGTCGGGTCGTGCCAACAACTGAGCGACCCGCTGTGCTGCTTTGTCGCCGGTCTTGGCGCGGTGGCGCAACCGGTAGCGGTTCATGGTCATCAGCCCGGTTTCGGAACCGGAAAAAAAAGCGGAACCGCCGATCAGCAGAACCAGGGCGATGCATAACACCCCTATGTGAATATCATCCAATTCGTGAAAACCTCGGTGGGGTCAATCAGTTGTTTTTACGGGGTGACGGCGCGCGCTGTCAAGATCAGGCGTGGATCGGGCTGCGCTGGCTGAGTGATCAATAGCGCCGCAGAATTAATTCCAGCACCAGCTTGCTGCCGAAATAGGCCAGTGCCAGAAAGGCAAAGCCGCTCAAGGTCCAGCGGATGGCGGTACGACCGCGCCAGCCGAAGCGCCAGCGCCCCCACAGCAGTACCCCGAACACGCTCCAGGCGATGAACGACAGTATCGCCTTGTGGGCCAGATGTTGGGCGAACAGGTCTTCCAGAAAAAACAGACCGCTGATCAGGGTAATGCTCAGCAGGATGAAACCGGCGCTGATCATCTGGAACAGCAGGCTCTCCATTGTGGTCAGCGGCGGGATGCCACGCAAAAAACCACCGGGCAAACGACGCCGCAAGCGGTGATCCTGAATGGCCAGCAGCACGGCCTGCGCTGCCGCCAGCGTCAGCAGCGAATAGGCCAGAATGGCGATGAAGATATGGAGTTCCAACGGCCAGCGCCCGGCATCAGCGACGATGCGTTCCGCAGGAAACCGCAGACCAAGAACCAGGGTCAGTGCAGCAACCGGCATGGCGATGATGCCGAGATTTTCGACCGGGCGAACTATCGCCGCCACCAGCAGCACCACCCCAATCAGCCAGCCGGTAAACGAGAGCGCGTTGAAGAAACCCAGATTCAGGCCGGCGGATTGAAACACGGTCTGAGCCAGAATCAGGGTGTGTAGCAGCGCTGCGCCCCAGCCCGGCAGCAGTGAGCCACTCTTGGATGGGGTCATATTGCGACCGGCGCGAGCCAATCGCAGCGCCAGCAGCCCGCCAGAGAGCAGGTAGAGCAGGGCAGCCAGACTGCCGATGATCGGGTTCATGGTGGATTCCGCACGGTAATTTTCTCTTGCAGCAATCATGGCATGGAATGCAAACGGCTTGAAGCGCACCGATTCCCCTATAATCCCGCCCATTCTGGCTGAATTGAGAGTGGAACCCGCATGTTTGAAAATCTCAGCGAGCGCTTGTTGCGCACCGTCAAAAATCTGCGCGGCCAGGGTCGCCTGACCGAAGACAACATCAAGGATGCCCTGCGTGAAGTGCGTATGGCGCTGCTGGAAGCGGATGTCGCGCTGCCGGTGACGCGAGATTTGATCGCCCGGGTGCGCGAGCGGGCGGTCGGTCAGGAGGTGCTGCTCAGCCTGACGCCCGGCCAGGTGCTGATCAAGATCGTTCACGAAGAACTGATCCGGGTAATGGGCGAGGCGAATGCGGAATTGAACCTGCGGGTTCAGCCGCCGGCGGTGGTACTCATGGCCGGTCTGCAAGGCTCTGGCAAGACTACCAGCGTCGCCAAACTGGCCCGCTGGTTGAAGGAGCGCCAGCACAAAAAAACGCTGGTGGTGAGCTGCGACGTGTACCGGCCCGCCGCGATTGAGCAGTTGCGCAAACTGGCCGACGAGGTGGGTGCCGAGTTTTTCCCCAGTACCCTCGATCAGGAACCGGAAACGATTGCTCGTCAGGCGCTGGACTATGCCCGTCGCCACGGAATAGATGTGCTGATCGTGGATACCGCCGGTCGTCTGCATGTGGACCAGGAGATGATGGCGGAAATCCAGCGCTTGCATAGCGTACTCGATCCGATTGAAACCTTGTTTGTGGTGGACAGCATGACCGGCCAGGACGCCGCCAACACCGCGCAGGCGTTCAACGCCGCCTTGCCGTTGACCGGCGTGGTGCTAACCAAAACCGACGGTGATGCCCGTGGCGGTGCGGCGCTGTCCATTCGCCAGATCACCGGCAAGCCGATCAAATTCCTCGGCGTCGGCGAGAAAACCGCCGCGCTGGAGCCATTCTTTCCCGACCGGGTAGCGTCCCGCATCCTCGGGATGGGTGATGTACTGGGACTGGTCGAGGAGATGGAGCATAAGGTTGACAAGGAAAAGGCGCTCAAACTGGCCCAAAAGGTTCAGAAGGGCAAGGGCTTCACCCTGGAGGATTTCCGCGAGCAGATGGAACAGATGATGAACATGGGCGGGATCGCCAGCCTGCTGGACAAGATGCCGGGTTTTAACGCGGCGGCGGGGGCACTCAAGGACCAGGCAGCGGACAAGGAGGTCAAGCGCCTGGTCGCTATCATCAATTCGATGACGCCGCAGGAGCGCCGGGTTCCCGACCTGATCAAAGGTTCGCGCAAACGGCGGATTGCCGCCGGTTCCGGCACCCAGATTCAGGATGTAAACCGCCTGCTCAAACAATTCGATCAGGCTCAGAAAATGATGAAGAAGATGAAAGGCGGCGGGATGATGAAGATGTTGCGCGGCTTGCAAGGCAAACTGCCGATGGGCGCGATGCCGTCGTTCAAACCAAAATCGTAGCCGGAAAACCACTGCCCATGAACCTTATGCAAAGTCTTGCCCGCGAACTCGCTGTTCAGGAACGCCAGATTGAAGCCGCCGTCGCCCTGCTGGATAGTGGCGCGACGGTGCCCTTCATCGCCCGCTACCGCAAGGAAGTCACTGACGGGCTGGATGACACCCAGTTGCGCCTGTTGGAAGAACGGCTGAGTTATCTGCGCGAACTGGAAGATCGGCGCGGCGTGATTCTCGCCAGCATCCGCGAACAAAATCAGCTCAGCGCCGAACTGGAAACCGCCCTGCTTGCCGCCGACACCAAGACCCGGCTGGAAGATTTGTACCTGCCCTACAAACCCAAGCGTCGCACCAAAGCGCAGATTGCCCGCGAAGCCGGCCTGGCTCCGCTCGCCCACGGTCTGCTGAACGATCCCGCGCAGACGCCCGAACAGGCCGCTACCGCTTTTGTGAATGCGGAGCGCGGTGTACCCGACGCGAAAGCGGCGCTGGACGGCGCACGGCAAATCCTGATGGAGGAATTCGCCGAAAACGCCGAACTGCTGGCGCAGTTGCGCGAATACCTCTGGGACAACGCGGTGTTGCACGCGCAAGGGGTGGAGGGCAAAGCCGAGGAGGGCGCCAAGTTCCGCGATTATTTCGATTACCGGGAAGCCTTTCGTCAAATCCCTTCTCATCGCGCTTTGGCGCTGTTTCGGGGTCGCAATGAGGGCGTGTTGCAACTGACGCTGGAACTCGGCGATCCGGCTGCACCCGGTCCCGACCCCGGCGAACGGCGGGTCGCCGCCCATTTCCAGATCCGCGACGAGGGCCGGCCCGCCGCCGCCTGGCTGCGAGAAACCGCCCGCTGGACCTGGAAGGTCAAGCTGTTGCCGCATCTGGATACCGAAATCAAACAGCGGTTGCGCGAAGCCGCCGAGGAAGAAGCGATCCGGGTGTTCGCCCACAATCTGCGCGATCTGCTGCTGGCTGCGCCGGCTGGCGCTCGTCCAACGCTGGGACTGGATCCCGGCCTGCGCACCGGGGTCAAGGTGGCGGTAGTGGACGCCACCGGCAAACTGGTCGAAACCGCGACCATTTATCCGCATGTCCCGCGTAATCAATGGGATGCAAGTTTACACACCTTGGCCGAATTGTGTCGGCGCCACAAAGTCGAGTTGATCAGCATCGGTAACGGCACCGCTTCGCGGGAAACCGACCGGCTGGCGACGGAATTGATGCAGCGTCATCCTGAACTGCGCTTGCACAAGCTGGTGGTGTCGGAAGCGGGCGCTTCGGTCTATTCCGCCTCCGAACTGGCAGCGCGGGAATTTCCCGAAGTGGATGTTTCGCTGCGCGGGGCGGTGTCCATCGCCCGCCGCCTGCAAGACCCGCTGGCGGAACTGGTCAAGATCGAACCCAAGGCGATTGGCGTCGGCCAGTATCAGCACGATGTCAGCCAGACCCGGCTGGCGCGGATGCTGGATGCGGTGGTCGAGGATTGCGTGAATGCGGTCGGAGTGGATGTGAATACCGCCTCGGTGCCGTTGCTGGCGCGGGTGGCCGGACTGAACGCGACCCTGGCCCGCAATATCGTTGAGTTTCGCGATGCCAATGGTTCCTTCCGGCGGCGTGAGCAATTATTGAAAGTGGCGCGGTTGGGCGACAAAACCTTCGAGCAGGCGGCGGGGTTTCTGCGGATCGCCAATGGTGACCATCCACTGGATCGTTCCGCCGTTCACCCGGAAGCCTATCCGCTGATCGAACGTATTCTGGCTGCCAGCGGACGCGGCCTGCATGAGGTGCTGGGCAACGCCGCGTTTCTGAAGACGCTCGAACCGGCCCGGTTTACTGATGACCGGTTCGGGTTGCCGACGGTGCGCGACATTCTGGCGGAACTGGAGAAGCCGGGCCGCGATCCCCGCCCGGAATTCAAGACCGCCGCGTTCAAGGACGGCGTGGAGAAGCTGGCGGATTTACAGACCGGGATGGTGCTGGAAGGGGTGATCACCAACGTCGCTAATTTTGGCGCGTTCGTGGACATCGGGGTGCATCAGGACGGTCTGGTACATATCTCAGCGCTGGCGGATCGCTTCGTGAAAGACCCGCGTGAAGTGGTGAAAGTCGGCCAGGTGGTGAAAGTCAAGGTGCTGGAAGTAGACCTGAAGCGGCAGCGGGTGGCGTTGACCATGAAGCTGAACGAAGCGGTGACCGGCGCGCCAACCCGGCCCGCCGACCCTGCGCAGCGTCCGGCCACTCGCCCGGAACAGCGGAATCGACCTAAAGAACCTCCCTTCCGCCGGGAGAATCAGGAAAAGTCAGCGCCTCAGCCCAGCGCCCTGGCTGAGGCTTTTGCCCGGGCGCAGCGGAAACCCTGACGACGCGGACGTAGCCGGCGCGAGGGGTCAAAACATCCGCCCCCGGTCTTCCTTCTCTTCGTCGTGGATGGTCAGCTCGGAATGGCTGGAAGAGGGGCGTCCGCTATTGGCCTCTGAGCTTTCCGACAGCCGGATTTGCAGGCCGACATTATTTTTGGAGTCAGCATTCTTGATCGCTTCATCTCGGGAAATCTTGCCTTCTTTGTACAGCTTGAACAGCGACTGATCGAAGGTCTGGGTGCCCGATTCGGTGGACTGTTCCATGGCATCCTTGACGTAATCAATTTTACCCTTCTGGATCAGATCAGCGATGTAAGGCGTATTCAGCAGCACTTCCACTGCCGGCACCAGCCCGCCGTTCAGCGCCCGGATCAGCCGTTGCGAGATGACGGCGCGCAGATTCATCGCCAAATCCATCAGCAATTGGGGCCGGGCGTCTTCCGGGAAAAAGTTGACGATGCGCTCCAGCGCACCGTTGGCGTTGTTGGCGTGCAGGGTGGATAGCACCAGATGGCCGGTTTCGGCAAAGGTCAGCACATATTTCATCACGTCGCGGGCGCGAACCTCGCCCACCAGGATGACATCCGGCGCCTCACGCATGGCGCTGCGCAGGGCGTTTTCGTAGTTGTGGGTGTCGATGCCGATCTCGCGCTGGGCGACCACCGATTTCTTGTGCTGATGGGTAAACTCAATCGGGTCTTCAACGGTGATGATGTGGCCGGGCGAACTGGAGTTGCGATGGTCAATCATCGCCGCCAGGGTGGTGGATTTACCGGAACCGGTGGCTCCTACCAGCATGATCAGGCCACGTTTTTCCATGACCACTTGCCGGAGCAAGGGTGGCAGGCCCAGTTCCTCCACCTGTGGAATGTCGCCCTTGATGTAGCGGATCACCATGGACACTTCGCCGCGCTGCTTGAACACATTGGAGCGGAACCGGCCCACGCCTTGCAGCGGGATGGCAAAGTTGAGTTCCCATTCGTGCTCGAATTCCTTGATTTGATCGTCTTTCATCACCGAGTAGGCAATCTCGCGCACCTGCCCCGGCCCAAGCACCTTGTTGCCAATCGGGCGCACCACGCCGCCGATTTTGATGTTCACCGGCGCACCAACGTGAAAAAACAGGTCGGAAGCGTTCTTGTCAACCATCAGTTTCAGATATGGGGTGATGTCCATGAAATCTTCTCTCTTAGGCCAGACGATTCAAACCGTTCAACGCTGCTACCCGGTAAGCCTCAGCCATGGTCGGATAATTGAATGTGGTGTTGACGAAATACTGGATGGTGTTGGCTTCGCCCTGCTGGGCCATGATCGCCTGGCCGATGTGAACGATCTCGGCGGCTTGGTCGCCGAAGCAGTGGATGCCAAGAATTTCCAGCGTATCGCGGTGAAACAGCAGTTTGAGGATGCCGACGGTGCGACCGGTAATCTGGGCGCGCGCCAAACTCTTGAAATAGGCGTGGCCGACTTCATACGGCACCCGCGCTTCAGTCAGTTCGCGTTCGCTGCGACCCACCGAACTGATCTCCGGTGAAGTGTAGATGCCGGTCGGGATGTAATCCACCAGATGATGATCGCAACTGCCGTGAATCAGATGGGTAGCGGCGAAGCGGCCCTGGTCGTAAGCGGCGCTGGCCAGGCTGGGATAACCGATGACATCGCCCACTGCGTAGATGTGGGGTAGCGCGGTGCGGTAGTTGCTGTCCACCTTGATCTGACCGCGACGGTCGGGGGTGATGCCCAGTGCCTCCAACCCCATGTTCGCGGTGTTGCCGGTGCGGCCATTGGCCCAAAGCAGCGCATCCGCCTTGATTTTCTTGCCGGACTTGAAATCCATCACCGCGCCGTCCGGCAACCCTTCCACCTGCTGGTATTCCTCGTTGTGGCGGATCATGACGCCTTGATCGCGCAGGTGATAGCTGAGGGCGTGGGCGATCTCGTCGTCGAGGAAGGAAAGCAGTTGCGAGCGGGTGTCCACCAGGTCCACTTTGCAGCCCATGTTGCGGAAGATGCTGGCGTATTCGCAGCCGATGACGCCCGCGCCGTAAATCAGGATGGATCGGGGCGTGGTGGACAGACTGAGAATGGTGTCGCTGTCAAAGATGCAGGGGTGGTTGAAGTCAATGTCCTGGGGCCGGAATGGATGCGAGCCGGAGGCGATGACGAAGGCGTCGGCGGTCAGCAACGTCGGTTCGGTCTGCTGACGGGAATGCACTTCGAGGGTGTTCGCATCGAGAAAGCGGGCTTGACCGTGATGCAGCGTGATCCGGTTGCGCTCGTAGAAATCCCGGCGCATGGCGGTCTGGCGGGCGATAACCGATTCGGCGGATCGCAGCAGTTCGGGATAGGACAGTTTCAGCGCGTGGCCGAGGGCGTTGCGAAAGATCGGGCTGGTGTTGAATTCCAGCACCCGGTTGATCGAGTGCCGCAGCGCCTTGGATGGAATGGTGCCCCAGTGGGTGCAGCCGCCGCCGACCAGGTGATATTTCTCGATCACCGCGACCGATTTTCCGTCTTTGGCGGCTTTCATCGCGGCCCCTTCTCCTCCAGGGCCGGTGCCGATCACGATCACATCGTATTTTTGGTCGTTCATTATGGGCGCGCTCGTCGGTGATGGTGGCGGAGGATGGTCGGGGGCGATCCGCTGATTTTTTAGATGATGCGCGGGTAGTTTAGCCCCTTTATGGCCGGGGCAAAATCGGGGTATGGCGCAGCGAAGTCGCACGGGATTTTCGGGAGGGTCAGCGGCGGGATGCTGCGGAGTTGGCGGTTCAGCCGGACGATTTCGCTGAACCGGTTTGCAGCGAATGGCGGTGTCAGGAAATTTTACAGTCCAATTTTTATTTGAAATAACAATAAGCTGCATTAATATAGAGCAGCATAGGGGATAATCAACGCTTTGGTACTTTCAAGAGTGTAAAATTTCCTGACAACTTGCTTGTGGCTTTAATAAACAGAGAAATCGAATTTTACATTAAAATTCAGTGTGTTGAATTTTTTTGATCAGCTCAACTTTTTATACTACTTCGATAAAGTTGCTTTTGCCTGTCTTGTGATGTCAGGAAATTTTACAACGCTTTGAGGGCAAACGGCTTAAGCCTCAATAATTAACTTAATAAATTATTTTATAAATCAATCAGATAAATTAAATATTAACAATAAGGCATGAAAATTGCTTTCTTTTAATCATCCGAAATTTTTGAGATTCTAACGATTGATCCTCATGGAGAACCGAGATAATGATGAAATCACAAACCCTGCGTACCCTGCTTGCGGGTGCGCTATTCGCGCTCTCACCACTGGCTTCGGCTACGTTGATCGCAAGCGACGATTTCAACTACACCGGAGCGCTAAATAATCAAAACGGTGGTACTGGCTGGGGGAGCAGCGTATGGAAGACTACCGGATCGGGTGGTGCTACCGTCGTAGACCCCGACCTCAGCGGCAACCGTGCGGCACAATTCACAGCAAACAGCGACAATGCTGCTTATCGCAAGCTCGGCGAGACTTTCAAAGGCGATAACCTTTACGTTGGGTTCTTTGTGCAAATCGCCGCTGGGAATTTAACGAGCAATGATTTTCTTGGTCTGTGGCTAGATAATGTTACAGCAGGTGCCCATACGACGGATCGGCCCAACATTGGAATTAAGGCTGATGGGAATGGAACGAATGACGTCTTCGTGCGGGCTAACGGAACGGGGGGTAGTTTTGTACCTAGCAGTAATCTCACTAATAGCACCACCTACCATATCGTGGGTCGCCTGTCCCGGACGGTCCCTGGCCTTGACAACAGCTATACGAAATTCGACGTTTGGCTAGATCCATCAGTCGGACAAGCTTCTGCGCCGGATGCATCATCAACAAGCACAACAGGAAATCCGGGGTTTAAGTCGATCAGCTATGTTGGGTTCCGCACTGCCAATTTTGATGCAGGCGATAGAGTACTGGTGGATCAGCTCAGAATTGCGGACTCATGGAATAGCGTGATGGGGATACCCGAACCAGCAGGGTTAGCGTTGATGGGCCTTGGCTTAGTGGCGCTTGGCCTGTCCCGTCGCCGTTGCATGTAGTTGCTGGAAAAATTAGATATGGGGCCGGCAATAGCCGGCCTTTTTTGTTTGCGTCTATTCTGCTGGCCGGCATATCTGAGGAACCATCAGCCGCATCGCACGGCCTCATGAAAGGCGAGATACCCGCTTTCACGGGCATCGAGTAAGCCGCTGAAAAAACTGGATTCCCGCTTTCGCGGGTATGACGAATTTGCGGGTTTAGCGAAAGTCCTGCAGGGATGTTCCTGTTGGGCGCGAAGCAGCGCCGCCCGCAGCGCGTCATCATCGAGATCACCATTGCCTTCGGCGATCACCGCAAAGTTCATCGGGGAAACGTGGTCCAGAAACCAGAAAAATGCCTCAGCGGAATCGAGCCGGCGGGGCAACACAGCGGGATTCAGATTCGGAGAGTGGGGTTCGCTCATGACGGTACGTCCAAAAAAGATGCAAGGTCAGGACTTTCGCTTTCCGTCATTCCCTCCTCGCGAACGCGGGGAACGCGGGAATCCAGTTTTTTCAGTGGCTTACTGGATACCCGCTTTCGCGGGTAAGACGAATTCACGAGTTAGGCGCAAGTCCTGAAGGTATAAGGTGCAATGCCTTATCGCTTGTGTCCTTTTGTCATCTTTCCTCACCGCCACCGCCACAACGAGGCCGCCAAGGCAATGCCGCCGCCGCTGGCGCAGAACAGCGCCAGCGATCCCGGTTGCGGACCTTTGCCCTGAGCCAGGGCGTCGTCCAGCGCCATCGGAATGCAGGCCGATCCGGTGTAGCCCCACTTGTCCATAATCCAGTGAGTCTTACTCAGCGGCTGTCCTATCGCCGCCATCGTCGCCTCGATGACCCGCAGGTTGACCTGGGTGAAGTAGTAATGATTGACATCGTCCGGTTGCAGGCGGACGCCAGTCGCGGCGCTGGCTTTGGCCAACAGTCGCTCGATCAGCGGCGGCCATTGCTCGGTATTGAACGTCGCCGGAAACTTGCGCACGAACTGCACCTGGGGTGGACCGTATTGCGTCAGATTGGCGGCGGTCGCCGGGCGATAAGTCCCGCCGGAATAGATGCCGAGCGCATCGTGATACTCGCCGGCGGCGGCGGTGACGGTCGCCAGCCAGCCCGGTTGTGAACCGGCCCCGACGATCACCGCCCCGGCGCCGTCGGCAAACAGAGTGACGGTTTTCTTGTCGTTCCAGTCCAGAAACCGGCTCATGCCATAGGCGCCGATCACCAGCATGAAGCGTTCCTCACGTTCGATGATGATCGTCTTGGCCGCCACGTCCAGAGCGGTCACCCAGCCGGCGCAGGCGCTGTTCAGGTCGAACACTCCAGCCCGGCGCGCGCCCAGCTTGGCCTGCACCACCGCCGCTGTCGCTGGACTGAGGTAATCCGGCGTATCGGTGGCGACGATGATTCGGTCGAGATCATTCGGCTCCAGACCGGCCCGCTCCAGCGCGATCCGCCCAGCGGCGACCGCCAAATCCGAGGTGACCTGCTCCTCGGCCATGAAATGGCGCTCGCGGATGCCGACGTTCTCAACCAACCAGTCGCCGACCGGCTCGCCCAGCAATTGATCGAAGTCGGCGTTGGTCATCACTCGCTCCGGGACATAACCGCCGGTACTGATGATCTGAGCATGGCGCATCGTAATTTTCCTTAGAATCGTCTTCCCGATTAGGTTAAACGAAATTATCCACCCAGTGCCGGTCAAGAAGTGGCCGACCCACCCCAATCAGGCGATCCCTACTGATGACCCCTGAACAATTCATCGCCACCTGGCGCAAGGTTACGCTGAAAGAACGCAGCGGTTCGCAATCACACTTCCTCGATCTGTGCGCCCTGCTGAAGGTGGAACCGCCGGCGGTCGCCGATCCGCGCGGTGAATGGTTCACCTTCGAGAAGGGGGCGAAGAAAACCGGCGGCGGCGATGGCTGGGCCGATGTGTGGAGACGCGGTTGCTTTGCCTGGGAGTACAAAGGCAAGCATAAGGACTTGGGCGCAGCGTTGCGCCAGTTGCAGCAGTATGCGCTGGCGCTGGATAACCCGCCGCTGCTGATCGTCTCCGATATGGAAACGATTGAAATTCACACCCACTTTACCAACACCGTCCATCAGGTCCACCGATTGACGCTGGATGATCTGGCGGACCGGCAGCGGCTGCAACTGTTGGAGTGGGCGTTTACCGATCCTGAACGGCTGAAGCCCGCCGTGACCCGGCAGAAGGTCACGGAAGACGCCGCGACGATCCTGGGCAGTTTGGCGCAGCGCCTGCGGCAACACGGCCACGACCCGCAAGCGGTGGCGCACTTTATGACCCGGCTGCTGTTTTGCCTGTTCGCCGAGGACATCGGGCTGTTGCCGCACCGGCTGTTTAGCGATCTGCTGGCGACCGCCCGCCCGGTTCCGTCCGAATTCCCCAGCCTGGCCGGCGACCTGTTCCGCGCCATGCATCAGGGCGGACGGTTCGGCCTGCAACGGATCGCCTGGTTCAATGGCGGACTGTTCGACGATGCCGCCTGTCTGCCGCTGGACCGCGCCGACCTCGACACGCTGCATTCAGCGGCAGCTCTGGATTGGTCGGAGATTGAACCGGCGATCTTCGGCACCCTGTTTGAACGCGGTCTGGACCCGAACAAGCGTAGCCAGTTGGGCGCGCATTACACCGACGCCGGTTCCATTAGCCGCTTGATCGAACCGGTGATCCGCGAACCGTTGCTGGCCGAATGGGCCACGGTGAAGGCGGAGATCGCCGCCCGACTGACCAAGACCCGCGCCAAAGCCCGCCAGCAGGCCGCCGATCAGTTGCATGGCTTTCTGGAACGACTCCACGCCTTCCGCGTCCTGGACCCCGCCTGCGGCTCCGGCAATTTCCTCTACGTCGCCCTGCGCACCCTCAAGGACATCGAACATCAAGTCATGCTGGAAGCAGAGGCGCTGGGCTTGCAACGCGGGTTTCCAGCGGTCGGCCCCGATGCGGTCTGGGGCATCGAGATCAACGATTACGCCGCCGAACTGGCCCGGCTGACGGTCTGGATTGGCGAGATTCAATGGATGCTGGGCCACGGCTACAGCCTGAACGACCAGCCGATTTTGAAACCGCTGGATCAGATTCTGTGCCGGGATGCCTTGCTGAACGAAGACGGCACGGAAGCCGACTGGCCGACGACGACGGTCATCGTCGGCAATCCGCCGTTTCTGGGCGACAAGAAACAGCTTATTGCTTTGGGTGACGAGTACACAGCGACCCTGCGCAAAATCTACGCCGGGCGGGTTCCGGGCGGCGCTGATCTGGTCTGCTACTGGTTCGAGAAAGCGCGGGCGCAGCTTGAAGCGGGACACGTCCAGCGAGCGGGACTGGTGGCGACCAATTCCATACGCGGCGGCGCGAATCGCAAGGTGCTGGAGCGGATTCTAAACACTCCCTCCCCCTTGACGGGGGAGGGTGGGGGTGGGGGTGAAAAGCTGGCGATCTTCAATGCCTGGAGCGATGAGGAATGGATTAACGAAGGCGCGGCGGTGCGGATGTCGTTGGTGTGCTTTGGCAAGCAGGATCATGGACAGCCGGTGATGCTGGATGGGCAATCAATGACAGCGATTCACACGGATTTGAAGGGACGGAAGGAAGGCAATAATGGCAGCTTGGATTTAACGCAAGCCAAGCTGTTGCTGGAAAACGCGGGCGTCTCCTTCATCGGCACCCAAAAAAATGGTCCCTTCGCCATCCCCGGCCACTTGGCGCGACAGTGGTTAAAGTTACCGAACCCTAACGGGCGACCCAATAGCGACGTGTTGCGCCCTTGGGCAAACGGAATGGACATTACCCGCCGCCATTCCGATATGTGGATCATTGACTTCGGTGTGGATATGCCAGAAGCACCAGCCGCGTTGTATGAAACGCCGTTTGGGTATGTCGTAAAGCATGTGAAGCCCATACGGAAAACCGTTCGGCGGGATGGGCACCGAAGATACTGGTGGCGCTATGGAGAAACCCGACCCGGATTACGACGCACGGTTGCACCACTTGACCGCTTCATTGCTACTTCGATGGTTTCAAAATACCGTTTCTTTGTCTGGCTACCCAAAATTCAGCTTCCTGAAAATCTGGTCGTGGTCATCGCCCGTTCCGACGACACCACCTTCGGCATTCTGCATTCCCGCTTCCATGAACTGTGGGCATTGCGTACTTGCACATGGCTTGGCAAAGGCAACGATCCCCGCTACACGCCCACCACCTGCTTTGAAACCTTCCCGTTTCCCGATAGTTTGCAGCCCAACATCCCGGCCAGCGCCTACGCCGATGATTCCCGCGCTCAAACGATTGCCGCCGCCGCCCAAAAACTCAATGAACTGCGCGAACACTGGCTGAATCCGCCGCAGTGGGTGGATCGCGTCCCCGAAGTCGTCCCCGGTTATCCCGACCGGCTGATTCCCAAACCGGAATATGCCGCTGAACTGAAGAAGCGTACCCTGACCAATCTGTACAACCAGCGTCCGGCGTGGCTGGCGAACGCTCACCGCGATCTTGATAACGCGGTCGCAGTGGCTTATGGCTGGCCGGTGGATTTGAGCGACAATGAAGTCTTGCGGCGGTTACTGGCTTTGAATCAAGCGCGGGCAACCTCGCAGAGTGTTGCTGATAGCCGTTTGGCTACAAGCCATAATGTGGATTAGTAGCGATAGTAGTGGCGGTAATAGTGACGGTGGCAGTGGTGGTAATAGCAGTACCCGTGGTGGCGATGGTAATGATGCCGGTAATAGGCATGGCGATGGTAATGATGCCGGTAGTTGTGGCGATAATAGCTATTACGATCCATGTATTGGGCTTGGGCCGGAATTATTACACTTAAACACAGCAGGAAACCTGCGCACAAAATTAACCACTTAGCTTTCATTGACCTATTCTCCTCGCTAAAATTGTTGACCTGTTTTGGTGAGAATCCTGTGAATACACCAGGTCAGATGAATGTCAGGTGAATACTACCCCAGAGAAGCGCGGCGGATGACTTTCTTGGTTAAGTACAGACCCAAGGCCATAGCATCTTGCGCTACCGTCGCTTGTATTACGGAATGCAGAAACTACCATTCGCCAGTGTAGATGTATGTGCGGTAGCATACACAATCAAAACTTTTGCTTTCCGTCATTCCCGTTCGCGGGTATGACGGAATTTACGGGTTTAGCGAAAGTCCAGGATAGGTTTTGAACCACAGGCGTAGCACGGGCTTCCAGCCCATGTTCAGTTCACGGGCTGGAAGCCCGTGCTACATCATTAAAATTATGGGGAATTGGTATAACACCTTAAAATCAAGAAACTGAAACAAAGTAGCAAAAGATTACCACCTTGCCTAATGCCCACGCCACCGTTGTTCCAGATAAAACGCCAATCCCAATGCGCCGCCACCGGTAATCAGCAGGCTCAGTAACAGCCCAAAATCCTCAGCCAGATGAGCGAAAAACAGCGTGTAAATCTGAATGATCAGGAAAGTCACGCCATAGCCCGTCAACATCCGCATGGAAAGCCGTGCCCCTAATCCGATCAAGGCCACGTTTAATCCCGCCCATAAGCCATTGAACAACACTAACTCAACCGCTCCAGCGCGATACCAGCCGTCACTGGCCTGATCAAAATTGCCGAACAGCGACAGTAACCACAGCGCCATTTCCGCGAAGAATAACCCGCTGGACAACCAGACCTTAAAGAAGCCGCGAAACGGCGCCAGCCATCCCTTCTCGCTCTGTTGATGAATGACCGCGATGGCAATCATCACTATCGCTGCTATCAGAAACCGCAACGGATAATTCATTCCGAACCAGTATGCCCCCCAGCCGGAGGCATAACCGGTAAAACCGCCAAACCAACTGAAAAATATCACAGCGCTCAATACCAGCAGCAAGACATTATGCAACATATAACTCAGGCCGATGAACAGCACCAGGTCAATGAGCAGCAACGCCGGCCAGTTACCCGATCCAGTAGAATAGATCATCCCCAAGGTGAAGGTCAGGCCAATCAGCAACAGTCCACCCAAGAGTTCCAGACTACGCTTGCTCCAAACCAGACCGGGATGGCTGCGGTTTAATCCTTGCGCACCGCCAAAGCTGGCAAGGATCGCCACACCCAGAAAAACCGCCAGTTTATTCAGGGTAAACTCAAACCAAGTCCGGCTCAGAATCACTAATCCTGCCATGACGCTGATTGCACCGAAAATCAGAAACCAGCGACCCAATGAACGCCAGTCCCAACCCTCGGTTGGATAACGCGGGGTCAATTGTCGATAAGTCACTTCATCCAGCACACCTTCGCGTAATAACTCATCCAGTTCGCGGCGAATGCGCCGGTTTCTACTCGGTGGATTCATCATAACTTCTCCGAGGTGAGGAACAGACTCCAGCGTTCACAGGCATAACCGAAAGCCATAGCCAGCGCTCCACCCATCAGGAAAAACGCTCCCAGTGAGATTTGATCCCAAAAATACTCAAAATAACGGGTGTAAAGATTGATCGAGAAAAATACGATACCAAAACCGGTAAAGCGGGCATCGTGCAAGCGGGCGCCCGCGATCATTTGACCCAGACCAGCGGCAGTGAAGACCAGCACCCAACCCAAGGACCTACCCGGTAGCGTCAGAAACCACAGCGACAGATTCAGGTACAGTAACCCAAAAATCAGAATCAGTGCCCCAAAACCGGCGCAGCGCCACAAGGATCCCTGTTCCAGAAACTGCTCGTGCCAGATACCCAGCATAATTGCCGCCAGTGCCACGACTGCCATGATGCGTGGTTCCTGAATATCAGCGAAATAAGCGCCATGACCACCATAAGCGTGCCACGCACCCAGACCGTGAAAGAAGAAAAGCAATGCCAGCAACAGCGGCCAGCGCAGGTAATAGCGATAAGCGGTGAGGGCTGCGAGTACGCTGGTCAACAACAGGATCATGGGAAGGGTAGGGCCTTCCATCCCACTACCGAGTGCCATATTCAGTAGTATAAATGCGCCAAATACGGCGGCTAGACTAGCGGTAATCAATACCGCGCCGGTAAAGGGATGAAGCTGATAGGGATGGGTTGCCAGCCGTACTCCGCAAATCCACAGCCCCACGCTGATACTGCTCAGTAGTATTGCCGCAATCAAAGCGGAGTCAGAAGCGATAGCAATGAAGGCGAGTACCGCTAACCCCAGTTGGAAGATAGCGAACAGCCCCAGCCATTTCAGCAGCGCGGCCAGAAATCGGCCACGATTTTCATAACGCACCAATAACAGATTGAGCAGCGTATGGTTAATCAAGCCCTGTTGATGCCAGTCGGTAGCTTCACGAGTTAGCAAATCGCGAGTGATGGCGCGCATGATAGGGGCACCTTGAAAGATGAGTGGAGAGTGCGGTATCCAGATTTTGGTATCAGTATGACGCTTATACCAATTCTGTATGGTTGCAGGATGGGTAAAGCGAGGCGTGCCCATCCTACCAAAAACTCAATATCTATTAAGAAATGGTATTAGGCTATCGTATCGAGAGGATAGCTTTACAATCAGGACGTTCGCTAAACCCGTAAATTCGTCATACCCGCGAAAGCGGGTATCCAGACTTTTCAGCGGCTTACTGGATTCCCGCCTACGCGGGAATGACGGAAAGCGAAAGTCCTGACAATAATAGATCGAGAATGTCTTTCCCGATCAGGAGACCCCCATGGAAATACAGCAACAACAGCAAGGCCACGTCATCGTTCTGGGACCGGTAGGCCGACTGGACAGCTTGAGCTGTCGCGAATTTGAAACCCGGCTGCTGGCGGCGCTGGACCAAAGCGAATCAGTGGTGGTGGATTGCACCGCACTGGATTACATCAGCAGTGCGGGCTTGCGTGCATTGCTGGTAGCGGCCAAGCGCAATCGGACCAGCGGTGGCCGGCTGGCGCTGGCGGTGCTGCGCGACTCGATCCGCGAAGTGTTCGACATCAGCGGATTTACCGCCATCTTCGCCATTCATCCCACGGTTGCGGCGGCGGTCGCATCCCTCGGCTAACGGGATGCTCCCATGTTACACAACGGTCAGATTTTCGGTTCCTATCGCATTGAGAGTCTGCTGGGACGTGGTGCGATGGGGGTGGTCTATCGCGGCGTTGGCCTCTGCGACGACCAGCCGGTTGCGATCAAAACCGTGCGCAGCGAGCTGCTGACCGGCTCGGAGCGCGATGCGATGCTGACCCGCTTCCGGCGCGAAGCCAACATTGGGATGCGTCTGCACCATCCTCGCATCGTCCGGGTGCGCGATTACGGCGAGTACGAGGATATCCTGTACCTGGTGATGGAATTTGTCACTGGACAGGAACTCGGCAAGCTGCTGGAAAATCAGCCGAAACTACCGTTGGCGATGAGTCTGGCGCTGATCCTGCAACTGCTGAATGCGTTAGCCTACGCCCACGATCAGGGAGTGATCCACCGGGACATCAAGCCGGCCAATATCCTGGTTCGCCCGGACTACACCCTCATTCTGACCGATTTTGGCATTGCCCATGTGGGTGGCTCGGAACTGACGCAGACCGGCGATCTACTGGGATCGCCGCTGTATATGGCCCCAGAGCAACTGCGGGGCGAACCGGTGGATGGTCGCGCCGACCTGTTTGCGGCGGGCGTCGTGCTGTATTACCTGCTCACCCAACGCAAGCCGTTTACCGCCGACACCCTGGCGGCACTGATGCACCGGGTTCTGTGCGAGGAACCGCCGCCGCCCTCAACCATCAACCGGGCATTACCGGCCACATTCGATGCGGTATTGCGCCGGGCGCTGGACAAAGACCGCAAAGCAAGATTCAGCAGTGCCCTCGACTTTGCGACAGCGCTGCGCCAGGCAAGAATTGATGCGGTCGAAAGCACCATCGTCATGCCGGCGGATCGGTTACCAAAACCCGCTTGGCCTATTGCCAAAGCGAGTCTGGAACGGGATGAATGGCGGCGGTTACAACAGGCGTGGGGGGGGGCAGCACTGACCCCACTGGCAGAAACGATCCTCCACGATGCGCCACTGCCGGGGCGCGTACTCCAGAATGCGCGGGGTGACTGGCTGGATCGGGTACGCCTGTTCGCGCAGTTATGGGAAGCTGGCCGCCGGTTGGGCCACGAACACGCGGCGGATATGACCCGCGCCGATCTGCTCCAGCAACTCACCGGCGCTTTTCTGGATTACGCCGGGACCTTGAATCAACTGCTGTTCAGCGAGGATAACCCGCAACTGTTGCGGATTTCCGCTGATTTCGCCCGGCTGGATCTGCTGCGGCTGGCGCTGGAAGAACTGGGAGCCGATACCGAGGCGCAGCGGGTTCAGCAGGCTCAAATTCTGTTCGCCAGTCAGGTAATGGGCAAGGTGAACAGCCTGATTCGGCAATTTATCGACCGCCGGGGGCCGCTGGCGCGGTTCGGGGTCGCCAGTCTGCTGGTTGAGGTCGAGGAACTGATCGTACTGGCGGATCGCCTGCTCGAAGGCAGTGAAACCGCCGTGGCGGAAGCGGCCACTCCGGGTGGCGCGGTGCTGGCCGAGTTCATGGACAATGCCCACCGCTTGAGCCGGATTCTGGGCCAGGAACTGTTGCAGCAGGTGCAGGCGGAGTTGCAGCGGGACGGTGCCGCAATGACCGGCAACGATCTTGAGCAGGCGTTGTTCGTGGGCCGATTGCGGCAATTGGGATTGCTGTACCGGTTCGCTACCCGGATGGAAGACCGTGAGCGCACCGAAGCGCTGCGAGTACTGGCGACCGAAATGCACCGATTTTTGAATCGCTTGACCGATCGGTTGCTAACCGGTGCGGCGAATACGGAGCCACCCGTGATCAACGATCAGCGCTGGGTGCGGTTGTCGGTCATCGCCGAATTGGCCGAACAGTTTGTTTGGCCGGAATTGCATCAGCGTATCCTGCTGGCGATTCGTAACCAGGTTCTGGCCGTTGGATCGCTCGATCCGATAGACAAATCGCCGGGGCTGGGGAATGATTCGCGGGTGCCGCTGCCCGATTCAAAGGGGTGAATCCGGCGCATCCCACTATGATCAACAATGTTAAGGATTAACCATGCGCATGCGATTTGTTATTCCGTTACTGTTGGCTTCGGGTTTGGTTTGGGCACAGGAAGCTGCGAAACCCGCCGGTCTGGAACCGATCCCCGATGGTTCCCCGGACGCAACGCGGGAACAGAACGTCCCGGCACCGGAAGTAACCATCCGCCGTCGTGGCGCTCAGGGCGTGATCGAGGAATATCGGGCCGGAGGAGTGCTGTACATGATCAAGGTCAATCCGGCCAAGGGTGTGTCCTATTATCTGGTGGATACCGACGGCGACGGTAATCTGGAGACGCGCTATAACGATTTGCAGAGTGGGATGTTGATACCGGCTTGGGTGCTGTTGCGCTGGTGATCGGGCTGGGGTGTCGTCTGAACGTGGTCGCCCTGCAAGCAACTGCCATCAAAAGTCGGGCTACAACAGTTGCGTGGCGCGGATTTTTTGAGCGGTGGTCAATTCTGCTGCGACCTGCTTCTGTGCTTGTCGGGCGTCTTCATCTCCCTGAATGGCCGCGCGGGAGAACCAGACATAAGCCATCACAGAGTCCCTTGAGATTCCCCCTTGGCCGGTAATGCACATCACTCCCAGGTTGAACTGGGCCAGCGCATAGCCTTGGTTAGCAGCTTTTTGATACCACGCCAGCGCCTCCTGGAAATCCTGCGACACGCCATGACCTTCAGCATAGAGCGCGCCCAAATTGACCTGAGCCGGGGCATAGCCTTGGTCGGCAGCCTTACGATACCACTGCAATGCTTCCTGATAATGACCGCTCTCCTCACTGGCTGCTCCCTTCTCAAAATCCTGTTCTGGATTCGGCCTGACTTGACTGACGGGATCGGCGGTGTTTCTACGGCTGACTTGACTGACGGGATCGGCGGTGTTTCTACGGCTGACTTCGTTCTGAGGACGGGAACCGCTGTGGGCTTTTGCACTTGCCATGTCCGCAGTACGGTGGCGGTAACGCCTTCTCGCCGAATAGACAACGATGCCCACGATGATGAGCAGTGCCCCACAAATTTTCCCAAAGAGGGTGTCGAGACCAGCGACTGCCAGTATTCCTGCAAGCACATAGAGATACGGAAGCAGTTCATAGATGGGCGTTGGGATCACGTTAATCTCCGAAAGTTACTAAACCAGGACTTTCGCTTGCCGTCATTCCCGCGTCAGCGGGAATCCAGCAACCTGCTGAAAAGATTGGATACCCGCTTTCGCGGGTATGACGAATTTGAGGGTTTAGCGAAAGTTACTAAACTATTACCCTAGTATAGGGATACGGAATAGGTCAATAAAATTAAGGTTTTTTTGCTTCAGCCCTTGACGCACACCACTTGCTTGAGGGTATGCACCACTTCAACCAGATCGGACTGGTTAGCCATCACCTCGTCAATCGGCTTGTACGCGCCCGGAATTTCGTCCAGCACACCGCTGTCCTTACGGCATTCCACGCCAACGGTTTGATCGATTAAATCCTGCTGATCAAACTTCTTCTTGGCCTGACCCCGGCTCATCCGTCGTCCCGCGCCATGCGAACAGGAGCAGAACGATTCTGGTTCGCCCTTGCCCCGCACGATGTAGGACTTGGCGCCCATGCTGCCGGGAATGATTCCCAGATCACCCACACCAGCGCGAATAGCGCCTTTGCGGGTGATGAATAAATCTTCTCCGAAATGCCGTTCCACTGTGACGTAATTATGATGGCAGTTAATAGCCTCCCGAGTCAGAGTAAACGGCGGCAATTGCCGCATCAGCGCATCCAGAATCAGCCGCATCATCTCGCGGCGATTAGTCATCGCGTAATCCTGCGCCCATTGCACCGCCGTCACATAGTCGTCGAAATGTGCTGCGCCTTCTTGCAAATAGGCCAAATCACGGTCAGGCAAATTGGCAAGATGCTGACCCATATCCTTACGCGCCAGTTCGATGAAATAGCGGCCAATAACGTTGCCGATGCCGCGACTGCCGGAATGCAGCATCACCCACACGTCCTGGTTCTCGTCCAGACACAGTTCGATGAAGTGATTGCCACCGCCGAGAGTGCCTAATTGCTGCGCCCAAGTGCGCTCGGAATTTTTCTGCATTTTTAGGATGCCTGGGTGTTTGTGAACGATGCGATCCAGACCGCCCGATAGTGCATGCACCGCCGAAGCCGGTACGCCGGGACCGTTCGGGTGCATGGCGAAACCCACTGGCACTGCCGCCTCGATAGCGGTGCGCAAGGGCCGCAGGTTATCCGGCAACTGGCTGGCGGTGAGGCTGAGACGGGTAGCGACCATCCCGCACCCAATATCTACCCCGACCGCCGCTGGAATAATCGCACCCTTGGTGGGAATAACTGCGCCCACCGTCGCGCCAATACCGACATGAACATCGGGCATTGCCGCCACATGGCTATGAATGAAGGGTAATTGCGCGATATTGACCAGTTGCTTCACGGCTGGTGAATCCACATCATCGGTGTAGATTTTGACTGGAACTTTGCCTTGGATAATGATTCGCTGAATCGGCATGATGGTGACTCACTGCAATAATTACGGGAAAAATTAAACGCTAAACTGTTTGAAATTTAAGTCAATTTCATTCAATTGTCAAAAAGCTACGTCGCTTGGAGTGTAATCCGGCATCGGTCTGATAAAGTTAAACAGACCGTCCAATGCTGACAAACTGCGGTGTGTCTATGGACATTGGCGCGCCGCTCATCGCAAAAAGCCAAAAATTCACAACTACGGAGGAACCCATGCAGCGTCGCGAGTTCATCAAACAGGCTGGATTAGGTCTGGCTGCCGTGGCGGGAACGACCGCTCTTCCCGTCATCGCCCAGTCACCCTCTCCGCAACCAACCCCCACCGCGTTGCCGACCCTCAAATGGCGAATGGCGTCGAGCTTCCCCAAGAGTCTGGACACCATTTACGGAGCCGGTGAGGTGCTGTCCAAGCGGATCGCGGAAATTACCGAGGGCAAATTTGAAATCCGCGTCTTCGCCGGCGGCGAGATTGTGCCGCCGTTTGGAGTGTTGGATGCGGTGCAACAGAACACGGTCGAGGTTTGCCATACCGCTTCGTACTACTTTCACGGCAAGAATAAAGCACTTTCGCTGGACTGCACCGTACCGTTTGGCCTCAATGCCCGGCAGATGAACGCTTGGGTTAACTACGGTGAAGGGCTGCCCTTGCTGCGTGAGCTTTTCGCCAAGTACAACGTGGTCAATTTCCCCGGCGGCAATACCGGCACTCAGATGGGCGGCTGGTTCCGCAAGGAAATCAAGTCACTGGATGAACTCAAGGGCCTGAAAATCCGCATCCCCGGCTTCGGCGCGGAGGTATTCTCAGCGCTGGGCGCGGTGCCGCAATCCTTGCCCGGCGGTGAAATTTACCCGGCGCTAGAACGCGGCGCGATTGACGCTGCCGAGTGGGTTGGCCCCTACGATGATGAAAAGCTGGGTTTCTACAAGGTTGCCAAGTTCTATTACTACCCCGGCTGGTGGGAGCCAGGTCCAGTGCTGTCGTTCTACGTCAACAAGGAACAGTGGGAAAAATTGCCTAAACCTTATCAGGCCGCATTTGAAGCGGCGGCGGCTGAAGCTAATAGCACCATGCTGGCGGCTTACGATGCCAAGAATCCGCTGGCCATCCAGCGGCTGGCACAGAATGGCACTCAGCTTCGCCGCTATCCCGACGACGTGCTGAAAGAGGCTTATGAGATTGCGCAGAAGATTTACGCCGCAGAATCGGCCAAGAATCCCGACTTCAAGAAGATCTACGATTCAATGCACGCCTTCCAGCAAACCTCCGATATTTGGTCTGGCTTGGCCGAGGGGACGCTGGCTAACTTCATGCAGGCGCAGTTGCGGGTGAAGAAATAGGAGCGGTTCCACACCTTGCCAAAACCCGGTGATTACCGGGTTTTTTTACGCCCAATTACTGGGCGGGTTTGGGCAACGGTTTGAACAGATCAGCGGCATCGTCCTGGCTGGAAGGCGGGTTATAACTGCCGGAGTCGTCCGGCTGTCCCAGCATTTGCACCTGCGCCGGTTGACCCGAATGAACAGGACGGTCAAGTCCAACCGTCACCAGCGCCGGAAACGCAATGATCAGCGCCACCATGATCACTTGAATCACCACAAACGGCACCGCGCCCCAATAAATGTCACTGGTTTTGATGGTGGGTGGCGCAACGCTACGCAGATAGAACAGCGCAAAGCCGAATGGCGGGTGCATGAACGAAGTCTGCATATTCACGCCCATCAGGATGCCGAACCACACCAGATCAATGCCGAGCTTTTCCGCGACCGGGGCCAACAGCGGCAGGATGATGAAGCTGATCTCGAAGAAATCGAGGAAGAACGCCAGCAGAAATACCAGCACGTTCACCACGATTAAAAAGCCCAGTTGACCACCGGGCAGATCGAGCAAGAGATGCTCTACCCACAAATCACCGTTGACCCCACGAAATACCAGGCTGAATACACTGGAGCCAATCAGGATAAACACCACGAAACTGGTGATCTTGGCGGTGGCTTCCATTGCCTGAGTCAACAATTTGCGATCCAGCTTGCGCTTGATCCCGGCCAGCAGCAGCGCGCCGACTGCGCCTAATGCGCCGCCTTCGGTGGGAGTGGCCCAACCGATAAAGATGCTGCCCAGCACCAGAAAAATCAGCGTCAACGGCGGCACCATGGTAACAGCCACCCGTTGCGCCAACGCCCAGCCGCGCAGGGTGCGAGCTTCCGGCGGCAAGGCCGGGGCAACATGGGGACGGAACCAGGTATTCAGAAAAACCCACAGCACATACAACCCGGTCAGGATCAAGCCGGGGATGAACGCGCCCATGTACATATCGCCGACCGAGCGCCCGAGGACATCGGCCATCACGATCAGCACCAGCGACGGCGGAATGATCTGCGCCAGAGTGCCGGAAGCCGCGATCACCCCGGCGGCCAATGCCTTGTCATAGCCATAGCGCAACATGATCGGCAATGAAATCAGCCCCATGGCAATGACAGACGCGGCAACTACCCCGGTCGTAGCCGCCAACAGTGCGCCAACGAAAATCACTGCATAGGCCAAGCCGCCGCGAATCCTGCCAAACAACTGGCCGATAGTGTCGAGCAGCGCTTCGGCCATGCCGCTGCGTTCCAGCACCAGCCCCATGAAGGTGAAGAATGGAATCGCCAGCAAAATCTCGTTCTTCATGATCCCGAACACCCGGTCGGGCAGGGCTTGCAGCAGATTCGGCGTGAGCAGGCCGAGTTCGATGCCGATCAGGCCGAAGGCGATGCCGACCGCCGCCAGTGAGAACGCCACTGGATAGCCGATCAGCAGGAACAGCACCAGCGCCGAAAACATGATCGGCGCCATATTGGCGATCAGGAACGCGGCCATGTCAGTGCCCGCCCTTGAAATCGGGCAGCGGTCGCTCACCGGTCAGCGCAGCGATGTGCTTGATGATTTCGGAGATGCCTTGCAGGCTGAGCAGAATAAACGCGGTCGGAATAGCAAACTTGAGCGGCCACCACGCCAACCCACCTGGATTCGGCGAGACTTCACGGGTCTGATAAGCGATCAAAAAGAAGTTCCAGGAATCAACCGCGATCAGCAGACAGACCGGCAGCAGAAACAGCAGCGTCCCGAAGAGGTCGATCCACACTCGCGCCCTCGGTGATAAGCGCGAAGAGAGAATATCAATGCGGACATGCCCGCCTAAGCGCAGGGTCCAGGCGGCACAAAACAGGAATATCAGCCCGAACATGAACCATTGCGCTTCCAGCAGGGCGTTCGATCCCCAGTCGAAGACATAGCGCAAGGTGGCGGCGAGCGCGCTGATCAAGGTGCAAAACAGGATCAGCCAGCTTATCCAGCGACCAAGAGCCGTATTGAGGGCGTCAATAGCCGCCGCGATGCGGAGCAGAAACTTCATGTCATCTCCAAAGAGGGGAATGGCGCGAGAAAAAGCGGGCTGGCGCAAAAAAAGCGCTTCGCCTTCAAACTCTGGTCAATCCAAATCTTATCCAGTGTAGCCGCCAACACGCCTGTAACGACCGTAGTCACGGCAACGGGAACTGAATAATAGTCGCCATCGATCCGCATTCCCCACTGCTAGAATGATCGTCCCGGCCGCTCCATCCGGCCCTTTTCCGACTCTCACGAGATGTGATTTATGCAATACAAGGACTTGCGCGATTTTATGGCCCAATTGGAGCGAATCGGCGAACTCAAGCGAGTTCGCGTCACCGTGGATCCAGTGCTGGAAATGACCGAAATTTGCGACCGAGTACTGCGGGCGGGCGGACCGGCGATCCTGTTTGAGAATCCCAAGGGTCATACCATCCCGGTACTCACCAATCTGTTCGGGACGCCGCGCCGGGTGGCGCTGGGGATGGGCGAGGACGAGGTGGCGGCGCTGCGTGAAGTCGGCAAGCTGCTCGCCTTTCTCAAGGAACCGGAACCACCTAAAGGCTGGCGTGATGCCTGGGACAAGCTGCCGATTTTCAAAAAAGTGCTGGACATGGCCCCAAAGAAGATCAGCCGGCCACCGTGTCAGGAACGGGTGATCGAAGAATCCGATGTGGATTTGGCCCGGTTGCCGGTGCAGCACTGCTGGCCAGAAGACGCCGGGCCGCTGATTACCTGGGGTCTGGTGGTGACGAAAGGCCCGCATAAGCTGCGGCAGAATCTCGGCATCTACCGCCAGCAAGTGATCGGTCGCAATAAGGTCATCATGCGTTGGCTGGCGCATCGCGGCGGGGCGCTGGATTTTCGCGAATGGCAACAGGCTCGGCCCGGCGAGCCGTTTCCGCTAGCAGTGGCGTTAGGCGCTGATCCAGCCACGATTCTGGCTGCGGTAACGCCGGTGCCGGACACGCTGTCGGAATACGCTTTCGCCGGCTTGCTGCGCGGTTCCCGTACTGAGTTGGCCCAATGTCTGGGTAATGAGTTGCAGGTGCCGGCCAGCGCTGAATTGGTGCTGGAAGGCCACATTGCCCCCGATGAAACCGCAATGGAAGGGCCGTTTGGTGATCACACCGGCTATTACAACGAAATGGATCAGTTTCCGGTATTTACCATTGATCGCATGACTCACCGCGAAAATCCGATTTATCACAGTACCTACACCGGTCGGCCACCGGATGAACCCGCCATTCTGGGCGTGGCGCTGAACGAAGTGTTTGTGCCGATTTTGCAGAAGCAGTTTCCCGAAATTACCGATTTCTATTTACCGCCGGAAGGCTGTTCTTATCGGCTGGCGATAGTCTCGATGCACAAGCAATATCCCGGTCACGCCAAGCGAATCATGCTGGGGGTATGGTCATTTCTGCGCCAGTTCATGTACACCAAGTTCGTGATCGTGGTGGACGATGACGTGAACGCCCGTGATTGGAAAGACGTGATCTGGGCGATGACGACGCGGATGGACCCGGTGCGGGATACCGTAATGATCGAGAATACACCGATTGATTATCTGGATTTCGCCTCGCCGGTGTCAGGATTGGGTTCCAAGATCGGCTTCGACGCTACCAACAAATGGCGGGGGGAGACCCGTCGTGAATGGGGCCGGCCGATTGCTATGAGTGCGGCGGTGAAACAGCGGGTGGATGCGTTGTGGAATGAGTTGGGATTGTGAATCCGGTGAACCGCGTGGAGGAATCCACTTCTAATCAGCCGGTGCGTATTTCAAACAGGAGATAACTCTGCCATGCCTTATCAGGTCACCATCCAGCCGAGTGGTCATCACTTCCAGGTCGCAGCGCATGAATCAGTGCTGGATGCCGCCTTGCGCGAAAAGGGTAGCGTATTACCTTACGGTTGCCGCAATGGTGCTTGCGGCTCCTGCATGGGCACGATTCTTTCCGGCGAAGTTGTTTATCCCAACGACAAGCCGCCTGGCATCAGCGAGCGTGAACAGGCCGAGGGCAAGGCATTGCTGTGTCAGGTTCAGCCGCGCTCGGACCTGGTGATCGAAGCTCGCGAGGTCAAGGCGGGGCAGAATCTTCCGGTCAAGACGCTGCCGTGCCGGGTGGAGCGGCGGGAGTTGTTGGCGCCGGATGTAATGCGGCTGTATTTGAAGCTCCCGAATATTGAGCGCCTGCAATTTCTGGCCGGGCAGTACCTAGATATTCTGCTGGCTGATGGCCGGCGGCGCAGCTTCTCGCTGGCGAATCCGCCCCACGCCGATGAATGGCTGGAATTGCACATTCGGCGGGTGCCCGGTGGTTTCTTCACCGACTATGTTTTCAACAAAATGAAGGATAAGGCGCTGCTGCGGTTTCAGGGACCGCTGGGAACCTTCTTTCTGCGCGAGGATTCACCGCGCCCGATCATTCTCATCGGTGGCGGTACCGGCTTTGCGCCGCTCAAGGGAATGCTGGAACACGCTTTCCATATTGGGCTGGATCGACCGCTGCACCTGTACTGGGGTGCGCGGGCGAAAGCAGATTTGTATCTGGACGAGTTGCCGCGCCGTTGGGCGGAACAACACCCGCAGTTCCGCTACACCCCGGTTCTGTCAGAACCGCGCCCGGAAGACGACTGGGAAGGCGGTACCGGCTGGGTGCATGAAGCGGTTACTCACGATTATCCCGATTTGAGCGGTCACGAGGTCTACATGAGCGGCCCGCCACTGATGATCGACGCCGCTAAAGTGGCTTTCGCCGACCGGGGGTTGCCGGTTGAACAATTGTTCTACGATTCTTTCGAGTTTGCGTCGCATTGAAACCGGTTCTGCTATTTGCTTAGCAGCAGGTCAGTGACAAGGATCGACATGAAAAAGATATTCATCCCTTTCTACAGCTTTCTCAATCGCAAACCGCGCATCAAGCGGCCAACAGTGATCATGACCCTCCTGGTGCGGGATGAAGCCGATATCATTGAACGGCATCTGCGCTATCATGCCAATAGGGATATAGACGGATTGATTGTCACCGATCACCAATCCGGTGATGGAACCCGCGACATTCTGGAGCAGTATAAGAAAGAAGGTGTCATCCTTGCGTTAATCGACGAGCCGGGAGTTGCTTTTGATCAGGTGGCTTGGGTTCACCGGATGATCGAACTGGCCCGCGACAGGTATCATGCTGACTACTGCATTAACAGCGATGCCGATGAATTCTGGTACACAGCCAGCGGTTCTTTGCGAAATGAATTGGCGCGCAGCCGGGCCGGCAAAATTCATTGCCCGTCCTACATGATGCTGCCCGCAGCGAACGGTGAGTTCTGGACCGCGACCGATTGCGTCAGGCAAGCCGTGCCGAAAAAATTCGGGTTCAAAGGCTACAATGTTCTTTTCACCAAGCCGACCAGCAAGGTGATTCACCGGACTCAAGGCTACCGGATAATCACTCCCGGCAATCACGGCGTGGAAATGAGTGATGAAACCAGAGAAAGATCAAAGACGATCCGGCTTTATCATTACAGCATCAGAAGCAAAGAACAGTTCATCCGCAAGATGCTACAGAGTGGCGCAGCGCTCGAAGCAAATAAGGGCAGCCCGGAGAAGGAAGGTTCGCACTGGCGCTATTTTTATCGCGGCCATAAAGCAGGCGCTATCGATCTCGATCAGGAGTTCCATCAGGTGATCGGTACAGATCAGATCACGGAATTGCGCCGCGCCGGCTGCGTCATAACCGACACTACCATGAAACAAGCCTTTTCAGAAAAATAAGGGTTGGTTGAGTCGCGGTGAGACGGAGAAGAATCTCTCCAAACCAGCGAGCAATCTTCTGATCGCCCGCCAGCCAGAGGATGAGCAGATTCAGGTGGCTATGGCCGGCCCCATCGGTCGCTGTAACTGCTGCGACACTTCGGCGGCAGGCAGCATCGCACCCTGTTTCTCCTGCGGCTTGCCGACCAGCAGCCGCAGTCCGGCATGGAAGCATTGGCCGGCGTGAGTCAGCTCATGCAGGGATTCCAGCAACTCGCCCAGTTCCTGATAAGCGTCCGGGGTCGGCATGATTTGGATGCTGCGTTCCAGATAGTCACGGGCCTTGGCATTCTGCTGGCAGCGCTTGGCCAGTCGGCCTAGCGTTAACAGCAAATGTGGATCGTCGCCATGCTGAACCAGCCAGCTCTCGGCGGCAGCCAATTGCGCCGTCGCGTTGCCCCGTCCCAACATCCCGTAACCGACCACCAGTTGCTGGCTCCAGCGCCGATTGATTGCTTCACGCAGCAAAGTCTCGGCATCGGCAGCGGCTTCGCAATCACACAGGGCGGTGGCGTATTCAACCAGATACGCTTCGTCTTCCTCGCGCAAAACCGCTGGTGTCTGTTTCCATAGCGTGCGCAAGGATTCCAGCGATCCACTGGCGGCGGCGCTTTGGAGCAGGGCGTGGTAAACCGCGCTCTGGATCTCCGCGAACCGTTCAGGGCCGAGCGCTTTCTGCTTGTGCAATTCGGGCAGCAGTTTTCGCAATAGCTCCCAGACGCCGAGTTGCTGGTACGCCTTGGCCAGATATTGCAATACGCCGGGGTGGCGGGGATGGAGCACATACAGCGATTCCAGAATGGGGCGCGCCTGCTCGGCCTGGCGGTCGTCCAGCAGAAATTCCGCACGAGCCAGTTGCACCGTGAGCGGATCGGCATCCAGCGAATCCTCAGCCTGGCGCAAATGCAGGTCGCGGCGCCACTTCATGTCGTTGAGAGGGTGAATGGCTCGTGCCGCGCTCAGATAATGCAGGGCGGGCGTTTCGCTGTGTTCCGCACCCTTGAGCAGGGTTTTCTCTGCGGTAATCCACTGTCCGGCAGCCATTTGCCGACTGCCCAGTTCAAACAGGCGCCGGGCTTTGTTGTGCAACCGCCGCCGATGGGCAGCCAAAGTCTGACCCGGCGTTTGCCACAGCCGAACGCTCAGCCGGAGCAGCGCATAAAACGCCAGAAACGACAGGATCAGCACTATGACGAAAAAGGCGAGACTGGTCTCAATGGACCACTCGCCGAAACTGATCATGGCATAGCCGGGATCCTGCCGAAGTGACAAGGCCACCCAGACCGAAGTAAACAGGGTAACGATAATGCCAACCAGCAATTTCATGGTTGTCCCTCCCCGTTAGCGGTCGGCTGGGGGGGCGCCGCCGGAGTTTTGATCAGCACCGGACGAATCGGTTGCCGATGAGCGAGCGCCTCGTGGAAGGACTGATTGAGGCCGGCCAAATCCGGGATATAGGGATTGAACTGCACCGTTTGCAGCGCTTTCAATTCACTCAGGAAAGTGGCAACCCGGGTGTCGTCGGTGTCGAAATAGGTTGTGATCCATTGGCGAACCAGTTCATTGGAGTCCTGATACGCTTGGGCATCGCCGCGCAGCAGCGCCATCCGCATACTTTCCATTTCCAGTTGCAGGTTCTGGCGCAAGAAAAAGTCCTCTTCCATCGCGATCAGCGGCGGAGCTTCACTGCGCACCCGGCGGATCACCACAATGCTCTTGAACTGGTTCCAGACCGCTTGGCTGGTGCGATCCCACCAGGAACGGTCGGTATCGGTACTGACAGTGGCGGTAGTGGCCGGTTTAACCACATTCTTGATATCCGGGGTTCCGGATTTAATCTGCAAGGGCAGGCTGGCAACCTCACCTTCCATCTGCACGATTTTGTGGGACAGAGCGGTAATGTCAGGCAGTTGGACGCCGCGTAAGCTGGCGATGGCTTCACCGATCATGACTTGCACTGGAGTCATGGCGCTTTCACCAACCGCTTTCAACCGCTGTTGGGCCGCATCCAGCGCCAGTCGGGCAGTCGCCAGGTTGCGTTCCAGCTTCAGTTTGGCATCGGCCAGCCGCAGCAGATAGTCCACTTCCGCCAGTGGGAAGGCGTTGATGTCACCGCCTTTAGCCGCCACGATCTTGACCGTTTCCAGATTCTCCGCCAGCCCGTTGTGACTCAACCACAAGTTTTGAATCTGATCACTTTGTTTTACCAAGCGGTTCTGCTGCTCCTGCAACTGCTGGTCGAGTTCCGCCTTCTGCTGCTGGACGTGGGTCTTATGCGCGTCATGGCTTTCCCGCAGCAGTTTCATCTCGCCCTTGATGATCTCGTTCTCGCCCTTGTACAGCTCCATGGTGTTCTTCAGCGGTTGCAGATCGCCCGTTAGCCCCAGAGTTTGCTCACGGATGTTCTGGCTTTCGGTGCGCAATTGATCGAGCGCGGTCTTCAGCGCTTGCAGTTCTTTAACTTGGGCTTGCAATCCCTGTAGATCAGTGTTGGGTTGAGCGATAGCCTGCTTGATTGCCTGATTCAGCCGACTGGTCTGGCTGGTCTGTTCCTGTTGCCAGAGATACCACAGATAGCCGCTGCCGCCGCCGGCGCCCAACGCAACCAGGAGCGCGAAACCGGCCAGTCCGCGACCGCTCTTAGGGGTTGGTGCAGCAATCACTCCGGCTTCGCTTATCGTTGCCAAAGGGGGGTTGGGGGAATTTTGGGGAGCAGCGCTGATAACCGGCGCGGCCTTGTCGCTATCGTCATTATCGGATTTCGGGTCTGTCATGTTGTGTACCGAACGGATGAAGAGAATGGAGTAGTCAGGTGGAGCAGTGCGGTGAGGATGGCGTCATCACTGGCTTCCTGGGCGATCAGAATACGGCGGCAACCCTGGGCGGCGGCGAGATGCTGGATGCGGCCACTGACCACAATCAGGGGGGTTTCACGCAGATAATCTTGCCCGGCTGCGCCTAGCATATCAAACAGATTCAACAGGCTCTCACCGCTGGCAACCACTACCGCGCCGATTTGGCCGCGCTGCCAGCGTTCCAGCAAGGCTGAGAGATCGGTTGTCGGCTGCTTACGGCGATAAACCTCGGCATGATCAACATGGGCACCGCGAGCGGACAAGGTTTCAGCCAGCAGTCCCCGACCGCCTTCGCCACGAACGATCACCATGGCTTGACTGTTGACGACCTCTGGTTGAAATCGTAGCAGCGCCAGCAGTGTTTCGCTGGTAAAGCCTTGGGCGGGCTGCACACTGGGGTTAATGCCATAGCGGGCCAGCGCCTGGGCGGTCGCTTTACCGATAGCGGTGATTTCCAGCCGGGGCGGAATGCCGCCGCGTTGTTGAATCAGCGGCATGGCCCGATCCACTGCGTTGGCGCTGGTGAAAATCGCCAGATCGTAGCGATCCAGCCGGTCCAGAACCGCCAGCGCCGGGGTCCAGTTCTGCGGTTCGCCAATAACCAGCGCTGGACAGCGAATGGCATAGCCGTCGTGCTGGGCGATCAATTGGCAGAGCGGGCCGGCCTGATGTTCGGGTCGCGTTACCAGCACGGTCAGGCCGTTCAGGGAAGGATTCATGGCGCAGGCCGTTCAGGACGCCGCAAAAACCCGTTGCAGAATGACATCAGCGCCACATCCAAGCAGTTCTTCGGCCAGGGCTGCGCCGAGGCTTACCGCTGCCGCAGCCGGGCCGCGAATTTCGCCCGCGACGATCCGGCTACCGTCCGGTTCGCCGACCAGCCCACGCAACCAGAGCTGATCGCCGTCCAGCAGCGCATGACCGGCAATGGGCACCTGACAGCCGCCTTGCAGCCGGGCATTGAAAGCCCGTTCCGCTGCGATCCGGATATGGGTGGCCGAGTCATCGAGCGCGGCGATAATCCCCTGAGTCCGCGCATCACCCAGCCGGCATTCAATCCCAATCGCGCCTTGCCCAATCGCGGGCAAACTGAATTCCGGTTCCAGCGTCAGCGTGATTCGTTCGGCCAGCCCCAGCCGTTTGAGGCCAGCGGCTGCCAGCAGAATGGCGTCGAATTCGCCTGAATCGAGCTTGGCCAGCCGACTGCCGACATTGCCGCGCAAACTGTGAATCTGCCAATGCGGATAACGGGCGGCCAATTGGCATTGACGGCGCAGGCTGGAGGTGCCAATCCGGGCGTCGGCAGGCAAAGCATCGGGGTGGGTCTCATGACGGGATACCCAGGCGTCGCGGGGGTCTTCGCGGGCCAATATCACTGGCAGGCCCAATCCGGCGGGAAAATCCACCGGCACATCCTTCATCGAATGCACCGCAAGATCGGCGCGATTCTCCAAAAGACTCTGCTCCAACTCCTTGACGAACAGACCTTTACCGCCAACTTTAGCCAACGGACTGTCGAGGATTTTATCACCGCGAGTGACCATGCCGATTAACTCGATCCGCAAGCCGGAGTACATTCGGCGCAGACGTTCGGCGACGTGTTCCGCTTGCCAGAGAGCGAGGGGACTTTTACGGGTAGCAATGCGCAGGGAGTCAGAGTGCATGGTTTTGATGAGCTAGGGTGTCTTTTTCAGCCTACAGAATAGTTGAATCGTTGATGAGCGACACCCAGACCGACTGCAGGACGGTAACGGATCCATCGCCCATGCGCGGATGGGCAACGGTTTAGCTCATCTGTCCCGATTCAGCAGGAGGGTTTGACCCGCCATCTTGGCGGTTGTGGAGGGTATGGGGGAAAGTCGGTGGGATGCTCTATGCTTGAACAGCTACACGGCGAGGCATTGTGGTAGAGTTTTGGTCCTGTAAATTTTCCTGTGATGGCGAGGGTTGGTAGCGTCAGGCGAGGGCGTTGACTGAATCCAACCCATTGATCTCAATAGGTGCTGTTCATTTTACCTGCCTGCCCCACAGTTCCGATCACAGGAAAATTTACAGGAGGATATTTATGATAGTGCGCTGTTGGAAAAAACCAATCAAACCTTGGATTTTATCCGCAAAGAACTTTAATTGGCTTACTGGATGTTAATGCACCCCGCTCCCCCGCTGTTCTCTCGCCGTAAATACTGGGCCGCCCGCTTTGGCGTTGCACCCTTCCTGCCGATGTCCCGCGCCGAAATGGAGGCGCTGGAATGGGACTCCTGCGACATCATCATCGTCACCGGCGATGCCTACGTTGATCATCCCAGCTTCGGCATGGCGATTATTGGCCGCCTGCTGGAAGCGCAAGGGTTCCGGGTCGGCATCATCGCTCAGCCGGATTGGACTTCGGCGGAACCGTTTCGGGCATTGGGCCAGCCCAACCTGTTTTTCGGGATCGCGGCGGGCAACATGGATTCGATGGTCAACCGCTACACCTCGGATCGGCGGTTGCGCCACAACGACGCCTACACCCCCAACGATGAAGGCGGCAAGCGGCCGGATCGGGCGGTGATCGTCTACAGCCAGCGCTGTCGTGAAGCGTATCCCGAAGCACCCATTATCATCGGTGGCATCGAAGCCAGCTTGCGCCGCATCGCCCATTACGACTATTGGTCGGACAAGGTGCGGCGTTCGATTCTGCTGGACGCCAAGGCCGATTTGCTGCTGTACGGCAACGCCGAACGCGCCATTGTCGAAGTCGCCCATCGCGTCGCTGCTGGTGAACCACCCAAAACGATGCACGATTTGCGCGGGGCGGCGTTCACGGTCAAGGGCTTGCCAGAAGGCTGGGTCGAGATGGATTCGACCGAACTGGATCAGCCCGGCCCGGTCGCTGCACATCCCGATCCGTATGCGGTGACGCCGGTGGAAAATACCCCGTGTTCAACGTCTGCGCCCGCTGAAACCGCTGCACCGCCGGTTCAGCCGATCCATTTCCAACGTCGCATCGTCCGCCACGACCGTGCCAAAATCGTGATCCGGCTGCCCGCCTACGATCAGGTGAAAAACGATCCGGTGCTGTACGCCCATGCCTCGCGGTTGCTGCATCTGGAAACCAATCCCGGCAACGCCCGTGCTTTAGTGCAACGCCACGGTGACCGCGAGGTGTGGCTGAATCCACCGCCGATTCCATTGACCACGCCGGAAATGGACGCGGTTTTCGATCTGCCGTATGCCCGCGTTCCACATCCGAGCTACGGCAATGCCCGGATTCCGGCTTATGAAATGATCCGGTTCTCGGTCAACATCATGCGCGGCTGCTTCGGCGGCTGCACCTTCTGCTCAATCACCGAACACGAAGGTCGGATCATTCAATCCCGTTCGGAAACATCAATCCTGCGCGAAATAGAAGAGATTCGGGATCGGACGCCCGGCTTTACCGGGGTTATTTCCGATTTGGGCGGGCCAACCGCCAATATGTACCGCATCGCCTGCAAATCCAGCGAGATTGAACAGAGTTGCCGCAAATTGTCCTGTGTTTACCCGGACATCTGCCCGAATCTGAATACTGATCATTCATCGCTCATTGGCCTGTATCGCAAAGCACGGGAGTTGCCTGGGATTAAAAAAGTGCTGATCGCTTCTGGGGTACGCTATGACCTGGCAGTGCGCGATCCGGCTTATGTGCGTGAACTGGTGACGCATCATGTCGGCGGTTATCTCAAAATCGCGCCCGAACACACCGAGTCCGGGCCACTCGCCAAAATGATGAAACCGGGCATGGGCGCGTATGATCAATTCAAGATGTTGTTCGAGAAGTATTCAAAAGAAGCGGGCAAGGAACAATATCTGATTCCCTATTTCATCGCCGCCCATCCAGGAACCACCGATGAGGACATGCTGAATCTGGCGCTGTGGCTGAAAAAGAACGGCTTTCGCGCCGATCAGGTGCAGGCGTTTCTGCCCAGTCCAATGGCGCTGGCAACCGCCATGTATCACTCTGGCCGCAATCCGCTCAAAGGCATTCATCGCGACCGGGGCGAACAGGTTATTTCGGCCAAGGGGTTAAAACAGCGCCGATTGCACAAAGCTTTTCTGCGCTATCACGATGCCGAGAACTGGCCATTATTGCGTGACGCGCTCAAACAAATGGGCCGCAGTGAGTTAATCGGCAACGGCAAACGCCATCTGATTCCGACTTGGCAACCGACCGGCACTGGACTCGGTGGCGGTGAAGGCACCCGCGCCGGCCGCAAGCACGGCCCGCAAACCGTGTTAACTCAGCACACCGGCCTGCCACCCCGCGCCGATGGTTCGCGAGTCGCTCGCAGCCCTGCGCCTAAACCGGTAACCTTGAACCAGCGACCAGCGCGGGCCTTTACTCAAGGCAGTCCTTGCGGTAGTGGCCGCCGCTCGCCTCGGCCATCGCGATAGCCGGATGACTTTTGCGGCAACCGGCGGATAAAATGCCGACTGTAAGGAAGATGGCAGCGGCTCAGGCCGGTATCACCGCCCGGTTCCCGCATGTAGCCCTTCCTTCTGGGTGTGTTCCAAAAAGAACACCAAACCTGTCGTTCCCTCCCAAGGGATCGGTTTAATACGCCAGCTCTTCGGCTTTGCAGACCCTGGTCTCCGCCGTCGCTTTGGGATTCCTTGGGATGGGACATTTTCGGAAGCGGACTGATGGAATATCTGATTCCAAGCCTTGTTTTAATTGTCCTTCTCACTCTTTTCTTCAAGTTCGCCATTCGGCGCATCACCATTCTTGAATATGAAAGAGGGTTGATGTACGTCAAGGGTCAATTCAGCAAAATATTAGCAGCCGGACAGTATTGGTATTCACCGCTCTTTGCCGTTATCCAAAAGCTCGACATCAGACCGCGTTTTGCGTCGATAACCGGGCAGGAAGTACTCAGCGCGGACGGAATAACGCTGAAAGTGAGCCTTGCCGCCAATTACGAGATTGCCGACCCTCTATTGGCGACGCATAAGACGCAGAGCTTTCAAGACGCGCTTTATCTGGAATTGCAACTGGCGTTGCGGGAAATCATGGGCGCTGCCGATATTGACGCCATTCTGAAAAGCAGAAATGAATTATCCGGCAAGTTGCTGGAAATCACCGCTCCCAAGGCCATGGATATTGGCCTGAAGTTAATCAGCGTCAACCTGAAGGACATTATGTTTCCGGGCAAGCTGAAAGAAGTTTTCGCGCAAGTGGTCAGCGCCCGCCAGGAAGGGTTAGCGATGCTGGAAAAGGCCAGAGGAGAAATGGCGGCCCTGCGCAGTCTCGCCAATGCGGCCAAAATGATTGAGTCCAATCCTGCGCTTTTGCAATTGCGGCTGGTACAGACTCTCGGCCAGTCATCAGGCAATACCCTCATGTTGGGTATGCCTGCATCATCCCCTGTCACCATAACTCAGAATACCGCTAGCGGGAGCAAATCGCTTGGAGCATCCCCAGAACAATCCTGATAGCCCGGCACCTATGGCCGATCCCGCATTATCGCCAGTGGATGCCCTGTTGGAAGTGATGGCTCGGCTGCGCGATCCCGATAACGGCTGTCCGTGGGATCGGGAACAGACCTATAGCACCATTGTTCCCCACACCATCGAGGAAGCCTACGAAGTCGCCGACGCGATTGCCCGTGAAGACTGGACGGAATTGCAGGCGGAACTGGGTGATCTGTTGTTTCAGGTGGTGTTCTACGCCCAGATTGCCCGCGAGGAAGGCCGCTTCGATTTCAACGATGTGGCGCATGGCATTGTCGAGAAGATGATCCGCCGTCATCCGCATGTGTTCGCTGATGAGCGTTATGCGACTGCCGCCGAACAGATCGCCGCCTGGGAGCGGATCAAAGCGGCTGAAAAACCTGGACAACCGACTGGCGTATTGGACGGAATCCCGCTGGCGCTGCCGGCGTTGACCCGGGCGGTCAAGTTGCAGAAGAAAGCGGCGCGGGTCGGCTTTGACTGGGGCGCGGTCGAGCCGGTGCTGGCCAAAATCGAAGAGGAAATCGCCGAAATCCGCCACGAAATCGCCAGCGCTGCGCCGCCGGAACGGCTAGCCGATGAACTGGGCGATGTACTGTTCGCCTGCGCTAATCTGGCTCGTCACCTCCAGATCGACCCGGAAGCGGCGGTACGCGGAACGAATGCCAAGTTTGAGCGGCGGTTTCGGCGGATTGAGGCGTGGCTGGCGGAAGAAGGTCGCACTCCCACAGAATCCACGCTGGCGGAAATGGATGCGCTGTGGGAGCGGGCGAAGGGCGATGAACGCTGACCAGGCGTTCAGTTTAGTGCTTTAGCGCTGAAGTCATCCACGCCCGCTTGAGTACCCACGCCATCAATACGAGGGCGCTGACCCGCACCAGAAACGCGAGCGCGGTATCTTGGTTCAGCAGACCCCACCGGGTCAGAATTTCGGTCCAATCGTGGAATTCCTCCGGGTCCAGACCCCCGACCAGCGGCAATTGATGAGCGCGGGCGTCCGCCATGTACCGTGCGATATTCAATAGATTCGCCCCCACCCAAACCAGACAGGCGTAATAACCATAAGGCTGCTGGTGGCGGTAGCATTCCCAGGCGCATGCGGCTGGAATCAGCAGTTGCATCAACGTGCCGCCGTACACCATGAGACGCGAGGACAGAATCCCAAAGATAGGGTGACCGGCCTCATGGAACACCAGGTTGGCGCTGTCGAGAATCGGGATCCAACCCCAGAGCAGGTGACCCATCAACAGCAGCACGATAGCGGTGGTCAGTAGCAAGGGCTGGAGTCTGGGCATGTGGAGTGGGCATTCTGTGAGCGATGGTGCGATTTTCAGCGGAGAATAATAACGTCATCGCGGACGTCAAACGTCAGCAATGACCGTTCGGTTTCGCTCAGCACCACCAGTAAACCGGCGCGCTGGCGATGCAACCAGGCCAGTTGTTCCTGATGATTGGTGAATTCGTCGGTGTCGGCGAAGCCATGCAGTCTCTCAGTCAGCGCGTCGGTTGCCTCTTCAAGTTCATCCAAATTATCCAGCAGCGCCCGCTGCTGGGTCTGCAATTCGTGAAATGTCGCCATCGTTTTCTCCCGATAAACCCGATCAGAGCGGAATAATTTACGGCATCGGCAAGCTCCGATAGCCGCTCATGATTCCCACCACCATCAACCCCGCCACCGCTGCGTACAGCAAGCGGGGTATCCATTCCGCCAAGGTATCCCATTGCAGTTCGAGCTGGGTATCCCACTGGCGTAATTGATGGCGGATCACCTGGTCCAGTCGCCCCGCCGTCTCGCCACTGGCGAATAACGCTACTGTACCGGCATCGTCCACCACGCCATACCGCCCCAGGGTTTCGGCCACCGCCGACCGGCCCGATAGCGCCTTGTATCAAGGCCGGTAGAGGCGCAACGAACGCCGCCAACG
>NZ_CBTK010000245.1 GCF_000531125.1 Candidatus Contendobacter odensis Run_B_J11 | reverse complement strand
TCGAATACTCAAGAGCGTATCGATCTATTAGCAGGTTTTATTAAACAATTCGGTAAAACATCGATTCTTGGTCTATTAGCAGACCGTGAGTTTATGGGTGAAGAGTGGTTTAACTATCTGAAAAATGAGGGAATTAATTTCATCATTCGTATTAAGAAAAATGCGAAAACGACCAACAGCCAAGGTCAAGAAGTACCCGTACAAAACTTCTTTCTACATTTGAAACTGGCGGAACAACTCATCCTTGAAGATTCACGCCTCATCACCGGCGTAAAGGTTTATTTAACGGCTTTGCGATTAAATGATGGTGAATTGCTGATTCTTGCTTCAAGTCAGAAGAATGGACATCAACCAGTTGAATATTATAAAGAAAGATGGCAAATAGAAACTTTATTTAGTTGCTTAAAAAGTCGAGGGTTTAATCTGGAAGATACTCATGTGACTGACCCTAAACGGATTAAACGACTTTTAATCATTCCAGTGATTACGTTTTGTTGGGCGCATCGCATCGGTGAATGGCAACATGATTCAGTTAAACCGATTAAAGTAAAAAAACATCTACGGCTTTCTAAAAGTATCTTTAAAACGGGTTTGGATTTTATTCGTAATACTATCTTTAATCCTACCTCTTTATTTAATCTCGCTGCTTTATTTCACTTCCTTGATTTTAATCATTTTGGTTCTTCGACGTTTTCTGTGGAGGCCAAGCAGGTTGGAGGGTCACCCCCAGTTTCCACAAGAATGCTAGAAAAAACATAATCTTAACTCTTAAAGCTAATTTTTGTCATGTACAGAGCCCACATTTATATTCTCGCGCGCGCTGATGAGAGCCTGGATTCGACCGGAATCGATTCCCTCACCGGAAAACGGGTGGGCTTCCTCAAAGGCGCGCAGCAACTCCAGCGTCTGCTGGAGAGTTATCCCGAAATTCACCGCGTCGAATTCGACAGCAACGCCGAACTGGCCGCCGCCTTGACGGAAGGCCGGGTTGATCGGCTTCTGGGGAACAGCAGCCTGGAGTGGTGGCGCAAGGGAAACACTCAGACG
>NZ_CBTK010000244.1 GCF_000531125.1 Candidatus Contendobacter odensis Run_B_J11 | reverse complement strand
TGACCAGATCATCATCCAGCGTGAGTTGCACCGTTTTCATGATTCGTACCTGCCCGCATAGCGATAAGTCCAGTGATGATAATGCGGATAGCGATTCAATGGCAAAAAGCACAGAAGCGGGTCATGGCGTACCGGCTCCTGTTTGCGACAGACATAAAAAAACCGCCCCAAGGGAGCGGTTTTTTATCGGGCGGCATTGTTGGGTTGCGTTCGCAACCCAACCTACGCTGCTGCTGAAGATTACGCTCTGCATTCAGCGGGTGCGTACTTGGCTAACACCGTTCCGACCGCATTAACAGCACCGCTCATAAGAGTAGCTGTAGGGGCAGCCACCGACCCGACTACTCGACATTTCCAGGAGACGCTAAGGTCAGCAGAGACGTAAGGAACCAAGGTAAGCGTAAGACCGTTGATGGCGCTGTTGGCGCGCTGGGGACTCGTATTGCTATAGGTAACAGTAATAACACCGTTGTTTATGGCTAATTGCGACACATAATTGCCCGCAGTATCAGTAGGGGTGGCGGTCATGCCAGCAGCAGTGCGGTCGGCTGGAGCAACACCCGTGTTTGCGAAAGATTCAGAGACAGCCGTTTTGGCAGCAGCGGCGAGGGTAAGACCTTCAGTGACCTGTCCACGAATGGTGTAATCCTGATAGGCCGGAATCGCGATGGCGGCCAGGATGCCGATGATCGCCACAACGATCATGAGTTCAATCAGGGTGAAGCCTTTCTGTAACTTCTTCATGGGTAACTCCTTTCCTTACTGCGCTTGAGATAAAAACCCGGTTTGGGGTTGGGAAGTTGGGGGATGCTCTTGCTATCCCTTCGCGGTTCGTTAATGCAGCAGATGTGCCAATAGCAGTGCATTCAATCCGCCAGCGATTTAACTTTTTTAACTGTATGAAAAATAATAAAAAATAATCCAGCGGGCACGGAGTGCGGTTTAAGCAAGGATTCGGCGGTGGAATCATTGCGGGCGATAAGTGACGGGAAGCGGCGAGGGTGACTATTTTTGTCAGGAGG
>NZ_CBTK010000243.1 GCF_000531125.1 Candidatus Contendobacter odensis Run_B_J11 | reverse complement strand
TTTGACAAATTTGTGATCGCCAATATCTGATGGCTCAAAAAAAACCAAATGATAAAGCAACGTATCCCCTCCACGAACCCCGTGTTTTTTAGTTAGAAATGGCGTTACACCTTTGCCGCCATGGATCATAAAAGTATAGCGGAGGTAATGCAGTGCCATATAGCAGCGTGCAAAGCTAGTGGCAAGTCTGTATTTAAATACTGCCAGCAGCATGAGATTAAGGTACATCAATATTATTACTGGCAAAAGAAGTTACATCCAAAGCCTTCTGGAAAATTTATAAGTATCACACCATTATTAACCACTGCGCCGGTAAGTATTTTATTTTCTAATGGTAAACGAATATGTTTTGAAACGATGCCGCCTGTTGAGTATATAATACAATTAATGAGCTAGCATGTTGCACCTCAGTTCCCATGACCGGTACTATTTTTACAATCAAACAACAGACATGCGAAAAGGATGTTATGGTTTGTGTGGTATTGTACAAAATGAGATGAAGAAAAATATTTTATCAGGTGATGTTTTTGTCTTTATCAACAAGCGGCACAACCAGATTAAATTATTGCAATGGGATAGAGATGGGTTTGCATTGTATGAAAAGAGATTAGAGAAAGGCACTTTTGAAATGCCCGGCCGCACACAAAACAATAATGACATTTTGCTTACTCATCTGCAATTACAGCATATTTTGCAAGGCATTATTCTGCAATCTGTCAGGCATAAAAAAAGATTTGCCGTAGGTGCTTAAAACTTCGGTCAATGTTGGGTTGCAGCTTCTGTGTGGCATAGTACTTGACTAGTTGTGTCCATCAATTCTACTGATCAAAATATCGATTTTAAATACCTGTATGAGCAATCACTCCTGGTCAATGAGCAGCAGGCTCAGCAAATAAATTTACTCCGCTTACAAATCCTGGAATTACAGAAATTTATCTTTAGCGGCAAGCAGGAAAAGTTTAAACCTAACCCCCATAGCAACGACCAGCAAACAGCTCTGTTTGAAAATGATAAGCTGGCCGAAGTGATGATTGAAAACACTCATCATGTAAGAGCCCATGAAGTAAAGCGCACCGCTGTTCGGGTAAACCACCCTGGCCGCAAACCAATAGCAGCAAACCTCCGCAGAGAAGAAATTATTCTTGCCCCCGCAGAAGATATTACTGGTCTCAAACCCGTGGGTGAGGAAGTAACAGAAATATTAGAATACAAGCAGGGAGAAATATTTGTAAAAAAATATATTCGCCCGGAATACATAAAGCCCTCTGCAGATGGTACGGTGGCAAAGCGTGTAATTGCTGCATTGCCCACTAATATACCCATCGAAAAAAGTTATGTGGGAGCCTCTTTACTCTCTCACCTGATGGCCAGTAAATATGTAGACCATATACCCATTCACAGATGCCTGCAAATGCTAAGCCGCCAAAACATAACGATAGAAGATAACACGGTTAATAATTGGATTAAGCAAGCTTGCAACCTGATACTGCCGCTCTTTGAGGCACATGAGCGGCAGGTGCTGCAAACCATATACCTGGGCGTAGATGAGACCCCCATAAAAGTTTTAGATAAAACAAAAAAAGGCACTACCCACCAGGGTTATTACTGGGTATATTACAACACCCAAACCAGGCAGGTATTATTCAAATACCAAACAGGCAGAGCTGCAGCGTGGCCGAAAGAAACATTAAAAAATTACCAGGGCTATCTGCAAACGGATGGGTATGCCGCCTACAATCAGTTTGATGATGTGGAAGGCATTACCACATTAAACTGCTGGGCGCATGCACGCCGTAAATTTATAGACGCACAAAACTTTGATGATGCAAAAGCC
>NZ_CBTK010000242.1 GCF_000531125.1 Candidatus Contendobacter odensis Run_B_J11 | reverse complement strand
ATCGGGTTTATCTGCACGGAACGCGACTTGCATTTGCCAAGGCGGCTTAATCCCGCATAATGCGCGCCTTAGTTTTCGCCGACAGTGAAGGACATGATATGGCTATACGGGTTGCACTCCATCATCACACCACTTATCACTTTGACCGTCCGGTCAGCGTATCGCCGCATGTGATCCGCTTGCGCCCGGCCGCGCACACCCGCACCCCTATTCTCGCCTATTCGCTTCATATCGAGCCGGCTCAGCACTTTATCAACTGGATGCAGGACCCTTTCGGCAACTTCCAGGCCCGCTTGGTATTCCCGGAAAAAGTCCGGGATTTGACCATCGCGGTCGATCTGATCGCTGAGATGACGGTCATCAATCCCTTTGATTTTTTCGTGGAGAGCTACGCGGAAAAATTTCCTTTCAACTACGAAACCACCCTGCGCCAGGAATTGACGCCGTATCTGGAGATGCAGGAAAACGGCCCGCTGCTCAAAAAGTGGCTGACCGAGGTAAAACGCGATCCGCTGCCAATTGTGGATTTTCTGGTCGAGATCAACGGGCGTTTGAACCGGAACATTGCTTATGTGATCCGCATGGAGCCAGGGGTGCAATCCTGCGAGGAAACCCTGACCAAGCGCAGCGGTTCCTGCCGCGATTCGGCCTGGCTACTGGTGCAGATTCTGCGGCAGTTGGGACTGGCGGCGCGCTTCGTGTCCGGCTATCTGCTCCAGCTCACTGCTGATCTCAAGTCGCTGGACGGTCCCTCCGGCCCGGAAGCTGATTTCACCGATCTGCACGCTTGGGCTGAAGTCTTCGTGCCGGGCGCGGGCTGGCTGGGTCTGGACCCGACCTCCGGCCTGTTCGCCGGCGAAGGCCATATTCCGCTGGCCTGCACCCCGACTCCGCCCAGCGCCGCGCCAGTGACGGGTTACACCGACAAGTGTGAAACGACCTTCGATTTTGCGATGACGATCACTCGCGTCCACGAAGATCCACGAGTCACCAAGCCTTATAGCGAAGATCAATGGGCGCGGATCGAGCAACTCGGTGCGGCAGTAGACGAAAAGCTGATTGCGGGTGATGTGCGGCTGACGATGGGTGGCGAGCCGACCTTTGTCTCCATTGACGACATGGACGGCGCGGAATGGACGATTGCGGCCAGCGGTCCGACCAAGCGCAAGCTGGCCGGCCAGTTATTGAAGAGATTACG
>NZ_CBTK010000241.1 GCF_000531125.1 Candidatus Contendobacter odensis Run_B_J11 | reverse complement strand
GGCGGTAGACCCACCCACCCACCCACCCAGACGATTCGCCAATGGGCGAAAGTCCAACCCCCAACCCCCCGAAGATCAGAGCCCTTCCGGCTGAATTTTTCGCGGTAGGTACTCGCCCCATTCTACACCCTGCAAAATCCATATCTTCCAGTTGATCGGTGCGTTAAAAACTTTTGCTGCTTTTTTGTGCGCTTTACTACCTAATCACAAAAAACTTTGGTATGTTTTTGCATTCAACTGGAAAATGACTTTGCGAGGAACCGGCCATGTCTGAATTGCTCAACACGGTGGAAGCGGCGCAACGCCTACGCTTAAATCCGCAAACCCTGAACCGCTGGCGGCGGCAGGGAACCGGCCCCGCCTACGTGCGCGTGGGAAAAAAGGTCATGTATCAAGAGAACCAGATTAACACTTGGCTGACCGCTCACCGGGAAATACCCGGTCAATCGGTGGCCTTAGTAGACCTTGCGCTTCAGCTTCCCCGATTGTCCGCATTTCAAGGCGATCCCCTTGCCATTCAACAGGCGATGCGGGATGAGTGGGATCGTTAAATACCTGCTGGATACCCATATAGTGATCGGTATGTACGGCCTAGCCCCAGCGGTGCTGACTCTACTAGCGAACTACGGGGCGGATACGTCCAATGCGGGGATTAGCCCGATCACGAGAATCGAATTGCTTTGTCACCCCGATTTAACCGACGCGGATCGATCTGGACTGGAAGCGGTACTGAGTCATCTGGTGCGCTACGCCCTCGATCCGAAGGTTGAGGATGCGGCGATTGCCATTCGCCGGGCGACACGGACCAAAACGCCGGATGCCATTATTCTTGCCACCGCTCAAGTTCACGGGTTGCAACTGCTGACTCTCGATCAACGGCTGGCGACATTAGCAGCTAAAACGTAGGTGGCCCAGTGGGAGCGAAGCTACAACTTGACGACATATAAGCTATAGCTAATAGTCTCAGCCCCAACCCGCTGTTATGAAAGGAGGTGGCTCGATACATTGATCCTACTATCATTATGTCTAGCAACGATAACAATGGAGCAGAGACCATGACCTCCCCCCACCCGAACCGTAGCCTACCTACGGGTTTCAACCGATAAGCAATCGGACCTTGGGGTTTCGTTGGAAGCACAGCAAGAGAAGGCGCAGGCTTATGACCGCCTTTATGATCTGGAATTGGTGGAAGTCATTATTGATGCGGGCGAAAGTGCCAAGACCCTGGACCGCCCCCGGACTGCAACGGGCGCTGGCGCTGCTGAAAACCGGCCCGGTCGAAGCGTTACTGGTGGTGAAGTTGGATCGATTGACCCGTTCGGTGATGGACCTCGGCCAACTGATTGAAACTTATTTTGCTCCCGGCAAAGCCGCGCTGATGTCGGTCTCCGAACAGATTGATACCCGTTCCGCAGCGGGGCGGCTGGTACTCAACATCTTGGCGAGTGTGAGTCAATGGGAGCGGGAAACGATTGCGGAACGGACCCGCATTGACTTTACGATCCTTCAGCAATTCCCGCTCTCCTTATTTAGACCCACTTTTTAATAGGTCGATTAATGATTTCAG
>NZ_CBTK010000240.1 GCF_000531125.1 Candidatus Contendobacter odensis Run_B_J11 | reverse complement strand
TCAATGAGCTTACAGTGGGTTTCAAATTTATAAGCAATCACGGGAAAATTTACAGGAGGCAGATTGTTGGGCTTTCGGGTAGCCATGCCTTCCTATACGACAATGGGGGAATGATTGACCTTGGCACCTTGGGCGGGACTTATAGCTGGGCCTATGGTATCAACGACAGTGGGCAAATCGTCGGGGGTTCAGATACCACTGGAAATAATAGCCGTCATGCGTTCCTGTACGATAATGGGTTAATGTCTGACATTGGTACTTTGGGTGGGACTGAAAGTTTTGCTAATGACATCAACAACAGCGGACAGATTGTTGGAAGGTCGAATATCGCTAATCGCAACCATGGCTTCTTGTATGCAGACGGTCAGATGGTGGATCTGAATTCGCTCTTTCCTACAGGTTCGGGTTGGACATTGACAGAAGCTAAAGCTATTAACAACGCCGGTCAAATTATTGGTTACGGTGAGATAAATGGACAAGATCATGCGTTCCTTATGTCTCCTATCGTCGAATCCCCAACATCGGTTCCTGAACCCGCTACCCTCGCTCTGCTCAGTCTTGGTCTTGCTGGATTGGGCTTCTCACGGAAATGGCAATGGTGTGGGTAGAGTGAAAACGAAACCTACTTAACGAGGTGCTGCACCGGAGACTACTCTATAAAAAACTTGGAGAACTTATATGACTACACTGAATGGTATTACCCATCGCCATCCTGAGATACTGAGTGGTGTACCCGTGTTTGTAGGTACTCGTGTTCCCGTCCGTTCATTATTTGATTACTTAGAAGGAGGTGATACTTTGGAAGAATTTCTTCATCAGTTCCCTTCCGTTAAACACGAACAAGTTATTGCTGTGCTTGATGCCGCTTACGAATCGGTTACAGCAGATGCGCATACTGCTTGACGAAAATTTCCCAGTTGACTTTGCTAAACTGTTAGTTGGAGATGAAGTTACCACTCTCCATGTTCATAACCTTGGCTGGTCGGGTATCAAAAATGGCGAATTGCTTCGTCGTGCCTCTCGCGTTTGTGAAGTCTTTGTCACCCTTGACCGTAATTTAGAATTTCAGCAAAACACTAAAGTATTACCCTTCGGGGTTGTGGTATTGTGCGCTCGTTCTAATCGGATTGCTGATCTTACTCCATACATCCACAGTCTATTAGAGGCTGCGAACCGTGTTGCTCCGGGTCAAATCGAGACAGTTAGAGTCTAACATGGAAAAATTTGCAGTACCTGAACCTAATACTGCAATCCTGATATTTCTTGGGTTAGCAGGGT
>NZ_CBTK010000239.1 GCF_000531125.1 Candidatus Contendobacter odensis Run_B_J11 | reverse complement strand
TGCGGTTGGCGTCTGAACTCCATTTTCAATCAACCGGTTAGAGATGTGTGTAATGGACAGCATTCAGCAGCCGGTCGTACCGTTCGGCATCCTTAATCGCGTCGAGGTCATTGACCTTCATAAACCCGGCATTGTCGATGACTCGACCCGGCAACTCGTCCAGCTTGTGCAGAAACGGGAAATCTTCTTTGCCAATGCCTACAAACTGTACAAAGACCGGTTGTGCAGACAACTCGCGGATCGCCTCGGCGCTCTCGCGGCGGTTGGCATTGCCGCCGTCCGTCAGGAAGATCACCAACACCGGGGCCGGTTGCGGACTCCGATACTTATCCCGGATCAGGCGCAACGGCGGGGCGTAGTGGGTCGCCTCGCGGATTTTGTATTGCGCCAGGATCACCCGTTCGACGTAGCCCTCGATTTCGGCCAGTGTCACCGGCGGCAATGAGTAAGCATGGGTTCCAAACAGCAGCACATCAATCTGGCCGTCGTCATCGAAACTGACGGCCAAACCGAGGATGCGCTCGATGACGCGCTGGATTACGCCCGACTGGTAGAGCGCGTTCATCGACGCCGAAATATCCAGCACCAGCACCACTTGGGCGCGCTGGCCTTCGATGCCGTGCTGGTTGGCGGCGAACGTGGCTTTCTTGCTGAGATCCACGATGCGCTTGCGGAGATCGAGGGTCATGAGGAACCGGTCTCGGTGGTGCTTGATGAGGTTAACTTATTTTAACTTAAGTCAATCTAAGTCAATCTAATTTAACTGGGCTTAACTCGATTGGACTCAAATTCCTCCAGCGCCAGTTGCTTGAGGATCGGGATTAAGTGCCGCTGTAACAACTTGTGTTGGCTGGTATCCCGTGCTTCTGCCAAGTAGCGCATCATCGCCAATTGGTAGTCGTTAAGCCGGATGGCGACGTTGTAACGTGGCTTGTCACTGGGATCGAACGACTCCCAGGGCGGCAATTCTTCATCGGCGATTCGCCGTTCCTTGGCTCCGGCGGCAAACGCCTCCAGCGCGGTGGGATCTATTTCCGGTTCTATTGGCGTGGGGTTGGGCGGATTCAAGGTGAACTTAGCCATTGCGGTCTCCATAGATTTCTCCCGCCAGCGCCTCAATTTCAGCGCGGGCTTTATCGTTGTCGAGTTCGCAGACGCCGCGCCCCTCGGTCATCGCATCCCGGTAGGCTTTGCGTTCGCCGAGGGTGATACCGGACGGGACCAGCGCGGATAGCTCCCGCAACAGTTCTTGGGCGTCGGCGGTTTCTTTGATCGAGGGGTTGGTCGGGGCCATCGAGATCAGCACCCGCGCCTCCAGCGCCGGGTTCATGCCCCGCGCCAGGGTGACCAACTCGTTCATGTGCAAACTGGTTTCCAGATCGGGCTGACTGGCCCGCAGCGGTACATAGACCTGATGAGCGGCGACCAAGGCGGTGCGTAGTTCTTTAGAGTCCCGCCCTCCGGCATCCACAATGACCTGTTGGTAGCGTTTAGCCAGATCGCGCAGCGCGTGAAACACGTTGCCGCGCCGTTCGGCACAATGCACCGCAGGCGCACCCGGCAACAGGTTGCGCCGGTCTACCCAGTTGGCGGCGGTGCGCTGCACATCGGTATCGACGAGGATGACATCGCCGCCATTGATTGCCAGCCAAGCGGCCAAGTTGGTGGCTATCGTGGATTTCCCAGTGCCGCCCTTTTCCCCGCCCAGCAGCAGGATCATGGTGAGGATTCCTTGACTTGCGTTGAATAAAGTTGATTTGAGTCATCTTAAGTCAGATTATCGCATAGCAACCTAAGTTGACTTAACTTAAAGCAAGTCAACTGACGGTGCAATAACCGCGCTGGAGGCGCCGCCGCTGGATTTGCGCCAGCCGGTGCAAGCCGTCAGCGTAGGAGTCACAGGCCACGCGCTGAGTCTGACCCAGCGCCGTACCGTGCCGACCCCAGCGCTGAATCAATACCCACTGCCCCCACATATCTTGGCAGACATCGACCTGATAGTAGCGCGGCGCTTTCTCCCAACGCAGATGGAGCAGAGTCATCACAGGCAGTCTTAAGTCAAGTTAAACTAAGTCAGTTTATATTAGATTAAGTCAATCTAAGTCAATCTAAGTCAAGTTGAAATAAGTAAAGTCAACATGACTTGACCCAAACGCCTGCCCGTCAACCACCTAAAACTAATGGAAATAGATATTTCTGAAAATTTGAATCCCCGCCCTCAACGCCACAGGGCCCGGGGAAGCGGATGGAGACGAGCCGTCATGTTCGACCGTGAAATTTTCGACGAGGCCCGCCAAGAGTTCCTGGCACATCTGCTGTACGCCAAGGGTCACAGCAAAACCACCGGTTACGCCTACAATTCAGACTTGGGGATTTGGGCCGACTGGCTCCAGACGGCCGGCAAGGACTGGCAGCGGGCGCGGGCGACGGACGTGGAGCAGTTCAGCGCGTGGCAGTTGCGCGAGCGCAAGGTCAGCGCCGCCATCGTCACCCGGCGTCTGAGTACGCTGTCCAGCTTTTACAAGTGGGCGCTGAAGCACGAGATTGTCGAGGGCGATCCGGTGTATCTGGCCGACAAGCCCAAGCGCCCGTTGCGGATTCCGATCTGGCTGGAGCGGGAGGAGCAGGCGAAGTTGGAGGCGACGCTGAAAGACCGGCGCAATATCCCGATCAACATCTTCGGCAACAACCAGCCGCGCATGACCGCGACCCGCCGCCGCTACGAGCTGCTGTTTGGGTTGCTGCTGAATTCCGGGTTACGGATCAGCGAGGCGCTCGGCCTGAAGGTTTCGGACGTGCGGCTGGTGGACGGAACGGCCAAGTCAGTGCGGGTCATTGGCAAGGGCGACAAGGAGCGGCTGGT
>NZ_CBTK010000238.1 GCF_000531125.1 Candidatus Contendobacter odensis Run_B_J11 | reverse complement strand
GAATCAGACAATACAGCTTAAACCAACCCCAGTTCTGTCTTGACCATGGGGTCCACTTCAGTCATCGGCAATTTCCCTGCAATTTTGCTCAGGAATTACCCGATGGACAAAGTAATCACGCTTCACACCCCCCGCCACGCCGGGATTGACCTTGATCTAGCCGCCTCTTGCGGGATCGAACTGCCGCCCAACACGCTGGCCGCAGCCGTCAAGGCCGGGATCAGCAACCCCATTAAACCGTTAGGGAAAGCCTCAGAACCTGATCACGGCTTCCAGTGGGCATCGGATTTTTGCCAGCAACCGACTGAATCGAACCATTTGATCCGGGGAGTGCTTGATCTCGAATCCACATCATTTATCTTCGGACCCTCAGGGGACGGCAAAACCTTTGTCGCTTTAGACCGTGATTTGCATGTGGCCCACGGGATGCGGTGGCTTGGGAAGAAAACAAAAAAAGGGATCGTGCTGTACATCGCGGGCGAAGGAAAAGCGGGCTTAGCCAAGCGGGTCAAGGCATGGCACGAATACCACGGCTTGAACCCGTCCGACGCCTTGATCGCATTCAGAACCGTTCCTACCGCACTTTGCGATCCCAAGGCTGTAATCCAGTTGATCGATCACATTCAGCAGTTCATTGAAGGCATGGATGAAAAGCCCGTGCTGATCGAATTGGACACGTTGGCGAAAAATTTCGGCGCCGGGTATGACGAAAACGCCGCCAAGGACATGGCGGCATTCGTTGCTGGAATGGATGCACTCAAGCGAGCAACAGGCGCGGCAATCAGCGCCATTCACCATCCCGGACACGGGAACAAGGATCGCGGCGCCGGAAGCAAAAACCTTCCAGCGGGCGTCGATTTTTCCTTCAAGGTGGAAAAGTCCGGCAAAAGCGTAGATGACTTCATAACCACCATGTCCTTTGAAAAAGTTAAGGATGGTGAGAATCCTAAGCCAGTGGCTTGGACATGGAAGCGCCAGCCCCTCCCGTGGGTCGAGCAAGACGACGATGATTGCTGGGTTCCCGTCAGCAGTATCGTGCTGGTGCCTACCCAAGCGGTCGCGTCAACAAGGTCAACAAAGTTGACGCTACCCCAGCGGATTGCCCTGGACGTACTGACCCGCTTAACCGGAACCGAAGACCACGCGCTGATCGCCGACTGGCGCAATGCCGCGTTTGAAGCGGGAATCGGGTTCATCCCAACAAAGGTACGTAACCCACCACAAAGTAGGCTGTTTAGTTTGAATTGGGA
>NZ_CBTK010000237.1 GCF_000531125.1 Candidatus Contendobacter odensis Run_B_J11 | reverse complement strand
TATCCCTCCGACCAAGTACATATTGTAATTGCAGCTACTGGCCTTTAAGTTTGTAGTTCAAATAATTTTTATGAAGGAGCAAGTTAAAAGTCGGCGGCGCACGGCGATCGAGATCAAGAGATTTCTTGAGACATTTAAACATGGTGATCTTACTACAAAAGAGTTTTGCGAAATCAATGATATCCATCAGGCAACTTTTTATAAATGGCGGAGCCGGTATGCTGAAGTTATTCCGGTAGAGAAAAGTTCTTTCCTGGTTTTGGATCAGGTGTCTTTTGCTGCAGCATCTGAGGCTACACTTTTTGCAGAAGTAAAAGGAATAAAATTATACCAGGCTGTGGAAGCCGGCTATTTAAAAGAACTGCTGTCATGAGTGCTCTACTCACGCTTACCGATCAGCGCAGTTATCATCTCTACCGAAAGGAAACTGATATGCGCAAAGGGTTTAACCAGCTTTCTGGTATTGTTGTCAATGAACTGGGGCGGCAGGTACTGCAGGGCGATGCATTTATCTTCATCAATAAACCACGCACTCATTTAAAGTTGCTCGTTTTTGAACAGGGAGGCTTTACTATTTTTTACCGGCGGCTGGAGAAAGGTGCTTTTGAAGTGCCGGCCTTTGACCTGGATGCTAAGAGCATGAAGATCACCTGTGACCAGTTGCATTTTATTTTAAAAGGCATCTCTCTTAAAGACATAAAATACCGTAAACGCTATCAACATAATTACACCGTTTGTTAATAAAATTTATTGACGAAGATGATTCTGCTCTGCATCTTTGCAGTGCATGGAACCCAATGTCAGCATAGATTACAAGAGTTTATATGAGCAGTCTCTGCTTCGGCTTACTGCGCTGGAACAGCAGTTGCAACAACTTCAGAAAATGATCTTTGGCTCCCGCCACGAACGTTTTATTCCCTCAGATATAAACCCATCTCAACTATCTCTGAACATAAAGGCAGAGCCAGTGGCCGCAGTAAACCTAAGCGCTGCAAAGAAGATTACCTATGTAAGAACAGGTACCAGTATTGAACAAAAACCGCTGGTGCATCCGGGCCGCATGAAGTTGCCGGAAAGTTTGCGCCGTGAAGAAATTATTATTGAACCTGCGGCTGATGTAAGCAACTGCAAAAAGATGGGCGAAGAAATAACCGAGGTATTAGAATGGCAGCCGGGAGAACTCTTTGTAAAAAAATATGTACGCATAAAATATGCCCGTCTGAACGGTTCATCCGGGCAGGCTAAGCCCGGCAACAGCGGTGTGCTGATTGGTGAACTTCCGGTAAGACCCCTTGATAAAGCCATGGCCGGAGCCGGACTACTGGCACAGATCGTAATTGATAAATATGTTGATCACCTGCCACTCTACCGGCAAATGCAACGCTTTGAGCGCAGCGGCCTTAAGCTTCCTTATTCCACCCTTACTGATTGGGTAAGTGCTACCTGCAAGTTGATTGAGCCTTTATACGAAGCCTTGAAAGCATCGGTAATGCAAAGCAATTACCTGCATGCCGATGAAACTCCCATTAAGGTGCTGGATAAAGATAAGAAAGGCACTACCCATCGTGGTTATTACTGGGTGTACCAGAACAGTATTAAAAAATCCGTATTTTTTGATTATCGCCAGGGCCGTGGCCGGGAAGGGCCGCAAGGCATACTGGAACACTTCAAAGGATATTTACAGACGGATGGCTACATAGCCTATGAAATCTTTAATAAAAACAAAGACATTAAACTCATGCATTGCATGGCGCATGCCCGGCGTATGTTTCATGATGCCCTTGACAACGACAAAGAACGTGCACAGCATGCGCTGGAGCAAATACAGCATCTTTACACAATAGAGCGGATTTGCAAAGAACAAGGATTAAACTTTCCAGAAATTACTGAAGTGCGGCAGCAGAAATCTTTGCCTATACTTGGAGCTTTGGGTAAATGGATGAAAGAACAATATATGCAGACCACCCCCAAAAGCGGTATCGGAAAAGCCCTTGCTTACAGCATCGAACGCTGGCAGCGCTTATCATTATATGCAAACACTGGCATGCTGAACATTGACAACAATCCTGTAGAAAACAGCATACGGCCAGTAGCCCTTGGCAGAAAGAATTACTTATTTGCCGGCTCGCACGAAGCAGCGCAGCGAAGTGCGATGCTCTACTCCTTACTCGGCACATGCAAAATGAATGGCATCGAACCTTATGCCTGGCTGCATACCACGCTAGAAAAAATAGCAACACATCCCATCAACAGAATCAAAGAACTCCTGCCATTTAGTGATTAATTAATTATTGTGCAAGATGTAGTTGGACGGAGGGATAC
>NZ_CBTK010000236.1 GCF_000531125.1 Candidatus Contendobacter odensis Run_B_J11 | reverse complement strand
AGTCCCGCCGCTCCCGTCGTCCGGCGATCTCGCCCAGCCCCTATCCCGTATTCCCGCGTACCGGTCGCGGGTGAGTCCGTCATGATCTACCTCGTCTTCGCCCATCCCTATCCGTCACAATCGCGAGCCAACCGGGCGTTGCTTGAGGCTGCGTGCTGCCTCCCGAGCGTCGAGGTATGCTCATTGTATGATCGCTATCCCGACTTCGATATCGACGTCGCGGCCGAGCAGGCGGCGCTGGCCCGCGCCCGGCTCATCGTCTGGATGCATCCCGTGTTCTGGTACAGCGTCCCCAGTTTGCTCAAGCACTGGTTCGACCAGGTTCTAACGCTGGGCTGGGCTTACGGCGAGGGCGGCACGGCGCTGCAGGGCAAGGACTGCCTGTGGGTGCCGACGACCGGCGGCGATGAGGCGGCCTACTCAGCCTTCGGCCTTCATCAGCGACCGTTTATCGATTTCATGCGGCCGATCGAGGCGACGGCGCGCTTCTGCGGCATGCGCTGGCACCCCCCGTGCGTCCTCCATGGCGCCAACGACATCGACACGGCGCTGCTGGCGGCGCACGCGCGGCAGTTGCAGCACCGCCTCAACGACGGACTCGCCCTTTACGGCGACCCTGTGGACACCGCGCCATGATGCGGGACGCCCTGATCTATCTCACCGCCGCCGTCCTTTGTGTGCCGCTCGCCCGGCGTCTGGGGTTGGGGTCGGTTCTCGGCTACCTGATCGCCGGCCTCCTCATCGGCCCGTGGGGCCTGCGTTTTGTCAGTGACGTCGAATCGATCCGGCATTTCTCGGAATTGGGCGTCGTGCTGATGTTGTTCATGATCGGACTTGAACTCGACCCGAAGCGGCTGTGGTCAATGCGGCGCGAGGTCTTTGGCGGTGGCGCTCTACAGATGCTGACTTGCGGGATGCTGCTGGCGGGTGGCGGCCTCGCGTGGGGCCTCGCGGGGAAATCGGCGCTGATCGCCGGGCTGGCGCTGGCCTTGTCGTCGACGGCCATCGCTGTGCAGGCGATGAGCGAACGCAATCTGCTGCCGACGCCGACCGGGCGCAGCGCCTTCGCTCTTCTGCTGTTTCAGGATATCGCCGCAGTTCCCCTGCTCGCCGCCATTCCCCTGCTCGCTCTGCCGGGCGCAGCCAGCGGTACGCCGGGACTCGACGCGCTGAAGGCGGTAGGGGCTATGGGTGGCGTCATCATTATGGGGCGCTACGGGACGCGACCGGCCCTGCGCCTGATCGCGGCGGCCGATACCCGCGAAGTGTTCACCGCCTTCGCTTTGCTGCTCGTGCTCGGTATTGCGCACCTGATGACGCAGGTCGGGCTGTCGATGGCGTTAGGCGCTTTTCTGGCGGGCGTACTGCTGGCCGGTTCGGAATACCGCCATGCGCTGGAAACCGACATCGAGCCCTTCAAGGGCCTATTGCTTGGGCTGTTCTTTATCTCGGTCGGCATGTCCATCGATGGCGGACTCGTGTTGGATCGCCCCGGTCCTGTGGCGCTGTTGCTGACCGGCTTCCTCGTCCTCAAGATCGGACTGTTGTGGGTCTTGGCTGGCGTTATGGGCATCACGTCCCAGCAGCGGATGCTATTTGCCGTGCTGCTCGCGCAGGGCGGCGAATTCGCGTTTGTGGTTTTTGCGGCCGCGCAAACCGTCCGCCTGCTGGACCCGGAAACAGGAGCACTACTCACGATGACGGTCGCTTTGTCGATGGCGACGACCCCACTGCTGCTGGTCCTCTATGAGCGTTGGGTCAGCCGCCGAGCGGCACAGCAGAGTGAAGCCGACCCCATCGACGTGGATACCGACGGAGCGATCCTGATCGCCGGCTTCGGCCGCTTCGGCCAGATTGTCGGTCGGCTGCTCTTTGCTAACGGCCTGCGCGCCGTGATCCTTGACCACGATCCAGACCAGATCGAGATGCTGCGCAAGTTTGGTTACCCGGTCTTCTACGGCGACGCGACCCGTCTTGACCTGCTGACCGCCGCCGGCGCGGGTAAAGCCCGGCTCCTAATTAACGCCATCGACGATGTCGATGACAACCTTGCGCTCGTCGACCTCGTCCAGACCCACTTCCCCGGCCTGCGCATCTTCACCCGGGCCCGCAATGTCTCCCACTACCTCGAACTGCGGATGCGCAAGGTCAACCTGATCGAACGCGAGACCTTTGAGGCGGCCTTGAAGACGGGCCGCCAGGTGCTTGAAGCCCTCGGCATCGACCTGTACCGCGCGCGCGAAATGGCCGACATTTTCCGCCGCCACGACGTCGCCACGATGGAAGCGCTGGTTCCCCATTTCCAGGACGAACTGCGGATGCTGACGGTGGCTAAGGCGGGGCGTGAAGAACTCGAACAACTGTTCCGCCGCGACCAGGAAAAATTCGAGAACACGAATCGGGGCGGTTGGAACTCACTCGACCCGCTCACTCCCCCAGTGAAAACGGAAGGATCGAGGGAGGCGGGACGTTTCTCCAAGGGGAGGAGTGCGTCCCTCTGATTTTATCGAATATCCGCACACTCTCAGATCTCTATTCCTCCCATGACCGACTGTCCCGAATTCGGGGTCGTCTCAGAAAACGGATCGCAAAGTACGCTAAGCGTGCGCTGAGGCTGGAGGAGGGTACCGTAGGACAGCGAAGGTCAAGGGAGCCCGTTCTCGCCGAAGGCGCGGGTGCCTCTTGCGCCGTCTGACCTTAACGACGATCAGGCCCGAGCGGTGGCCGCGCGGACGGCGGCTGAAATGGCTGCCGCCGATCCCGGTCAACATCGACGACCCAGACGCCTTGCCGGTCACGATTAGGCCGGTCAAATGATTTGCGAGGTCGCTATGGAATGACCACAACACCCTCGTGTCGATCCCCCGACCCTGAAGCGGTTGCTCGCTCGAAAGCTCCCCGGCCTGCCCTCGGTCGGCGTGGAGGCGACGGTCATGGAGGCGTTGAAGGTGAGGGTCGAACAGGAGACTGGCGCTGTTCTGGTGCTGGACGGCGTGCGCGTGGCCGGCCTCTTTTCCGACCGGGATTTTATCCGCCACGGCGCGTCTGGCGGTGGCCCGGCCCGCCTGACGCCGATCCGCGAAGCCATAGCGGACTGCACCGCCTTCGTCACGTCCACGCACACGGCGCCACAGTGCCTGGCGCTAATGACTGAACAGCGGCTCCGCCATCTCCCGGTGTTGGAGGACGGCCATCCCATCGGCCTGCTCTCCCGCGATGAACTGATCGAGGCGATCCGGTCTCACCAAGCGCACGTTCTCAAAGAGATTGAACTGGACCAGATCGTTTTGTTCGCGCGGAACTTACAGTTGTTGATAAACCGATGGGTCATAACCCCCCATGAGAACGTGCCCATGAATCTTGATGCCCTCACTCT
>NZ_CBTK010000235.1 GCF_000531125.1 Candidatus Contendobacter odensis Run_B_J11 | reverse complement strand
CGCCGGCCTCGCCTGGCGGCGGCGCAGGCTACAGCAGGTGGCCCACTGACGCCCTTGCGTCCCTACTGCGAGCGGCATCTCATTGACTCCGCTGTACCGGCCCGAAGAGGGCGGCGAACGCCTCCCAAGTGAGTAAAGGCTGGCCGTACTCGTCGTAAGCGTCCGGCGATGGAATCCGGCCTTCTTGGAGAACGCGGTCGGTGATAGCGTGAATTTGCTCGGTCGTGAAGGTATCCATGGTCATCGGGAATCACCGGTGGGGAACGGATTCCGTTCCTGAAAGCCGGCTTGATGCCAATAGGGATAAATCTTCGGCACGGCGCTGGCCTGATCCAGCGTCGCGATCTGTTCGGGTGACAAACTCCAGCCAAGGGATCCCAAATTCTCGCGAAGCTGACGTTCATCCCGAGCGCCGATGATCACGGTTGAGACCGACGGACGTTGCAGGAGCCAGTTGAGGGCGATTTGCGGAATGGTTTTGCCGGTCTCCGCCGCGACCGCATCCAACGCATCGATCACTTGGAACAGGTCGTTCTCAGGGACTTGGGGACCCAGGCTCGCGGCAACCGGGCTTTGGAGACGACTGGATGAGGGGAGGGGTTGGCCGCGCCGGATGCGACCCGTTAGTCGGCCCCAACCCAACGGACTCCAGATGACCCCCCCCACCTGCTGGTCGAGGGCCAGGGGCATGAGTTCCCACTCGTATTCCCGGCCCACCAACGAGTAATAGGCTTGGTGCGCTACGTAGCGCGCCCAGCCGTACCGGGCCGAAACCGCCAGCGATTTCATCAGGTGCCAACCCGAAAAATTCGAGCAACCGAGGTAACGAATTTTGCCGGCGGTGATCAGATCATCGAGGGTGCGGAGGGTTTCTTCAACCGGCGTGGCGGCGTCAAAGCCGTGAAGCTGAAACAAGTCGATGTAGTCAGTGCCGAGACGGCGCAGGGCGCGATCAACGGCCCGGATAAGGGCATAGCGCGAGGAACCCACATCATTGATACCCGACCCGTGGCGAAAGGTGGCTTTAGTGGAGATCAGCACTTGGTCACGACGGGTTTTAATCGCCGCGCCGAGAATCTCCTCGGCGGCCCCGTCGGAGTAAATGTCCGCCGAGTCGAACAGATTCAGCCCGGCGTCCAGGCACACATCGACCAAGCGGCGGGCTTCGGCGACGTCGGTCTGGCCCCACGCCGCGAACAATTCGCCGCGACCGCCAAAGGTGCCCGTACCCAAGGACAAGACGGGAACCTTGAGGCCGGATGCGCCTAACAATCGATATTCCATCAGTGATGCCCTCGCGTGAGAGTGATCCGTGTTAAACAAGCTGGTTTTCGTTCAGCAAAAACTAGAGCGCCGCATCCACCGTCGTCAAGGGTGCTGCATCCCCATGAGTGGCAGTGAATACCGCTTCTCCTACAGACCGCAACCCAATGACGCTTGGCATTCACTGCGCCCCGATACTGTGGGCTTCCCGCCTTGTTCTTTAATCACGAGTTGCTGAACGTATCCCTCGATATTCATCCTATCCATTTCCATCGCTGCAATGAATCCACTGTGGGCGGCGATAGTCTGCGGTCAGCCCGGATCGGCGGTCGGTATTCTGCACCGTTACCAGAATCAACGCCTCCAATACCGTGCCACTGCGATCCGCCACCCAAGCGACATGACGGCTCGAATGGGCGGCGACCGCACCCTGCGTTCCCGCCCATTCTTTACCCCAAACCTCCAGCCGCTGGATTGCGGCAGCGGTCGGCTCGATCCGGCAACGCGCCTCGGCGAACGCGACCGGTTCGACCGCCCACGCCCCGATCAAGGCCAGCCCTGGCCAACCCCACGCTGACCGAATCGATCCGCCCCATTTTTTGCCTTGTCATTTTGCCCTTCACGGTTCCGACCGCTCCGCTGCCAACGCATCTCTGGCGCTCTCAAATCGTTCAGTGTCATCACGCCGGGTTTTTAATGACCCCGGAGCGACTGGAGCATGGAGTTCAAGCACTGACGGCCTATAGGGGATAACCGTTCGGAAGTGCGCTTCTCTTCCCTTTGTTTAGCCTGCTGCTCTCGATCTGCTGCGTCTGCCCGTAACCGGGTCTCTGTTGCCGCACGGTGGCGGCGCTGGTCGGAGAGGTGAAAGCCCGACGAGGGATCGAAGCTGTTGGGATCGGTTTGGTACTTACGGATCACCCCTCTGAGCAGGGCTGCGGGGTTGGTTCTGACCTGTCCGCTTTGCATCCTGGACCCGATGACATCCAGCATTTGCTGGGCGATCTCAGGCGGTAGGGGATTGATCTGTGCGGTGATGTCGGCATATTCGGTTTCCGTGAGCTTCGCTGGATAGGCGAGTTCTGGCCACTGGCCGTCGTGACTCTCTTCCTGGATAACCGTCTTTGGATTTTCGGTCGCTGTGTTGCAGTCGGTTCCCGTGGTGGGGTCTGGTGGTACTTCCCTCTGGCTAACTGTCTTTTCCCAGCCCTTTCAAGGTGTAAAAATACAACATTGAAAATCACAATGGTTCGGACAGTTTTTTCTAACTTATTGATATGAATAGGGAGCCTTCGGTAGGGTAAAATGTTGTTTACCACAACGACACTTCTAACCCAACCCGAAGGTTCCCATGTCCCTAATAGACACTGTTTTACAGCAAATGTCCAC
>NZ_CBTK010000234.1 GCF_000531125.1 Candidatus Contendobacter odensis Run_B_J11 | reverse complement strand
AGGAATACCACCCCGTCCACAATCCCGAAGTGATTGCCGAGTTTGGCATTGATCCCAACCGACCCTATGTGCTGTTCGTTGGGCGGATGACCCGGCAGAAAGGACTGTATTATTTGCTGCAAGCCATTCCGCACCTGGACCCGAAGTTGCAAATCGTGCTATGCGCCGGCGATGCCGATACCCTGGCGATGCAACGCGAGATGGAAGACATGGTGCAGGAACTGCAAAGCCACCGCGACGGCATCGTCTGGATTCCCAAGATGGTGTCGCGCCAAACCACAATAGCTCTTTATTCGCACGCCGCCATTTTCTGCTGCCCCTCCATCTACGAACCATTCGGCATCATTAATCTGGAAGCGATGGCCTGTGGAACACCGGTGGTAGGCAGTGCGGTGGGCGGCATCAATGAAGTCGTGGTTGACGGCGAAACCGGCTTTCTGGTGGACCCGCACCTGTCCATGGAATCGCCGCACGATCCCATTGCTCCCGCTCGATTCGAGCATGGGCTGGCCGACGCTATCAACCGCCTTGCCGCTGATCCGGACCTGTGTGAGCGGATGGGCCAAGCCGGTCGGGAGCGGGTCGAACGGCACTACAGTTGGCGCAGCATCGCTCAGCAAACCTACGACCTGTACCGTCGGCTGCGTCCACAGCGGGCCTGAACTGACGCCTTTACCATAGGAATGCAAAGGGGCCTCAACCGGCCCCTTCTTGTTGTTATCGACCGCTGCTTGTTGCTGCAAGCCTTTTGCGACTGTAAGGTTTTCATGCCGGCAAAAAACCGAGTGCTATACTCAAAATTATGTCAATCTTGTGCATGACACCCTAAAATATACCAACATATTGCACTATCGAATTTTGAAGGAGGAATTGAGATGGTCGCTTCCATTCGTGTCGTCGAAAGTTCGCTCACGACGCCCAAAGTTCGCATCATCGCCATCGACCGGCCTTGGGAATGGCTCGGCGCTGGCTGGAAAGATTTGTGGCGGGCGCCCGCAACGAGCATCTCTTATGGCTTGCTTTTCGTAGCCATGGGCTATCTGTTGGTCTATCTGATTGAGGGCCAGTTCCAATATGCGCTGGCGCTGACCACCGGTTTCTTACTGGCGGGTCCGTTTTTGTCCATGGGGCTATACGACATTAGCCGCCGCCTGGAGGCGGGCGAACCCGCCACCTTAGGACACGCCCTGATGGCCTGGCAGTGCAACGTCCTGCCGATCCTGATGTTTGGCGGGTTGATTGGCCTGTTGATGATCGTTTGGGCGCGGTTGTCGGCGGTGCTGTTCGGCGTCATCGTCGGCGGCGGGCGCCACCTGGTTCTCGACAGTTCGGTCGCGCAACTGTTCTTCTCGGGCAGCGGCTTGACCTTCCTGATCGTTTTCACGCTGGTGGGCGCAATGATCGCCGCCGCCGTGTTCGTGATCAGCGTGGTCTCTATCCCGATGATGCTGGACCGCAAAACCGATTTCATCACGGCGGTGCTGACCAGCGTCACCGCCGTGCAGGCCAATATAGGAGTGATGGTGCTGTGGGCGGCGCTGATCACGATCTTCACCGGGATCGGCCTCATCACTTTTTACCTCGGTCTGGCCATTGTCCTGCCGCTCATCGGTCATGCGACTTGGCACGCCTACCGGGATATCGTCGACAGCGACGACCTTGAACAGCACCCAATCTGAGTAGCCTCAGCAATGTGAACGCCGGCTCAACGCCGGCGTTTTTCGTTGGCGAATCGTGGAGCTTATCGCGCTAGCCGCCGCAGTCGTTCCAGATACACTCTTTCGTCCGGCTCCATGCCGTTGCGCTGCGCTTCCCACAGCGTCTCGCCCAGACATTCCATCATCCGGTGCTCGGCGGCATGACTGTCGCCCACCCGCCGGCAAAGCTGTTGGTACACATCGAGAATGCCGGGCGGGCGGTCGCCGCCCAACTGTTCCTGAATCGCGATGTGCATGCCCATATGCAGGAACGGATTGGTTTCGCCCAGTTCTGGAGCATACTCGCGCTCCAGCGCGGTTTCGGCATTAATCAGCGCCGGTTGATATTCGGGATGGGCTCGGATAACCGCAGCGATGATCTGCTCCAGCGGTTCCAGCGGTTGACTGGCGCTGGCTTTGTCCCAAACCGTGCAGTAGTAGCGGCGCAGACTGTTTCGATCATTGCCGAACATCAGTTCACCTCAGTTTTATGCGGATAGGCGCACAGGTCGTGAATCGGGCACTCCGGGCAACGCGGCTTGCGGGCGGTGCAAACATAGCGCCCGTGCAGAATCAACCAATGGTGGGCATCCTGCCTGAACTCCTCCGGCGTCGCGGTGAGCAAACCTTCTTCCACCTCCCGCACGGTCCGGCCCGGCGCCAGCCCGGTGCGATTAGCGACCCGAAAAATATGAGTATCCACCGCAATGGTCGGTTCGCCAAAAGCGGTATTGAGGATGACATTAGCAGTTTTGCGGCCCACGCCCGGCAATGCTTCCAGCGCCACCCGGTCGCGCGGCACCTCGCCGCCGTGCCGCTCCAGCAGCAGGGCGCAGGTTCTGCGGATGTTGGCGGCCTTGGTGTTGTAAAGACCAATTGTCTTGATGTGGTCTTTCAAACCCGCTTCGCCCAAGTCCAGAATGGTTTGCGGCGTGTTGGCCAGTGGAAACAGCCGGGCGGTGGCTTCGTTAACTTTTTTATCCGTCGCTTGCGCCGACAGGATGACCGCAATCAATAACTCGAAGGGGCTGAGACAGCGAAGCTCGGTCGTCGGCTTCGGGCAGGCGGTTTGAAAACGAGTGAACGCCTCGTGGATTTGGGCGGAATTCATAAGACTTCACGCAAATAGGCGGCCGCATTCGTAGTGCTTTCCTGACACACCCACAGCCCCAATTGCTCAAAACCGCCCATTTCCTGGGTATGCGCTAAAAACTCCAGATACAGGCCGGCGCCTGGCCCATTATTCACCGTCAGGTTAAAAGCCGGCTCCCGTCCCAGCAGTGGCATAATTCGCAGCAATGCCCGCATCGCGTCCTGAATTCCCTGAGTGACGGCGCGCATCTCGGCGTCCGTTAATTCGTGCAGATACTGCCGGCTCGTATCTTTCACCAGCAGCAGCATGTCATAAGGCCGCCGCATGAAATACGGCACGACGAGGACGGCTTCTCCATAATCCCGCACCGTTAATTCCATGGGATTATCACACAGAAGGTAGCGGCTGAAAGAGTTTCCCTGATGGCGTTCGGAAAAACACCAGTTGTTATAAAAACGACTGGGCATGATGTTGCTATAGCCGATTTGCTGATGGCCGTGCGCCAGCGATCCGCCGGCGAGCTGCCCATAATTCTTGATGATGGAGACAAAACCATGAGTCGGTTTGCGCGGCGGCGGTATTTCAGAGGGAGGCATCAACCCTTCCGAGGCGTAGAGCAATTTCTGTTCGAGAGCCGCCAGTCGTTGCAGAACGATCAGGCCATCATCCAGCGACAGGGTGTGCCAGTCCTGATCATGCTGTGAAGAGGTCCATTGCAGAAAGTGAAAGCCGTAGGAGACTCTTCCCTCATGCATTGGATCGGGATAAAGAGGTTGCTGGCGGTGTTTCTCCAGGATGTGCTGCAAGGGATAAATAATTGGGAACAGGTTTTTATTAATGAAGGTCGCGCCTTGACTCAACTTCGCTACATCGACGACTCCCGTAGTTTTTCCTTGGCAGATGACGCACGGCTTTTCGACGCTTTCAGACAGAAGAGCACGGACGCCGGAATCATGCGGTCGGCGCGCCCGCGTGGAGTTATAGACGATCAAGTCGCCATTGCGCGGATCGATCTGGCAGACGGAATCCGGTAGAAAAGGCATCATTTCCTTTTCAGCATGGAATAATGCATTGAGTTGTTGCATCGACAGGGATTCGATGGATTCCGACTGCATGATGGATTGCAACATTTCCCAACTGAGTTGTTGCGCCATGTTCGCTCCTTATTAACCACAACTGGTTTCTTAATCACAGTTCATTGCCCTTCACCCACTCAGGCTGGAACCGATCCATCCCTCGGCAGAGGGTCTCCTTCGGGTCATCCTGTGCAAAGATGTAGCAGTTGAGCAAGAAACATTAACGACTACAATCGTAGAATCCAACGATATTTTCCGTTGAGTCCCCGGTTTAAATGTTGTCCATTGCATACATCTCTAACTGATTGATTTTTTTAATGGAGATCAGAGGCCAATTGCATCCCCCCAGTTCGCCCCGCCCAGCTCCGCTGCCGCCCACTCACCGCCGCCGTTTCCGTCATTCCGTCTGCCTCACTCACCTTGACCTACCCCTCTCAGATGGGGGCGGCAGCTCTTGGGATCAAGATATGTGGAGTCGATAGCCTTTGACAAAGGGGGGAGCGGTGGGTGAAGTCATGGAAAGGCTGCCTGGAAATGGCGGGGTGCCGGGATGGGGTCAAACCATCAGCGGATTTTGTGAAAACCACCGGGAGATGGCCTCCCGGCGTCACAGCGGCTGCAATCTACGGGGTGTAGGTGAACGAGAGCGTGTTGCTGACCCCGGAGGCGTTGCCCACGGAAACCAGGGCCATACCCGTTCCCTGGGGGGCGACGACCTGGATCGCGCCTTGCGGCGTGAGCGCAAACTGAGTGATGGCGGTTCCGCCAAAATTCACCGTGGTGGCGGCGCCAAGATTAGTCCCGGTTAGCGTGACCACCGTGCCGGCTGAACCGCGGGTAGGCGAGAGGCCGGTGAGGGTCAAACTGGGCGCCGCCGTCGGCGCGAAGGGAATGTTCACCGCCCACGCCGGCAGCGCATAGGGCGTACCCGGATTGCCCGCCGCATTGTTCTGACCTTGCCAGGCCGGCCCGAGCGGGATCGTTCCGAA
>NZ_CBTK010000233.1 GCF_000531125.1 Candidatus Contendobacter odensis Run_B_J11 | reverse complement strand
TGTACCGATTCCATCAGATAGGGGCAGCAGCTCCAGGATCAAGATGTGTGGAATGGACAGGATCAGAATGACAGCGGTTGCTCACAAAAACCTCTTCAACGGCTCCGGTATCCGTTCCTCCCTCTGCTCCTCCCCTTTCTCCAGCGTGATCGCAGCCTCACCCGGCTTGAGTTAAAACTCTCGTTCGCCTCCCGCCCGCTGGCCTATAGAAACGGCCTCAATTCCGCCGGTATCGGATCGGCGGGCGGGTCGTTTCCCAGATCGAAGTACACTGGCTGCTCGCCCGGCTTGAGCCAGAACTGCACGAACACCTCACCCTTGGCCGCCACCAAATCCAGCCACGGCCCCAACTCCGAAGCGCGGGCGTGGCGAATCGTCATGGTCTGGCCGGAGTAGGTCACCGGCTGATACAGCTCGATGTTCGCCACTGGTTCAATTCTCCCGGTCTGCACCTCGCCGTTGATGAAGTACACCCGGCGCTGATCCACCTTGCTCACCAGCCCGCGCAGCGTTCGGCCTTTCATCTCGACCCGCACCGATTGCACCGCCAGCGGTTCGCTGAACCGCACCGGGAATCTCGGAGACTCTTTGGTGTGAGTCACGCCGGCATGGCGGGCTCGTTGAGTTGTCGATAATAAGCGGCTTCGGCCTCGGCGGGTGGCACGTTGCCAATCGGTTCCAGCAGCCGTCGATGGTTGAACCAGTCCACCCAGGCGAGGGTGGCCAGTTCCACTGCCTCTCGGCTCTGCCATGATTGTCGGTGGATCACCTCGGCCTTGTACAGCCCGTTGATGGTCTCGGCCAAGGCATTGTCGTATGAATCGCCCACACTGCCTACCGAGGACTCGATGCCCGCCTCGACTAAGCGCTCGGTATAGCGGATCGATACCTACTGCACCCCGCGATCGCTGTGATGGATCAGGCCATCCTGGCTGGTGGGGCGGCGTGCATAGAGGGCCTGCTCCAGCGCATCCAGCACGAAGTCGGTACGGGCCGAGCGGGACACCTTCCAGCCCACGATGCGCCGGGCGAAGACATCAATGACGAAGGCAACATAGACGAACCCTTGCCAGGTGGAGACATACGTGAAGTCCGAGACCCAGAGCCGGTTCGGGCGTTCGGCCCGGAACTGCCGGTTGACGCAATCCAGCGGGCACGGCGTGGCCTTGTCGCTGACGGTGGTTTTGACGGGTTTGCCGCGCACCACGCCGTGCAGACCGAGCTGTCGCATCAGACGCGCCACTGTGCAGCGGGCCACGCGGACGCCTTCGCGCAACAACTGCCGCCAGACCTTGCGCACGCCATAGACCTGGAAGTTCGCATCCCAGATCCGCTGGATGTGTCCCATCAGGATCTCGTCACGCTGTGCACGGCTGGATCGCTGGCGAGGATCGGCGCGTCGAGCAGCATGCAGGTAATACGTCGACGGGGCGATCGGCAACACCTTGCCGATCGGCTCAACCCCGTAGGCTTCACGGTGATCATCAATGAACGCCGTCATGGCTTGAACCGGCGGTCGAGCTCCGCCTGCGCAAAATACGCCGAGGCCTTGCGCAGGATTTCATTCACCTGGCGTAGCTCACGCACCTCGCGCTCCAGCGCCTTGATCCGCTCGCGTTCGTCCGTGGTGAGGCCGGCGCGCTCACCGCGGTCCTTCTCGGCCTGCCGGACCCAGCGGCGCAGCGTTTCTGCGGTGCAGCCGATCTTGGCGGCAATGGAACTGATAGCGGCCCATTGCGAGTCATGCTCGTCCTGGTGTTCACGCACCATGCAAACCGCACGCTCTCTGACTTCCGGGGAATACGTGGTTGATGTCTTCATCGCTCCATCCTCTCAAAGGTTGGAGTCTCCGGGAAAGCCGGCGCGGTTCAGGCAATCGATAGAGCAGGTTCATGACCTCCTCCTCGCACCAGCCGCACCTGCAAGCGAGCGTCTTTGCTCAGGTAGCCAGTGTGTCCAGTGTCAAAATCCACATACCACGCATAGCGCGGGTAGCGATGCGGCCATGAAGTCCAGAACCGTCCGGCGCTGGCTCCCGAAAACGCAGCCGGATGCTGCCGACGGTTCAGCAGCGTCTTGAGTTCGCCGCGATTGGGCAGTCGCCAGTCCTGATACCCGGCGCCGCCGCCCGCCCGATTGAAGGCTGCGGCGGCCTGTAGCGCTTCCTCCCAAGTGTAGGCGCTGGCTTGACCCGTAGCAGGATTGCCCGCCCCGCTCCGGTTGAACATCCACCGCAGCCAACGCCCCGCCCGTCGCCAACGCCCGTCAAACTCGGGCGCGGGTTCCAACGGTTCGCGTAGCCAGTACAGGCAGGTATGGGTGTCCTGGATGATGCCGGCGCCCCGGTCGAGGTAACGGGCAGCACACAAAGCGCCCTTGGGCTGGACTGACTGGAGGGGTTCTAGGCGAACTAAAGCAGGTTCGGTCATGGCCTGGCAGTGCTGGAGACGCCAGTTGATAGGATGCGGGCGGCTTCATCATCCAGCCAGCGCCCATAGCGCCACCGAGTGGGCATGAAGGCGGGTCGTGTCAAACAGCGGAACCGACGCATCGGCGGGGCTGAGCAGTAGCCCGATCTCGGTGCAGCCCAGGATGATCCCCCATACGCGCCAACTTAAGCACTAACTCTCAGATATTGCTGCATCCCTGTGCTTGGCATT
>NZ_CBTK010000232.1 GCF_000531125.1 Candidatus Contendobacter odensis Run_B_J11 | reverse complement strand
AACCCTGGATCATCGCCATGAACGGCCGACCCCCGAAGGCAGCCGTGCCGGATTACGAGAGTCGCTGGGGCATTGAACCCCCCTTTTCCGATTTCAAAAGTCGCGGTTTTGACCTGGAAGCCACCCCACTGCGCGCTCCGGATCGCCTGGATCGTCTGCTGTTGATCATGGCCTTGGCCATGCACGGGTGCGTCCGCGCCGGGCAAGAAGACGCCCGCGATCACCCGACCCCGTTGGAAAAAAACCCCAACAACAGACCGATCCGGATCATTGGACCTTTCGAAAACTCGCCCGTAGCGCCCTGTCGTGGTTCAAGCGCGGTCTGCGGTTGCTCCGAAGACGACTCCAAACTCAACAACCCTTGCCGTCCTTTTATCGCGTCTGCGAGGTGATGAGGAACTGATAGGTGGTGAGGCCGACAAGATAAATGGATATCCAGAAAGAGAAGCAACGATTTTGTGACTAAGATTATTTCTACTTTGTCAGATTACGGGCAAGTGTTTGATTTCTAAAGTTTTATCAATTTCACTCACTTTATGTGAATTTTAGCAAAATCAATAGGTTGTGTTTCAATCTGACAAATTAGAATTATTTAACGTGAGTTCTGGATAAGGCTGGGGGTGGCTTCTGGGATGGAACCCGCTAAGGTTCTTGGGTAGTCAACCGCTTCCCAAGAGTCCCTGCCATGAACTTAGACGACCTGTTTTGCGATGTTGATGATTTCTGCCGGTTATTCCTACCGACCTGGCATCGCCAGCTCCTGACCCGTGGCCAACGGAAACGACAACGGTTGAGCCGACTCACCCTCAGCGAAATCATGACGATTTTGATCGACTTCCATCAGTCCCAGTACCGCAACTTCAAGGCGTTTTATTTGCTCTATCTATGCCGACACTGCCGGGGGGAGTTTCCCCATCAGTTGAGTTATACCCGCTTTGTCGCGCTGATCCCAACGGCGCTGATGCCGATGTGCATCTACCTGAACACCCGCCGCAGCGAAGACACCGGACTGGCTTTCGTGGATGCCACCTCCCTGGTGGTTTGCCACAACCGCCGGATCCACAGCCACAAAGTCTTCAAGGTCGTCGCTCGCCGGGGCAAAACTTCCATGGGTGGGTTCTATGGCTTCAAGCTTCATCTCGTGGTCAATGACCGGGGCGAACTCCTGGCCTTCCGCATTACCCTTGGCAACGTGGATAACCGGGAACCGGTCCCGGAGCTGACCCAGGGGTTGACCGGCAAGCTCATCGGTGATCGCGGCTACATTTCCTCGCAACTGTTTCACGTTCTGTGGGAACGAGGCCTACACCGGGTGAACAAAATCCGTAAGAACATGCATAACAAGCTTATGCCCCTAGTCGATAAGTTATTGTTACGCAAGCGCGCCATCATCGAAACCATCAATGATCAGATCAAGAACATTCAGCAGATCGAGCATACCCGTCACCGCAGCGTCGTTAACGCCATGGTCAACGTCTTAGCCGCCTTGGTGGCTTATACGTACCAACCCCGCAAACCTTCACTGAATATCTCCAAAAATGAGCTTAAATTATTGACTTGCGAGGAATACTCAACAACCACCGGCTGAAAGCCGGTGGGTTGAAGTAACGGACTGAAAGTCCATGTGCAC
>NZ_CBTK010000231.1 GCF_000531125.1 Candidatus Contendobacter odensis Run_B_J11 | reverse complement strand
TCTAGCCATAGCGGCTTGACGAAATCCGAAGCGGTTTGGAAAATGGGCGAAAGGGGCGTTATTCCATCAGGAAGGAGAATAACGCGAAGATACTTTCCATTCGCTTCAGGAATGGACGCCCATCGCCGTATTCTGCCATCTTCTTGAATGACTTCCTTCACGGGATTATCGACCACCGCTTTAATCCAGTCGATTTTCACCGATGCACGGTCAGATCGTTGGCGTGTGGATAAAAAATATTGAGTGAATTTCATCAGGGAAGTTTAATAGATGAACGTGATATTTCCAACCCAACATCACCCACCAAAAAACCGCCCCGGTGTCCCAAGAGCGGTTCGTTCAATCCGGTCAGAAGTAGGGCGGGTTAGGCGCGAGCCGTAACCCGCCGTTCAGGGCGTCCCGGTTCCGGCGGGTTACGTTTCGCTAACCCGCGCTACTTGCTAAGCCGCCCGCAACGCAATAGATGCCGATTCGTGGCGGTGATGGGTCATATCCCCTTGGCCTGCCAGCAGTCCTTGAATCGCAATGTCTTCATCCAGCGTATCCCAATGAATCCCCCTAGGGCTAAGTTCAAAGTCATTGAGTTGCTCAGGAGTCGCCGCAAGCAAACGGGGGAACCACGCCAGCGGTACGCCTAGAGTGCGACCATCCTGCAGTTCGATCCATAGATTATTATCATCAACTCGGACCGCTTTAGGTGAAATACTCATACCAATTCCTCTGTAATTGTGTTTGATGGTTTTTCACCATCTCCGCGATTCGACGTAACGTCGGAGCATCAAATCCATCATTTTGGGCGAGCTGCACTTGAGGCTCTAGCCAGAATTTAGCTTCAGCACCAGACTTTCTGATATGAATATGTGCAGGTTCTCGCGGATTGCCCTCGTTTGCGTAAAAGAAAAATTTGAAGCCATCCAAGTGCAAGACCACTGGCATCATTCAGTCCTCTTCGACCTATAAGGGAAACGAGAGGATCAATATATCATCCCTAAATCCCACCCACCAAAAAACCGCCCCGTGAATCGCCCCGGCTTTCTCGGAGGCTCCAACATTTGAGAGTATGGAGCCATGAAGACATCA
>NZ_CBTK010000230.1 GCF_000531125.1 Candidatus Contendobacter odensis Run_B_J11 | reverse complement strand
CCGTCACCATCAACGGTTCTTCGGTCACCTTGGGCTTGGGCAGCAGCGTGAGCGGCACCGTTACGGTGTCCTACACCCCCAATACCGATCCCACCAAGGATTTGCAGGATGCGGCCGGTAACTCGGTGGCTGCAATCACCAATAAGTCGGTGGTGGTGGATACCATCGCCCCGACGCTGGTGAGCAGCGCGCCGGCGGATAATGCGACCGATATAGCGGTGGGCGTCAATATCGTGCTGACGATGTCCGAGACGGTGAAGGCGGGGACGGGGAACATTCAGATCGTCAATAGCTCCAATAGCAGCGATACTCGCGTTATCAGCGTTACCGATACCACGCAAGTGAGTTTCAGTGGCTCTGCCGTCACCATCAATCCAACAGCGGATTTGCAGACCGGGGCGAGTTACTATGTCAGCATTGCTCCGGGTGTTATCACTGATCTGGTCGGTAATGCTTTCGCCGGTATCACTACTAATACCGACCTCAATTTTGGGACGACGGGAACGGGCGGAGCGGGCCAGACCTTCGTACTCACGACGGCGATTGATGTTCTGCCAGGCTTGATTGGTAGCTTGGGCACCACAGATACGTCAGGTAACGACACCATTGTTGGTGATAACACCAATGCCGGGAGCTTGACCGTCAATGTGGGCGATCAGCTGAATGCAGGACCGGGTATCGATACGTTGAAGATCTTCTCGACGAATATCATCCCCACGCTGTCGAATATCGAGAATGCCTATTACTTTGCGCCTGCCGGCGACCTCAATGTATCGACGATCGCGGGGTTGACTTCGTTGGAAGTTGACAGCGAACTATTCGCCGCCAACCGCACTTTTACTTTGGGTGCTGGCCAAGCGCTGAAACTGAGCAACATGCCGACCAACGTCGCCGCCGATCCGGTCATTGCTGGCAATAGCCAGACTTCGCTGGACTTGTCGCTCAACAAGTTTGGAACCTTGGCTTATGATGCCACTGCGAGTCAACAAGATACTGTGGACTTCACGGGCACTCAACTGGCGACGTTGAACATCACGACCACGGGTGGCGCCAGCAACTTCCAACTGGTGAATACGGGTGGGCAGTTGAAGACAGTGACAGTTGGCGGTAACCAGGCATTGTTGATCGATACGGCACTGGGCACCATTACCACCTTTAACGCTACGTCCAATTCGGTGGGTGTCAATCTCAACTCCATCGCCGCATCCAGCCTCGCCTTCACGGGCGGCACGGGCAGCGACCGGGTCAATATGGCGGCAACACTGACCGTCGCTGATGTCTTGGATGGCGGCAATGGTACTGACACCTTCGCAGCGAGCGATGCCGATACTGTGACCAAGGCAGCGGCTACCAACGTCAAGAATTTTGAGGTGTATGAAGCCACGACTGCTGATGCCACAGCTTATGACGTTGACGCCATCATCGCCAATAACCCGCTGACTGGAATTTTGATCAGCGAAACGGGTGGCGCTGGCCTGACGGTCAACAACATCAACAGCGGGGCGGTGAACAATATTATGTTCACCAACGATGCCCCAGCAATAATTACCTTGACCGCTAAAAACTTTGTCGCCGGCGGCACCAGCGATACTGCGACGGTCAAGCTTGACAATAGCATTATCAAGAGCGCCGATGGCGTTGATGTCACTACTTCGCTGACTTTTGCCAACGTAGACGTACTGAACGTCAATAGCATTGCCAGCACCCCGACGGCGACGGCAGCGGCGATTACTCTGCCAGGTGGTGCGGTTACAAGTGCTAATGCCAATTCCATTGCCGATTTGGCTGCGGCAGATCTTGAGAAGATTGTCGTCACTGGGTCCGAGACTACGCTGATCACAGCAGGGGTGACTACCGTTGGACTAACGGAAGTGGATGCAACCGGCTTGACGGGCAAAGCGGCTCTTGGGCTGACTGCCACTGCTGCACCGATTGCGTCGATACTGGTCAAGGGTACTCCCAATGCCGACGGCATAGTGTTGGTTAATGCTGCTACCAATGCGGTTACCGCATACACGGGAGGCGGTTCTGATAACTTGGAACTTGGTGTTACTGGTGCTGCACATACCTTGATCTTCACGTCGACCGCTTTTAATTCGGGCGACTTCAAGGCAGGGAATGTCATTGCCATCAATGCCAACAACGCTTTTGCTGTTGGCGATACGGTCACACTGGACTTCAGTTCTGCCATGGAGGCTTTGTTCAAGAATGGAGGCGTGGTGCTGGGTACCAGTGCAGCTAATGTTGCCATTGCTGGTACGGCGCTTGGACCTAATACCAATGTAGCAGCAACTCAGGCAGCGGGCGTGATGACCATCGATTTCGATCTGAATGGCGATGGTGTCTACAATGTTGCTAACGATGTCCGTATCACGATTCTGGGTACTGGTGTGGATGACACGCTGGTATACAACGCCGCTAACGACAACTTCGTCTTTACGGTGGTGTAAGCCAGGTAGGGTGGGCAAACGGCGGTATCGTTTGCCCACGCGGAATGGAACACCGCTGACGCGGAACCGATGAAAACGAACCGCCCTGTTCTTCAATGAACGGGGCGGTTTTTTATGGGGTGGGATGATTGGGAAAGGGTGGGCAAACGATAACCCCGGTTGCCCACCCTACGGCTGCTTTTC
>NZ_CBTK010000229.1 GCF_000531125.1 Candidatus Contendobacter odensis Run_B_J11 | reverse complement strand
GGGAGGTGATCGCTTGGGAACAGGCGCGCAACGCTTGCCCCCACCCGGTCAACTGGCGCTTCACCACCCCCGATGCCCGCATCAAGCTCAAGCGCCTCTATCCGTCAATTCAGGACGGGTGAAGTACTAGAGCGCTGACCGGTTTGGCGACTCAAGCGGCCAAACGCTCAAAGGGTTCAGCGTCATTGGCCGCCTGCTCGGTGAGGGCTTGAGCCCGCTCCAGGTTTTGGATCGCACACACACGCCGTAAGTGATAGGTGTTTTTGCGGGTACCGCAATAACGCGCCTCATTCCCTTGGCGTTGGCTGATATGGGCCAAACCATGCTCGACCCCGACCCGTTCGCGCAGGGCGGCCCGACCCTCCACGGTGGTCGGCAGCACTTGAAGGCGTTGCCAGAGGTCTTCCTGCAGGTGAATGGTCAAGGTTCGGCCCCCGCTTTTGCGGGACGTACACTGACTCCGTAAGGGGCAGGCCTCACAGGCGGCGGCTGGAAAACAAGCCGTCTTGCCGGGGGTGATGGGGATCACTTGGCCGACCGGACAGGTCGCCTGACCGGCGGCCAGATCGAGTTGAAATTCCGGTAGTCCTGCACGGTGTAGTGATTCGCCACTCTTCAATAGCTTAACTTACTAATTTTCAAAGTTTCTCACCGTCAAACCACTACTTTCTGCAGGACTACCGAATTCGGGTGTTCACCACCTTGCCACTTTTCTTTCTCTTTCCCCTTCGCCTATGTTCAATCGCATTTTCAGAGTGTTCATCAGCCTTTTCGCCTTAGGCTACGCGGGCACCATCGGATACCTCAAGTTCAACGAGCGATCGTTCATCTTTCGCCCAGAGGAACGGCGGGTGGCTCTGCCCGCGCCGCAGTGGGCGCTACATGAGCAGCGGGTGATCTATCCGTCGAGCGACGGCGTCACGCTTTCTGCGTGGATCGTGCCCGCCGCTCACTCATCAGACGTATGGCTGCTCATTTGCCACGGCAACCTGGGAAATATCGGTTACGGGCAGCGGCCGGAGTTTTACGCGCTCATGCGCGACCTCGAAGTTAATCTCTTCGTCTTCGATTATCGCGGGTACGGCGAGAGCACCGGCACACCTGACGAGCGGGGGCTGTACGCCGACGCGACGGCTTCGTATGAGTACCTGATCCGTACACTACGCGTACCGCCAGAACGGATCGTCCTTTTTGGGCACTCGTTAGGCAGTGGGGTAGCGATCGAACTGGCCTCGCGGGCGTCTGCCGCTGGCCTGATCGTGGAGGGAGCCTACACCTCGGTCGTCGAGCGTGGACAAGAACTCTACCCGCTTCTCCCCATCGGGCTTATCGCCTCTCAGCGTTTTCCCTCGCTGGATCGAATGCCTTCGATCGATATGCCCAAGCTGTTCTTGCACTCCCCCGACGATACGGTCATCCCTTACGCCCAAGGCCGGCGCCTATACGAGGCGGCGCACCCGCCCAAACGCTTCGTCGACGTTAAAGGCGGACACGAGGACGCCTATCGCGTTGACAAGGCCGTCTACTATGGAGCGATCGCTCAGTGGCTGAGCGAAGTCATCCCCGCATCGGCATCAGTCGACTCCTTAGGCGAAGAGAAATAAAAGATCTGGCCTTCAGACCCTTCGGGACCCCAGACCCCGCGCCGCCTGTGGGCAGACGTTAGTCCGGAGGCAGAAATGCCGTGAACCTCCATTTGGGCGCCCTCGAACTTCTGCATCGACGCCACCCCTTGCTGGGCGGTGTGCTACGCTGTCATTGGTATTCTTCAGTCCCGCCGCTCCCGTCGTCCGGCGATCTCGCCCAGCCCCTATCCCGTATTCCCGCGTAC
>NZ_CBTK010000228.1 GCF_000531125.1 Candidatus Contendobacter odensis Run_B_J11 | reverse complement strand
TTGGGCGACGGCGGCCTTGCCGGGGTTGGCCGACGAGCCGGTCGGTGTGGATGGCAAGGCGGTGCGGGGGAGTCGGGACGGGGCGAACCCGGCGGTCCACTGGGTGAGTGCCTTTGCCGGCCGGGCGCGCTGGGTGTTGGCGCAGCAGGCGGTGGCGGAGAAGTCCAACGAGATCACCGCGATCCCGGACCTGCTGGCCCTGCTGGACTTGCAGGGGGCGATGGTGTCGATCGACGCCATGGGCTGCCAGAAAGCCATCGCCCAAGCGATCGTGGACGCGGGAGGTGACTACGTCCTGACTCTCAAGGACAACCCTCCGACCTTGTGCGAAGACGTCCGACTGTGGCTCGATACCGAAGTCGCCTGCGGCCGGCTGCCCGTTCTGGAAACGGTGGAGAAGGACCACGGCCGGATCGAAATCCGTCGCTACGCCCTCGGTGACCGGATCGATGGGCTGGAGGCGAAACCGGACTGGGCCGGACTCCAGGCGGTTGGGCGGGTCGAGTCCACCCGCATCATCGGTGACCAAACCAGCACCGAATGCCGTTATTTCCTGTGCTCGTTCCCGGAGCGCGACCGGTTTGCAACCACCGTCCGCAGCCATTGGGGGATCGAAAATCAACAGCATTGGGTCTTGGATGTGCAATTTGGCGAAGAGGCCTGTCGGACTCTCAAAGATCACTCGGCGGAAAACCTGGTCTTGATCCGTCGGCTGGCCTTGAACGTGCTGCGCCACAATGGCCTGCCCCGCAATAGCATCCGTCGCCGCAAACGCCGCGCCGCCCTTAATGATGATTACCGGTTGCACCTCCTCTTCGGCACCCCAACCCCGGCTACCACATAGCGCGATTGCCCTGAGTCCTTAATGCTGTCCATTGCACACATCTCTAAGTGACTGATTGCATATGGAGATCAGATGCCAATTGCATCCCCCAGGCGAGATCACGAGCGCGCTGCAAGCCGATCCACAGGGCCTTGGGACCGGGGGGGCCGTCACCCTTGCGACCCAAATGGCCACCCAAGCGGGCGATCCAGCCGATCATCGCGGGCAGCGGGGGGGGTCGTCGGCGGGGGCTGGCGGTGGATAGCGACGTAGACGGGGTGCCATTCGTCCGGATCCAGCACAGCGTCGCACGGCAGGGTCGGGGTGACGCGGCCCAACACCGTGAGGTACTGAATCCGCCAGGCGATGATGAGGTACAAGGCCAAGGCGGGTTCCAACCGCTCCAAGGTGCTGAGTTGCAAGGCTTCCACCCGGCAGCCGGTTTTGAAGATTCGGAAGAAAACCTCAATGGTCCACCGGCGGCCGTACCATTGAATCAACTCGGCCGCCGCTGCCAAGGTCTCCGCCGGGCGGTTAGTCAGCAACCGCCAGTCGAGGGGGTCGACCCCGACGGAGGCTCGTTCTTCCCGCGCCCGCAGCGCGGTCACGGTGACCGGTTCGCCCCCTTTGGGCTGCACCGTGACCCGTTCGACCCGCAGGGTCAACACCACCGGCCGGCTCGGCCGACTCGGCCGGGCCGGGAGGGTGAAGCTCACTTCGCCCAATACCGAGGCTTGCGCCAACCGGTCCCAGAGGGTATCGCCTTCGGCCAATTTGCGGTCTTGAGCGGCCCGGATCAGCCAGTCCACCTGCGGGTGGCACTGCGCCCGAACCATGAACTCGTGAATGTCGCTTTCCCGGTCGGCGACGTAGACCAGCCGGGTGTCCGGCAGGGTCGCGGCCAGCTCGGCGCAGCGCTCGAAGCCCTCAAGCCAACGCATACTTTCCTTCGCTTCGATCGGCCAGTGCCGTTTGTCCTCCCCCAACGTCTCCCGGTCGCGGGTCCACATCCAGGCGTCCAGCACCCCCAGCGGTACCCCGTCCGGCGTGACCGCCAAGGTGGGATGCACGTACAGCCCATGCTGCCGCAAAGATCTCAGCGGCCCCAGCCCGGCGATGCCCGGTTGAGCGGTATCGTCCAACTCCATGCTGTCCTGCACGCACAAGACAGAGCCACTCCCGGAAATTTGGACAGTCTGATAAGTGATAGCCTTGCCCCCGGAACCGGCCCCGAAAGGGCCTGCAAGAGGAACTCGGCATGGCAAGACGCAAACGGCGGAATCACTCACCGACCTTCAAGGCTCAAGTGGCAGTAGTGGCCCTCAAGGGCGACAAAACCTTGGCAGAGTTAGCGCAGCAGTTTGAGGTTCACCCGAACCCAGTGACCGACTGGAAAAGCCAGCTGATAGAGCGTGCAGCACAGGTTTTCGGTGAAGGGAATCCTCCTGCACCGGATCCCGATTTAAAAACGCTGCACGCCAAGATCGGGCAGCTCACCTTGGAGAACGATTTTTTAGAAAATGCGCTCACCAAGGCGGGGCTGCTGAGCGCAAAGCGATGATCGACCGCACCCACGATCTGCCCGTGACCCGGCAATGCCCGCTTCTGAATGTGGCACGATCCACCGCTTACTACGAACCGGTGCCGATTTCACCCCCTGATCTCGCGCTCCTGCACCGAATCGATGAACGGCATTTGGAGTCCCCCTTCGCGGGAGTACGGATGCTCCGTGACGTGTTGCGGAAAGAGGGGACGCTGATCGGATGCAAGCGGGTTCGTACCTTGATGCGGAAAATGGGTATCCAAGCCCTGTACCCCAAGCCCCGCACCAGCGAGCGGTGCCCGGTGCATCCGGTTTTCCCCTACCTGCTGCGTGATCTCATCATTGATCGACCCAACCCGGTCTGGGCCACCGAAATAGTCTTTACGCAAATGACAAAAACGGATGTGCTCGCTGCTCGGGTGGGTAGGGATGACATAACGAATTTCGACCTCGGCATCCGTCACGATAACCCGATCGATCAAAAGATCGACCCGCTGACGCTTTTGTTCGAAGGTGGCATTAACCAACCCCCTTTGAACGCGGGCGCA
>NZ_CBTK010000227.1 GCF_000531125.1 Candidatus Contendobacter odensis Run_B_J11 | reverse complement strand
TTTCGAGGCTTGTCAAGCTCCCAAAGGGTGCCAGCATGGTAGGCTAACCACTTGTTTCAGTGAGTGATGACGACCACCATGCCGACGGCACCTGCCAGGAAACCCGGCTTAGTGCGCCATACCCGGGCGGTCCAGCGGGACCGCCCGAAGCGCCCGCCCAGCGTACCGCCCGATGAGCAGAGCGTCGCGCGGTTGGCCGAGATCTTCATCCAGCCACCTTACGATTGGTTGAACACTACCATCACTTGGGGTTGCGTGAGCGAATTCTCACGCTCCCGATCAGGGTGGCGCGGGTACTCAGTCTCATCTGGCGCCAGTGTGCCGGGGTGAGCGAGTTGGTGCGGGTGGCGCAGCAGGAAGCGTTATTGTGGGCACCGCCGCTGCGACGGCTGAGCCAGCAGGCACTGGCCCAACGCTTGCGGACCTTGCCGTCCGACCTGTTTTTTGCGCCTGTTGCGTGTTTTGTTGGCGGTGTTCCGGGCGCGCTGGGAGACCCGGCAGCGCCCCTTGCCACCGGCCATCGAATGGGCACGGACCCGCTACACTCAGCTGTTGGCGGCGGATGGATCGACGCTGGATGCCCTCCTGCGCAAAGTCGGGTTGCTGCAGCAAGACGCGACGCATCCACTGGCCGGCCGGATGACCGCCTTGTTGGAGTTGACCTCTCGGCTGCCCTGGCAGCTGTGGTATGAACCCGATCCTCAGACCCATGACCAGCGGTGCTGGCCGCAGATTCTGGCCGTGCTCCGGGCCGGCATGTTGCTGATCGTCGATCTCGGTTATACCAATTTCAGCGTGTTTGCCCAGTTGACCCAAGCCCAGGTCACGTTCATTACCCGCGCCAAAAGTAATCTGGTTTATCAGGTGGAAACCACCTTGCAGCGCAACAGCACCGTTCACGATGGCCTGGTCTGGATCGGTCAGGGTGTCGGCCCTCTACCACGGCGTGTGGTATCGCTACTTGACCAACGAACTTGATCCTCAGCGCCGGCCGGCGCTTGTTGTCGTGGCCCTTTACCGGCAACGCTGGCGCATCGAAGACGCCTATGCGATCGTCAACCGATTGTTGGGGCTGGCCTATTTCTGGTGTGGCGCTCGGAACGCCGTGGAAATGCAACTGTGGGCCACTTGGCTGCTCTATGCCGTGTTGGTCAACCTGACCGACGCCGTGGCCGAAGCCTTGGAGCGGCCGATGGCCCACGTATCCTTGGAGATGGTCTATCGCAGCCTCTATTTCTTTACTCAAGCGTACCACCGGGGTGAAGCCACCGATGTCGTTGCCTACTTGGCCGCCCATGCCAAGGAATTCGCCATCCTCAAGCGTCCTCGTAAACCGCCCGC
>NZ_CBTK010000226.1 GCF_000531125.1 Candidatus Contendobacter odensis Run_B_J11 | reverse complement strand
CACTGTTTTCATTATTACACTGCTGTATTCTAACCATAAATGTTATGATTATAAAAAAATGCCTCCTGTAAATTTTCCTGTGATCGGAACTGTGGGGCAGGCAGGTAAAATGAATAGCACCTATTTAGATCAATGGGTTGGATTCAGTCAACGCCCTCGCCTGACGCTACCAACCCTCGCCATCACAGGAAAATTTACAGGACCAAAAAATGAGCGAAAGGGGCGATAAAGCCGCGCAGGCCAGTAAATTCAGACGTTAGGCTTCCCTCTGGAAGCCCTATCACACATGGTGTATCTACTGAATTGCCAACTTCCCTCACGCCACTCAAAAGGAACCTGATATGAGCTTCTTTAGTGCAATCCTTGAAAAGCTGGGCTTCGGCCCACCTGCGCAACCGGGTGCGCCCGCCCCTGCCCCTGCCCCTGCCCCTGCATCGACCCCCTCCACGCAGCCCGTTCCCATCCCCGCCCCGGCGGGGGCGGCCCTTTCGGCCGTTGATGTGGTTGCAAAGCTGGAGGGTCTTGCCGCGTCGAACCCGCAGAAACTCGACTGGAAGGGGTCCATCGTGGATCTCCTCAAGGTGCTGGGGCTGGAGAGCAGCCTCGAAGCACGAAAGGGGCTTGCAACCGAACTGGGATGTCCCAAGGAGAAGATGAACGATTCCGCTCAGATGAACCTGTGGTTGCACAAGACCGTTCTTCAGAAGCTTGCAGAGAACGGAGGCAATATCCCGAAGGAACTGCTCGGATAGCCGTCACCCGATACATCGTGACCCAGACGGCTAACCTTTCGCTCAAGCGGAGATCCACCGGCGAGCCGGTGTCTCCCACTTAGCTCAAACGTTATGCAGCAAAATCCCGGCATTTGATCTTGGCAATCAGCCGGTTCCCGCTGCGCGTCTTCAGCTCCGTTTTTGGCCGCGCCACAATGCCCTCGGCCTCAAAGTCGCCCCACGTCGAGCGAATACCGGCCTTAGCCTGCGCAACTGCATCGTGTAGCGTGCCCTCGCCGATGATCGGCACCACATCAATACCGAGCTTCGCGGCAACATCTTCAACGTCGGCGCGTTGCAACCACCATTCTCCGCATTTTACGTCGAACAAAACGAAGTCTTGGTCTTGCCGATAATTGCCGCCGCCCTTCTGAATCTTGGCGCCGTAGCCCTCGCCATACAGCACGGCAGCGCCCTCCGCGAACACCTCGGCCCACTTCGCCGCCAGCGGCAAAAACCGCTCGTTCAGTCGCGTCACCAATGGCGCCGGAATATGCGCACCTTCGGTGCGCCCGCCGAATGTCACGCCTCCATCCTTGAAAAGGATGCGAATATTGATGCCATTGACCTTTTCGGTGAAAACCCACGGGTTGCCCGCTAGGTACTCGAATTCTGGCAGCGTCCATTGGCCTTCAAGCAGCGTTTTCCGCGTGCTGGTCATATCGCGTTTGAAGATGCTTTGAATCTTGTATAATGGACCCCAAATTTCGGACAGGCAAATAAGGTGGTACTCTGCAACGTAAAGACAT
>NZ_CBTK010000225.1 GCF_000531125.1 Candidatus Contendobacter odensis Run_B_J11 | reverse complement strand
CCGCTGATTCAGTACGGTTGACATGCTGACCACCCGCCCCGGAAGCGCGGTACACGTCTACGCGCAAATCCGCCGGATTGATGTCCACTTCGATATCGTCATCCACTTCTGGGGCGACGAATACTGCTGCGAACGAGGTGTGGCGACGGTTGCCGGAATCAAACGGAGATTTGCGCACCAGGCGATGCACGCCGGTTTCGGTTCGCAGCCAGCCGTAGGCGTAATCGCCTTCATAACGAATGCTGGCGCTTTTAATCCCCGCCACTTCACCCGGCGATACTTCCAGCAATTCGGTTTTGAAACCGCGCCGCTCGCCCCAACGCAGATACATCCGCAGCAGCATCTCCGCCCAGTCCTGCGCCTCGGTGCCGCCAGAACCGGCCTGGATATCGACGAAGGCATTGCTGGCGTCCAGTTCGCCGGAAAACATCCGTTGAAATTCCAGATCGGCAACGATACGGGCGCAGCTCTCCAAATCCCCCACCACCTCAGCGACCGCCGCCTCATCCCCTTCTTCGCCGGCCAAGGTCAGCAGCTCGGCGACCTCGTTCAAACCCCGGTCAAGATGTTCCAGCCGGTTGACCACTGCTTCCAACAGAGCGCGTTCCTTGCCTAGTGCCTGCGCCCGATCCGGGTTGTTCCAGACATTCGACTCCTGCAACTCCCGGTTGACTTCATCCAGCCGCTCACGCTTGGTCTCGAAGTCAAAGATACCCCCTCAGAGACGCGCAGCGTCCCCGTAAGTCGCTAATCTGGTTGAAATAGGGATTCAGTTCCTGCATGGCTTCCAACATCCGGGGTAGACAAAGGGGGAAGGATTGTAACGACGGAACCGGCGCAAGTCATCCGTCCCGCTCGTCAGCAAGTCCGATCACGCTGCGGCCAGCGCATCTTCGGGCGGCAGGTAGTCATAGCCCAATGCTTCAGCCACCGCCCGATAGGTGACTCGTCCACAATGGATATTCAACCCGGCGCGCAGGCAGGGATCGTTCCGAAGCGCCGCAACCGCGCCCTGATCGGCCAGTTGCAGGATGTAAGGCAAGGTGGCGTTGTTGAGGGCGAAAGTCGAGGTGCGCGCCACCGCGCCGGGCATGTTGGCCACGCAGTAATGCACTACTCCATCAATAATATAGGTGGGATCGGCATGGGTGGTCGGATGCGAAGTCTCAAAGCAGCCGCCTTGGTCAATCGAGACATCCACCAGCACCGAACCCGGCTTCATCGCCGCCAGCAGCCCCCGTGGAATCAGCTTGGGCGCCGCTGCGCCGGGTATCAGCACTGCACCAACGGTCAGATCCGCCATCAGCACTTCCTCTTCTACTGCTTCCAGCGTCGCGAAGCGGGTCAACAACCGGCCCTGAAACAGATCGTCCAGTTCCCGCAATCGTACCAGCGAACGATCCAGTACCGTCACCCGCGCTCCCATGCCAACCGCCATCCGCGCCGCGTTGGTTCCGACTACCCCGCC